>CAZWZW010000103.1:0-10675 GCA_964639125.1 uncultured Verrucomicrobiota bacterium
GGGTGCAGTATTGGGATGGATCAACGTGGCAGACGGTCGCCAGCTATGTGAGTGGCACCGACTTCAGCAACGACTTGTTCTACCACATTACTGACGTCGTCATTGATGAGGCGAGCTACACCTTCCCGGCGGATATGAAGATTCGCTTCCGGTGCGATGCATCGGGCAACAGCGACTTCATCTATATCGACGAAGTTCGTGTATCTGCAAAATAATCCCTGCCAAGAGATAGGGTATGAGCGCGGTGTCCACATGGGCACCGCGTTTTTTATTCGATTTCTCATCAAACCCCTTGTTTGGGCGGAGTTAAATGGTTTGTGGGCGTAGAGCATATGCTCACCGGAAAATAGTGTCTGTTAGTTAACATGAGTTAATTGAAATAAAACAGAGGAGAGTAAAGGTGAAAATGAAAAAGTGGATAGCAATATTGATAGGTGTAGTAATCAGCGGCAGTACGATGGCCGAAAACTGGGATTGGGATGGCGATGCCGCCCCGGATAGCAGCTGGAATAATCCCACCAACTGGAAAAACAATGTATTCTATCGTCCTTTCGACCTTCCGATTTTCAAGGCAGGGGACTTTGCCACCGTGCCGGTTGGAGTGAATTTTAGCATGCCGTCAAAACCGTTGCGTGTGGGGCAGGACACTGTTGGGAGCGCCGAAGTGCAGATTCTCGGCGGTGATTTGACGATTCAACACAACGCCTATCTTGGTTTCCGTGGTATCGGCGTTTTAGGAATCATGACCGTCAGCAACGGTTCGTTCACGGTCAGTACCAGCAAGGACTTGACCATGTCCGACCAAAACTCCAGCGGTACATTGAACATGTATGGCGGAACGGTTAATGTTAGTCGGAACCTGCGCCTTAGAGCTGGAACAGGAACCTCCACCATTGGGCTGTATGACGGGAAGCTTATTACCCAAAACTTCACTAAGTTTGCCGGCGCCAACGTCGCCATGACCGTTGAAAGTGGCCTGTTGGAAGTTGGTATCGATGTCTTCAGCAATATTACAGCAATGGTTACAGCCGGGGATATTACCGGCAACGGCAGCAACGGCGGCGCGGATGTTTCCGCTTATTCCTTTGTGACCAACAGTTCGTCGGGCGATCTCAACTGGGGCGTGTCGATCGTCGGTACGACAACCAATACCGTTGTTTATACTGTAGGCGTTGCCGGCGCAGCCAGCCTGAGCCTCAATCCTTCCGCACTTTTGGATATGACCTTGACTGCCCCGGCCACAACCGCAGCCGATACTGTGGATGCTTCCTTTGTCTATGGTATAGGCTCCAACAATGTGGAAATCACCGATGTGTTTGTCGCTGATAACTCGGCTTTCACCAGCCTGGATACCTTCCCGATCACGCTGACGGATCCGACGCCCTCGAACCAAACGCTTAATATCCAGTTCGATAATAGCGTTGCCGGGCTGACCACCGATCAGCAGACGACCAACGGCACCATCAGCGTGGTGTGGAATGAAATCGGCGGCGCAAGCCAGACCAATACGCTTCCCGTTCAGGCCACCTATATCAACACGCCGACCAGCCTGAACCTGAGCCCGGCGGATATCCTGCAGTTTGGGGTCATGGATCCGACCACCACGCAAAACAAAGATATCCTGGTTAACTATACTGCAGCGAGTGTTGATCCGACCAACGTGGTTCTTACAGGAATGTCCTTCACCAACAAGTCGCGTTCGGTTTTCACAAACCTGACTTCGTTCCCGGTAGCCTTGAGCGCCCCCGGCGTTGATGGAGCAGTGAGCATTGGATTTGATGCCCTTGGAGGTACTAATGGTCTGGCCGTGGGCGAAAGTACCAAAGCCAACGTTATTATCAAATGGACCGAATTGGGCAGTGGAACGACCAACGAAACCCTCCTTCCGATCGTTGGCAGCTACCTTGCGCCGGCGACCGGTCTCATCGAAAATTATGGTCTGTCCATGCCGACCAACAACGTTGTCTTCGATAGCGGAGCAAGCAGCATTGCGGCTATAACTGCAAAGCGTGAGTTCATTTCGCTCGACGGCGCAGCATATAATAAGCTCTATCAGGACATCGAAGCTGCCGAGCCCAAGTTGGCTGGCGTGACTACGTTTGATGGACTGGTGTTGAAAATGCGAAATGCCGCCGATTTCACCGGTCTGACAAACGGTGTAAACCAGTTGCAGGTCTGGTTTGGTGTGGTCGATAAAGCCACCACCAACATTGTGTCGACGCTCAAAACGGATACCTTCGACTGCTCGGATCAAACGTTTGCCAAGCACGGATTCTATCAGTTCAAGCTCAGTTCTGCGGTGACTATGCCCGCCCTCGGAGCCAACGAAGCGTTTGCTTTTGAAGTTTGGTTTACTGCAGACGATACGGCCAACCAGATGGACTTCTGGCGCGGTAATGTTTCTTCGATTCTGGGCGGTGCAAAACACACGACCGGCAACGTTTCTCAGGACTTCCCGATTGCGGTGTCCGATCCGAATCCAGCCAACGACATGGTATTCGCCCTGGCCAACGGCCTGTCGCTCGTGAATTCGGTCGGCAATGTTTCGGTGAGCATCGACGGTTCCAGCATCATCGCAAGTTTTGACGGCGAGCTGGGCGGCATCTATGCCCTGCAGCGTACAACGGATCTGGTCCTTGGAACCTGGAGCAACGTAGTCGAAAACATCTCCGGTGTCGGTCCGATCAACGTGACCAATGATACCACCGAAGCCAACGCCTTCTATCGGATCATCCTCCAGTAGGAGATCGATTCCGAACGACGTTTTATGTGCGTCGGGAACGGGTGCCTCTCCCTATATAGGGGTGCCATTTCCGACGCACCGTTGAGAAAAACAAAAAGGAGAAAAAAAATGAAAAAAAGAATAATGGCCATGTCCGTATTGCTGGCTGCGAGTTCCGCATTCGCGGTCAACAATGAATGGAAGAGCAGTGCCGTAGACAATGACTGGAACAACGCGGCAAACTGGAATAAAAGCCGCGTTCCCAATGTTGCGTCTAATGATACCGCGATTGTAAGGCTCACATCCAACGTGGATATCACGATGAATGCCACGCCGAGCGTGAATCCGAAGGAAATATGGTTGGGCGCGAATAATGGCGCTGGAACCCTGCATACGCTGACGATTGCAAATTCAACGGTAGGTGCAAACAAGGTTCGCGTTGGGTATGACCGCACTGCGTGGACTGGAGCTGGTGCCGGGAATGGTCTCTTGACCATCAACGGTGCTTCCTCCTCGCTGGCTGTTTCGGGCAATCTGGAGATCGGCGCTAAAGATGGAACTGCCACAAGCGGATCCACTGGAGTTGTAGTGCTGAACGATGGTACCCTGAGTGCCACCCAGATCCTTCTTGGTACGCAAGCGAATGCCACAGGTACGCTCACCATCAATGGCGGCGCGGTCACCACCGGCAACTTTAAACTTGCGAGTAACGGAGCTTCAGATGGCACATTGAACCTCTACGGCGGAACCTTGGACGTTACCGGCGGTTGGTCGGGAGCGGGAACTGACCATCTAGGTATCTCGCTTGGATCATTGACTGCAAAAGGTGACATAAACGGAAAATTTGTAAATATTGCCAATGAAGGCCATATGACGGTTCTTGGTGGATTGCTGGATGATTCCGCATTTACTTCGACCTATACCAGTAACTCGGGAAGTTTTGCATCGGCTGGCGGTATTGCGAAGTGGGGTTATGACGCCACATCGAATAAAACGGCAGTGTGGTCGGTTATTCCTGAGCCGGCAACGCTGAGCATGGTTGCACTATTAGGCGGTGGAATGTTGTTTGTTCGTCGTCGTTTCATGGCGTAGTTACCTGCCCTTGAAAGTTTAAGTCGCTCCGCCGAAGGTTTCACTTTGGCGGGGCTTTTTTTATATCCCCCGAATGTATCTTTTTTTAAGAGAACGTAGCCTCATTTTCAGCCTTCTGCAGGGCCAGTATACAGTGATCGATCCACTCTCCACTTCGTTGCGAGTGAACTACATAGGGGGCGGCTACGTAGTTCCGTCGTAGTGAAGCGGAGACGGTTTCTATGAAAGAAAGGCTTAAGGACGTGCCAATCGGTTTATGTCCATCTCTGTGGACTAGCTTTCAGAAGCAGGCTGATCGGAAAGGTTTGCTGGAGGAATCAAAAAAACAGCGATATGCGGATTTAATCGTCAAAGTTTTTTGTCATTATGCATCAAGATTTTCTCCATTGAGGTGAATATTATGTATGGGGAGCAGGATGCAACGGATTGTTTTAATAGGGTGACTGGTTGTCTATGCGCTTGTTTCGCTCGTCTTTGTCTGGAAGTGCGTACACGAAACCAAGGGCACCGAACTTGATGAGATGCAGGGATCATCATGAAGGGAATGAATATGAATATATTTTGTACTAAAAGGAACCGAAACAGCCTGATCATGGCCTGTGCGCTGGTCGGAAGCATGCTGAGCCTCGCACCCCGACAAGCGTTAGGGGCAGGATTTATTTCCGGATATCGTCCGGTCGCATTGAACTATGTCTATCTGTCGGTTGGCGTGGAGATCACAGCCCAGCCCATACAGGCTCAGGAGCTGGCTAATAAACTGCCCGCAAGTACGAATGCTGCGATTGTCGTCGCGTTGGATCATGTGATTACCCCCGTCCTGAAAGGGATTGGCGGTGCTTTCAACGAACAGGGAGGGGAGGCCTTTATGAGTCTTCCTGAAGCAATGCGCAAGGCGGTCGTGACGGCACTTTTCAATCCCGAATCCGGCGCAGGTCTTACGCTTTGCCGTACGGCGGTCGGTGCTTCGGATTTCGGACTGGATGCATACAGCTACAGTGAAACTGCCAATGACTATGACATGCAGCATTTCTCGGTTGAGCGGGATACAAAATCCGTCCTGCCCTTCATCCGTGCAGCCAAAGCCGAAAACCCGGAGCTTCGCATTTTCGCTTCTCCTTGGAGTCCGCCGGGATGGATGAAGGTTTCCGGAAAAATGGATGGCGGGAATGAAAATCCGGCGGTCAACGTTCTCAGGGACAGCCCGCAAATCTACAAAGCCTATGCCCTCTATTTTTCCAAATACGTGCAGGCCTATGCGGAGCATGGCGTGGTGGTTGATCGCCTAATTGTTCAGAATGAAACCGACATGAACCCGAAATATCCCGGTTGCGACATGTCTCCAGAGCAGATGTCTGTATTGATCGCCGACTATGTTCGACCCCGATTCAATCAGGACGGCCTGAAAACGGAGATATGGGCCGGAACCTTTAGAGGAAAACGCAGCGACGCAACAGCCTTTATGGCAACCGCAAAGGCCGACAAGGCCTGTGGGGTGGGATTGCAATACTGCCCTCCCAGACAAGTAAGGGAATTGCGTTCCAGCTATCCGGATCTGAAAATGATGCATACTGAAGGGAGGTGCTTCAACAGCAGCAACACGGTTCAACAAGCCCGGACCCGTTTTGCAGAAATATCCGGCTGGCTGAATTCCGGATGCGAAAACTATTGCTATTGGAATATGGTGCTTAACGAGAACAGCGAAAGCGGGTGGGGCTGGAAGCAGAACAGCTTAATAAAGATCGACCGGCAGGCAGGCACTGTCATCTATAACCCGGACTTTGCGCCGATTGCCTTGTTAAGCCGATTCATCCGTCCCGGTGATCAGCTTCTTCAGGTGAGAACACCGAAGAGAACAAAGGCGATCGCCGTGCGAAACAACCGTCAACTGGTTGTATTCCTTCAGAATAACACCACCACTCCAGTATCCCAAAACATCGACATTTCCGGTCGGGAGCACACCGTGAAACTGCCTGCTCAAAGTCTCTGTGCAGTTACATTCAAACGGTAGGATTGTCAGCGGCAAGCTCGGATGGAAGACGACGCCCGAGGCAGGCCGATCAGAGATATTTTTCTGATGAATTACGTTCATATAAGCTTTCTGGTCCAGAAAACGGCGACATGCGGGTTTATTCTTTCAAACATTATCCATCGACAACATCAAATTCATCAAATGCGCGGTGTTAAATAGTATGGATGATAAATGTTGGCTGGCTATAGCCCATTATAATTGAAAAGAGGAATTAAGATGCATCGTATCGTGATTGTATTGATGTTGTGCGTGGTGGGTCATGCACGCGCCGCGAATTATTATGTCTCCACCACCGGGAGCGATTCCGCCGCGGGAACGCTTGGAGCTCCGTTTGCAACCCTTCAAAAGGCGGCCAACGTGATGGGGGCAGGGGACACCTGCCATATCCGCGGCGGCACCTATCATGAAGCGGTAGCGATCAATAATCTGAACGGTACGTCGGGGAATCCAGTTACCTTTAAGGCCTATCAAAACGAAACCGTGACGTTGGACGGCACCCAATCGCTCGGCGATCTGGGATCGAGCGGGTGGACGCTGCACAGCGGCAACATCTACAAGACGACTCTGACTGCCGATATCTGGCAGCTCTTCGATGACGGCGAAATGATGATTATGGCCCGATGGCCGAATGCCTTCCTGCACGATGGCTCTATTTGGGACCAGCCGGGCACCTGGGGCCGCGGGCATGATGGAGCCAGCTCCAATGGGACGATGGTCGACAATGTAAACAACGGCCATGATCTGGCGGCCACCGGACTGGATATGACGGGTGCGATGGGCGTGATGAATATCGGCAGTTTCCGGACCTGGCCAAAGAAAGTGCTCAGCCATACGGGTGGCAGCAACACCTTCACCTATGCTCCTGTGGCTGCTAACGAGTACAGAACCAAGTTGGGCTACTACTATCTGGAGTGCAAACTCAACCTGCTTGATGCCGAGCGGGAATGGTTCTACGACCCGGCCACTAAAACCCTGTATCTGTGGGCTCCCGGCGGCGGCGTCCCCTCGGGAAATATCAGGGGAAAAACCCAGACCTATGCCTTCAATATATCGAATAGCGATTGGCTGGTGCTCGATGGGCTGAACTTTTTCGGCACGACGTTCAACATGACCGGCTGCAGCAGCTGCACGGTGGAAAACTGCAACCTTCAATTCCCAAGCTTCTCCAGACGCATGCTCGGTAGCGAGGCCGATATTGAATTTGCAAATATGCAGGCTGGAAACTCGAATCCTGGAAACACGTTGCGCAATTGTGTGTTTGAACATTCCGACGGGCAGGCCGTGCGCATGAACGGAGCGGGCTGTGTGATGGAGAACAACTATTTTCACAATATCGATTTCAGCTGTGCCGGGATTCCAAATCTTGGCAACACGGTTCAGGTGGAAATCGGCAGCAGCGGATCGGTGATCCGGCGCAATACCATCGACACTGCCGGTGCATCCGAAACGATCGCCCCCGGCAAGGTTGGAACCGTGGAATACAACCGGGTCACCAACATTGGTCTGTTACAGAGCGACGGGGCCGGTGTCCACCGCATGGTTCCGGAAGCCCCGAATTCAATCACCCGCTACAACTGGTTCCATGATCATAATAAATACAGCATCCGCTTTGATGGAAATCCCGGCGGTCAGCAAGGCCTGATTCATCATAACGCCGTTTGGAACTCCGACACCATGCGACTCAAGGGCGACTTCCATCAAGTCTACAACAACTTTGGCTTTGATCCTGTATTCACAAAGGGAATTATCAATATCGCCACCGACAAGGGCGGCAATGCCAATACGATCACCCGGAACAATGCGGCAGACAACATCAGCCCGGCCACCCTGCTTCCCTCCGGCGATCCGCTGCCCGGAACGGATAGCCATAACTGGAACGGCACCTGGACCGGAACCGATATCCGCGACCAGGTGCGCGACGCGGACAACTGGGATTTCCGGCCCAAAGCCGGTTCCGCCCTGATCGATGCCGGCACCGTGGTTTCCGGTATTACCGATGGCTTTCTCGGTTCCGCGCCAGACATTGGAGCATATGAATATGGTGCTGCCAACTATTGGATTGCGGGCCGTCAGGAGGCCGCCGCTTCCACCCCAATTCCGCCGGATGGAAGCACGACGGTCAAACCGAATGCCGACCTGATGTGGCTGGAGGGGCTGGATGCGCTTTCGCACGATGTCTACTTTGGCCGCAGCCCGGCTGGTGTCGCGTCCGCTACGCAGGCATCGCCTCAGTTCAAGGGGAACCAGACCAGCAATATCTATGATCCGCCGGCCTTTTCATCCGCTTCATATTTCTGGCGCATCGATACGGTAACCGCAACGGGAGCCGTTAAAGGGGCCGTTTGGTCCTTTGCACCGGCGGGGGTTGCTGATGCGAATTGGAACGGGATTCCCGACTCGTGGGAAATCGCTTATTTCGGATCCATCAACACAACAAACGGGGCACCGGATTTTGATGCGGATGGAGATCTGCTCGACAATTACGGCGAATATGTTGCCGGTACGGATCCAACCAATGATTTGTCCTACTTTGAAACGTCCACCATGACGACGAACGTTCCCGGCTTTGTCATTACCCTGCAAACAAAACTGGACCGCCTCTATTCGGTCGATGCTTCGGATAGCATCATGCCCACCGCCTGGAATGAGATCACCAACAATGTTCCCGGAACAGGAAGCGCTGTGCATATCCATGATCCCGCGGACAAGGCCCAGCGCTTTTACCGAGGCCGGGTTGAGCTGCCATAATCGGATTCCGGGTTTTACGTTAATCATGACTGGATGAGATAATATGGTAACGATGCAGCAAATAGCGGACCGGGCCGGGGTTTCAAGATGCACGGTTTCGTTTGTGCTTAATGGCACGCGGATGGCGGATAAGATTCCAAAGTGCACGCACAGGAAAATCTTGTCCGCGGCGGAAAAACTAGGCTATCAGCCCAATGAGCTTGCCCAGGCGCTGATCAGCGGAAACAACAAGGTCGTGGCATTTTTGACCTCCACGGGAAACGGCGATTATTTTGCCCCTATCTTGCGGGGGGCGATGAATGCAATCGACGAAAACGATTATTACTTGAAGTGTTTTTCGGTTTCTACTCCGGAAACTTGGAAGTTGGTTAGGGATAAGTTGTTGAAGCAGCAAGTGTCCTCCGTCATCCTGCAGGGGCTGAAGAGAGCGGCCGCGGAATGGTTTCATCAGGAATTGTTGAAGCATGGCATTCGATGTTGCTTCCTTTGTTGTGGTGATTCGCCGGAAACGAGTTTTCGTGTGAGTTCCGATGATCAATCGGGAGCGGCGTCCGCCGTTCGTTATCTGGAAAGGAAGGGACATCGAAAGCTGCTTTTCCTGAAAGGCCAATCGGTCGATGCTGATTTTTCAAACCTCCAGCATGGCGTTGAGCTGGGGGCCCGTGAATGCAAGGTGGAACTGACGGTTTCTACGATCGAGTCGTGTTGGCCGGGGGGCCAGGCCTACTATGATGCCGATTTGATTCGTAAGGATATCGTATCGATTATCGAGAAACATCGCGGAACCATCTCGGCGGTGTTTTGCGCCGATGAAATGATGGGTGTCCTGGCCATTCAAGCCTGCAACCGACTCGGGATCCATGTTCCAGTTGATCTCTCTATTATGGGGTATTCAACATCAAGGCTTTCGCAGTGTTGTGATCCTGAATTAACCACGGTTTCCCAACCCCATTTCGAAATGGGCTATCAGGCGGCCTCATCACTGGTTGAGGCGCTTCGCAAAGACCGGTCCGGTTTGGTTGAAAGAGGGGCCGAGCTCAAACTACCAGGCAATATTAATCCCGGAGCATCGGTTGCTCACGCATAGAGCATTTAAAACAAAACCATAGCCACCTCGATGGAGGGGCGCTCGCCGAGCGCCCGGGCTGAGAGGTGATTGCGCCGAAAAGAAGCAAAAAAAAGGGTCAGCCGATGAATTTTAGAATACATTCTTTCTCCCTCTCCAATCATCGCCGGGATCATCATAAAACTTCATCGCCCGACTCACGGTAGTGAAGTGCCCCATCGCCAACTGTTCACTTACCCGCACCGGACAAACAAATCGACATCATCCTGGTTCTCGAAAATATCGCGGCCCTGATTCCCTCGACACATTACATGATACCGCGCACCGGGATATTCAACGCTCAACGCCCTAGCCATGCGAAGAAGGTAGAGCAAAAAAAAGGGAGGGAGTCAAACCAAATTCTAAAATTCATCGGCTGACCCCTTTTTCGAAAAGTATTTATGCATGAGCATTTTGAATGTGCTCAGATACCAACACTTTGATCAGGGATTGTCTGGGAACACCAAGACGCTTGGCTTCCTTGTCGAGTGAATGAATCATCCAAACAGGAAAGTCTACATTGACCCGCTTTTGTTCCTGCTCAGGACGGCGGGCTTTGGAGAGATCCAGATATTTGGTGATGTCCTCTCCTGATTCAAATTTCTTATCGAATGCTTTAGCTTTCATAGACTTCAACCTCCTCTATACGTGATCTTCGGACAGAAATGATTCTGATATTCTCGCCCCTGTAGGTAATGACTCCTGACCAATGTTTGTTCTTAATCTTTCCTATAATCAGAAACCTTGGTTCATCCTCGGTGCGTGCGGGTATCTCAATTAGGTCAGGATCATCCCATAAAGCTTGGGCATCGATAAAATCAATGCCGTGTTTTTGTTTGTTTCCTTGACTCTTCTTTGGATCAAACTCGAAATTCATGGTATAATTTATATACCTCTAAGAGGGGGGTTGCAATATGATAATTTTAGAATATGGGTATCCCCTTCGCTGGACTCGGTACTACATCTTGTGTTTTGGCTT
>CAZWZW010000104.1:0-10669 GCA_964639125.1 uncultured Verrucomicrobiota bacterium
TTTGTGCTGCAATCTCCGTCACGGGCAATGTGTAGACCCGGCTCTCCTCACCCATGCTGTGCCGCATGTTTTTTGCTGTGAGTGAGGTATCGAATTTCAACTCGGTCGATTCGCCGTTAAACTGCACCCTGTCCTTGTTGCAGGAAAACCGGAATGCCACACCGTCATTATAGGCCCGGACATCGAGCAGCCATTTAACGTCTCCGGTCTCCAGCTTGTACCTGACACCGCTATACCGGTTGACCGCAACCGAATGGTTCCCGTTCCATGGATAGGTTTCATCAATTTTATAGGCTTCGGAAGAAATAATCTCCGCCCCTCTTCCGAGGTCGGAACCATCAAGAACAATCCCGATGGGAGATGGTAGCAATATGGTCTTTTCGTCGCGATTTACGGTAATGGCTAGATGCCCGGCATCTTTAAATACGGTGGCGACAACCTGCCCATCCGGGCTTTTCAGCTCATGGTCGGCAAGAACAAAACCAGCCAACAGCACAACAAAACAAATCAGCTTTTTCATATCGCTTATTTAATATGCTTTTTCCACCCGATCGGCTGCGTCCAGGCCATTCTGGGAATGGTGCCCGAATCAATGACGGGCAAATCTTCAGCATCGCACGAAACTACGGCACGAACGTAGAGCTCATCACCCGTCAATTGATAAGACGCCTTGGGCCCTTTGACTTTCTTAAGTTCCGCACCCAGACGCTCGTCAGAATAGATTCCACTGACCGGATGAGGCACGCCTTTCTTGTCCACGATGGGCTCAGGCACCTCATGATCGAGCGAGACATCCACCGGACTCCCGACAAAGCGGATGGTATACTCCACACCCGGCTTCGGATCGACCTCCAGCGAAAGCACTCCGGCCGCTGCGTCATACTGCAATTTCTTCAGGGTGATGCCGGTAGAGGCATAAAAGTCACCGTGCACCATGGCCTCGGTAATCGCATCTGCCGTCAGCTCCTCGCTGCGCACCATCACCCATGCAATGCCGGGAGCATCCCGGAGCTCTTCTCCGCTGTGATAATGCGACTCCGGTGTATGGTAGTTATGGGTATCATCGGTGCCGCATCCGAACAGCGGCGGCATGCCCAGCGCCTTGATACGAATTGTATTGATGATATCCCAAAGGCGGACCACAGACGGATGCTGTTCATCACCGAGGTTATTGCATTTGGAACCGCCGTTAAAGATCTCCAGCCCCTGTGCAGCCTGCACCCGGGCCACCTGCTCGGCGGTATTCGAATATTTCCAGTTCGGATGATTGATATGCCAGAACACCGGATGATCCGCCCGTTCTATGTAGGCGGTGACCAGCGCTTCATGATGTGCCAGCAGTTTCTCTACGGTTGCCTTGCTGCCGGGTTTCAACAATTCATCCACATGAATCGCATTCGAGTGAACCGGCAGCCCTTTTTTCCGGTCACCGCCGGGACGTGTTGAGCTGGTCAGCTCGAGCCCCTCAATCATAATGAAGCGGCCCGGCTCTTCCACCATCGAGCGTACCTCGTCCAGCGCCTTCAGCCTGACCCGGGTTTTGCCGTCGGTCTCCTCCACCTCCAGGCTATCTTTCCCCCAGCGTGCAGCATGTTTACGCAATACATCGCAGTCTTTCACCTGCTTATTCAACGTTTTCCAGCGCTCGCCGCGGGATAGCACATTATGATCGCTCAGCACCAGAAAATGATATCCGTTCCGCTTATACCAATCGGCCGCCATCTCAGGAAAATCATTCCCGTCCGACCAAAACGTGTGGGTGTGCGTATTGCCCCTGTACCACTGTTTCTGGCCAACACTGGCACAACCCGAAAGCATAAGCCCCAGCAGGATACATTGAATCAATTTTATCATGACTATTTTTCCTCCGTTGCAAACCACACGTCAACCGTCGGCTCACCGGTCAGAAAGCCCAGACTTGCCAAAAATCGATCCATCGCGACGGCAGTCTTGATGAAATATTCATTGTTCTTCGATTTATGCATGTTGAAGAACCCATGCTTTTGGTCTTCATAGATGATCGTGTCGCACCGATTGCCATTGGCCTCCATGCGCTGGTCGTATAGCTCGGTGGTTGCCACGGGCGTGTGCTTGTCGTTGCTGCCCATCATCACCAGCGTCGGCGGCTGTGTGCCGTCGAGATTATCGATGGGCGAAATGGTCTTGTAGTAATTCTTAACGCGATCGTAGCCGTATCCATTCGGACCATTGTCATATACCGGATTAAACAGTACCAAGGCATCCGGTACCGCTGAAATGGTCAAATCATCGTCGGGACAGTCCCATTTCTTCACGGTGGCTGTGGCCGCCGCGACATGGCCGCCGGCCGATCCTCCACCACACGCCAGTTTGTCCGGATCAATGCCCAGTTCCCTGGCATGCTTGCGGACATAACGAATGGCGGACTTGCCATCTTCCACGCATTGGAAGGGCTCGGCACCGTAGCGCGACTTGGTGCGGTAGCGCGCGCTGATGGCCACCATTCCCCGCGAGGCCAGATAGGCCGCCTGCGGGTAAAACTGATTCGGATTGCCGCCCTTCCAGCCGCCCCCAAAGAAAAAAACGATGGCCGGACGGCTGTCGCCCTCCTTAAAATTCACCGGATAAAAGATATTCAATTCCAACGGCTTGGAGTCGGTTTGTTTAAAGTCAACCACCTTATCGGGCTTGAGGCCGCCACCCTGCGTATAGATTAAGGGAACATCCTTAGTCGAATTTTTCCCGGCATACGCGGTTATCAACCCGACCATCAAAATCAAAATAGAACCCAGTACTATACGCAGCATGATTAAGCTCCCTTGTCTAAAACCAATTCCCGCCCGATCTGTTCCGTTTTTCCCGAAGCAGACTCATGATAGTAGACGTTGCGAACCATGGTTTTTTGCTGAAAACTATTAATAATCAGTCATTTTCTTTTCCCCTCCAAGGACATGGCCAAATGACCACCAAATTTTAATCCATTCGTTTTCCAAAGTGTGAGAAACGACTGTCGCGCTTTCGTCTAATAGGTGTAGAATTTTAAACAGGAAACCTGGAGAATTAATGGTGCTCAACAGAAATCTTTTTTTTAAATGGTTGCTCTGCGGATGGACGGCAACAACGCTATCGCTGGCAGCAACAGGCCCGCGTCCAAATGTCATCCTGATCCTGACGGACGATCATGGATATGGCGAAGTTGCCGCACATGGCAATCCGTTGATCAAAACACCGGAACTGGACAAGCTGCACAATGAGAGCATCCGGCTGGTGAATTTCCACGTCAACAATGTCTGCGCGCCATCGCGTGCCGCGCTCATGACCGGAAAATATTCGACGCACGTCGGAGTGTGGCACACGCTGGGCGGACACGACCGGGTCTATCCCGACGAAATCATGATGCCACAGGTGTTCGCCGCGAATGGCTACCAGACGCTGATGGTCGGTAAATGGCATATTGGGGACTCCTACCCCTATCGACCGGAGGACCGCGGCTTCCAGGAAGTCTACCGTATTGGAGGTGGAAGTCCCGGCCAGGTAGCGGACTACTGGGAAAACAGCCTGTTTGATATGCATTATTGGAACGGCAAGTCGTGGGAGCCATCCAAAGGCTTCTGCACCGACACCCAGTTTGATGCCGCGATCGACTTTATCGGCCGCCACAAGGGCAAGCCCTTCTTTTGCTATCTGGCCACCACCGCCGTGCACTCGCCCATCGGTGCACCGGATGAATATCTGGCCCTGTATGAGGGACAGTCCAAGGAGGTAAAAACCTTCTACGGCATGGTCAGCAACCTCGACTGGAATGTGGGGCGCCTGCGCGCATTTCTCAAAGAACAGGGATTGGAGGAAAACACCATTTTGGTCTTCATGACCGATAATGGAAGCGCATGCGACAAGAAAAATGAATACAACACCTTCAATGCCGGCATGCGCGGCAAGAAAGGAAGCGACTACGACGGCGGGCACCGCGTGCCCTGCTTCGTATACTGGCCGAACGGCGGCTTGCCGAAGGGTGCGGATGTTGAGCCCGTTACGGCTCATATTGACCTGCTTCCCACCTTTGTGGATGCCTGCGGCCTGAAATCGGATATTGCTTATGACGGCACCAACATTCTTCCGCTGCTAAAAAACCCGAAGAACGCGAAACTCGACCGCATGCTTGTAACAGAGGGTAAAGTGAACAACCGCTCGGAACGGTATGCCTCGTCCTGCGTGATAAATGGCGACTGGCGTTTAGTGAAGGGTGCCGAACTGTTCAACATCGCCAACGACCCGGGACAGGAACACAATGTGGCCCAAGCAAACCCCGAAATCGTGGAGCGCCTGCGCGGCGGCTACGAAGCATGGCACGCCGAGATGGCCAAGGGCTTTGAAAGGGAGTCGCGCAGCGTGATCGGCGATCCCAAAGCCAACCCAACCCGGCTTTACTGCATGGATCTTCACCCGTTTCCAAAGAGCGGGAAACGGAAGCAAAAAAGCAAAACCGTTTGGAACCAGAAGGCCGTCAAAAAGGGTGACACCTACCACGGGCTCTGGAAACTCGAAGTCGCCCAAGCCGGAACCTATGAAATTTCCCTGCGCCGCTTTCCCGCCGAATCCGGCTTGAGATTCAGCGATACTCCGTACAAAGGCAACGTGGTTGAATATAAGGCGGCAGAACTTAAAATTGGTCCGATAAGCGAGAAAATGCCGGTTGATATGACGTCTAAGAAAGTGACGTTTACCATCGATCTTAAAGCCGGCTCCACCGAACTGGACGCCGTGCTGATCGACGCCAAGGGCCGGAAAACCTCGGCCTACTATATAGACGTATTAAAAAGGTAGGGCGTTCTCTCCGAGCGCTATCCCTACCCGCATAACGTAAGAAATGGATTAAACATGAACCGAAGAAACTTTTGTACAGCAGCCATTGTGGTTGGAAGCGCGGCCGTGACCGCGCAGGCGGCCACACCGAAACCGCCGAATATTCTATTCATCATGTCCGACGACCATGATGCAAATACCATCGGATGCTACGACAGCTTTATCAAGGACTACTGCCCGACCCCGCGCCTCGACCAGATGGCCAGAGAAGGCGCCATGTTCAAGAACTGCTTTGCTGTAAACTCGCTCTGTGCCCCGAGCCGCGCGACCATCATCACGGGCCAGTACAGCCACGAGCACGGGGTCTATACCCTTCGTGAACATCTGAACCTGGAAAACTTTCCGTCGCTGCCAAAGGTGCTTCAGGCCGGAGGCTACCAGACCTGCGTCTATGGCAAATGGCACGTGCATGGCAATAACCTGCTGGGCTTCGACGACTATGCCGTATCGCTCTCGCAGGGCTCCTACATGAATCCCAGCTACGGCGGCCCGGAAGGCAAGCGACGCTATCAGGGCTATGCCGTAGATATTGCGGCCGACATTACGCTCGATTTTATCGAAAAGCGCGATCCTTCCCGCCCCTTCTTTGCGATGTGCCACTTCAAGGCGGCCCACGGTCCGTGGCAGTATGCCAAGCGCCACAAGGACCTCTTCAAAGATGTCACCCTCCCCGAACCACCAACCCTGTTCGACGACTACCAAAACCGCTTTGCCGAAGGTATCGCCAAAAACCAGGCCCGCATCCACAACCCGGACAACATCCCGATGAGCCAGTCGCTCTGGCAGCAAAAGGGAAAGAAGGGCAAGGGCAATAATCCGAATGGCAACAAGGATTATTCCCACCTCACCGATGATGTGGCCATTACCAAGGCGACCTATCAGGATTTTGCCAAAGATTACCTGCGCTGCATTGCGGCGGTGGATGAAAACGTCGGCAAGCTGATCGACTATCTGAAGAAGATCGGCGAGCTGGATAACACGGTAATCATCTATACCGGCGACCAGGGCTTCTATATGGGTGAGCACGGCTTTTTCGACAAGCGCCTCGGCCTCGACGAAGCCATGCGTATGCCACTCATCATCCGCTATCCCAAGGAAATCAAGCCGGGCACCGTGGTCGACGAAGTGGTCAATAATGTCGACTTTGCCGAAAGCATGATTGACTATGGCGGCCAACCCATCCCGGCAGCAATGTCGGGCTACAGTTTCCGCAAGCTGCTGCAGGGCGATACCGCTTCGTGGAAGCGCGATGCCACCATCTATTATTTTTACAGCTCCTCCTGCCCACGCCATTATGGCGTGCGCACGAAAGATTATAAGCTGCTGCGTTATGTCGGGAAAAAAGGCGGCGAAGTGATCGGCTCGGATCTATTCGATCTGCGCAAGGATCCCAACGAAATGGTCAGCGTTTTCGACGATCCTGAATATGCCGAAATCCGCAAAATGATGGAGCAAAAGCTGGCTGACGAAATGGCGACCATCCAACTCCCGACCGACCGCCTGCCCGGCGGAACCGACGTCAAAAGCGGCGCACCTCCCAAGGGTGAAGGCGAAGGAAAGAAGAAAAAGAGTGGAAAGAAGGATAAGAAGAAGGGCAGCAAAAGGGATAAGAAAAAGAACAGGTAGGGCGTGCTCTCCGAGCGCGCCACACGCAGACAAGCCTGATGTGCGGTGCGACAGAGCGGACGGCTCGGAGAGTCATCCCTACCCAAGGCACCCATCTAAGAACAAAGGAAATACAATGAAGCGTATAATTTTATCATCCATCATCATGATTGGAATCGCATCGACAGCGATAGCCAACAGTAAACCCAACATCGTCCTCATTCTGGCCGACGACGTGAGTGCGGATATGTTTTCATGCTACGAACAGCCGGGATCGGCTCAGACACCCAACATTGACCGGATTGCCAAGGAAGGCGTTCAGTTCCGCACCTGCTTTGCGCCGGCCATCTGCGGCCCGTCGCGCGCGTTACTGATGACCGGCCGCTATGCCAACCATACCGGAGCCTTCCGCAATGATCTTTGGCTAAACGGATCCAAACGCAACTTGTTCAAACAAAACCCCAGCTGGGCAAGGCTGATGCAGGAAGGCGGCTACAAGACTGCCGTCGCCGGCAAGTGGCATGTCTCGAGCGAGCCGTGGGAAGAAATCACCGGCTTCGATGAATACTGCATGTATCTCGGGGCCTCCAAGATCAAGGACGAATTCGGCATTGATGTTGTGGCCGATGGACGGCGCGAAGATATCAAGCTACCCGATGATCGCTACTGGTATTCCTCCATGATCCAAAACGGCGACTATGTCGACGTCACGAAAAACGACTTTGGGCCCGACCGGCGCTGCGATTTTTTACTCGATTTCATGGAACGAAAAACCCAGGCGAAAGAACCTTTTGTGGCCTATTGGCCCATCGCCATTCCCCACGGCCCCTATTCCACCACACCGGACGCCGGTGCGCCGATGGACATCGAACTCAAGAAGCCCGACTTCAAGGGCATGAGCAAGGAGGAGAAGAGCAGGGCCGTTGCTGAGCATAACCGGAAACAGGCGGAGCGCTTTATCAACCTGATTGAATACATGGACAAACTAATCGGCAAGCTGATGAGCAAGGCGGAAGATCTTGGCATTTATGAAAACACCTATTTCATCTTCTGCTCCGACAACGGTACAGCGGTCACCGCCAAGGACCGCGGCGTCGAACGCGGCGTGCATGTCCCCTATGTGGTTTGCGGCCCCGGCGTCAAAAAGATCGGCAAGACTGATGAGTTGACCGACTTTTCCGACATTGCCCCTACCCTGCTCGATATGGGCGACGTTGAAACCGAAGCTAAATTCGACGGTAAAAGCCAGCTGCCCTTCCTGACGGGAAAAAGCAAAACTCACCGCGACTGGATCTATGCCTACACCGGCCCCGTCCAGGTGCTGCGCACCAAACACCATCTGCTGGAAGCCCGCGCACCGTTTTACGGCAAGCCGGATGGACGATTCTACTACACGGCAAACAACCGCTTCCGCGAGGATTACAAACGCGTCGATAAAGATCCCGAACATGCCGCCGTCCGCAAAAAGCTGTTCGATATCATCAACCGTCTTCCTCCCCATCTCCCAAAGGATCATCCCTTCTGGAGCTCTAAGGATGGAAAAAAGTGGATCGAACGCAACAAAGGGATTGAGAAGAAACATCTGTATAACCATCCCGACTACGCCGTTTACGATCAGACCGATTAGTTGTTAAACCAATCGGATTAAGAGAGGTAGGGCGCGTTGTCCTCAACGCGCCACTCGGCAGAACAGCTCTACAAACGCACTGTACGACAGAAGCGGACGGCTGGTACAGCCGTCACTCATCCAGCCGTACAGGTTCTTCTCCCGTAATTTCAGGAGAAAACGAGGCATTAAAGCGAATGGCATCGAGGCCTTCCAGACGAACATATTTACCCCGCAAGCCATGGGTCAGCTTCTTAAACCGATCGATAGGGGCATTGTTCTGCCGGGTCGTGAAGTGGATGACATTAAAAGAGAAACGATCCTTATGCTTGAGCTCACCGTTACGAAATTCATAGCGATTCGTTGCATACTTTTCGCGCACCGCCTTCATGCCTTCCTTGACTTCCTGCGGCGAGTAATAGTGTTTCTTTTTTTTAGCCCCGGGCGGAAACTTGGTGCCCGGCACGTAGGTCTTGACGATGGACCGCGTCGAAGGCAGCACTTTGGGCGGGAGCCCTTTTTCCCGCCGCTGCTTGTTTTCTTCGTCAAACATGCGACGGGCCTTGGCAACCGCCTCCTTGAATTTTGCCATTTTCTCCGGCGACCACTTGGCTTTTTCGAAGGCTTCCTGAACATAGTTCAGCGACCCCCACCCATCAGTCAGGACATAGACGGCATCCGCCTGCTGCTGCATGGCGATCAGTGCGGATCGAAGCCAATAGCTACTGTTGCGCAAGGGGGGTTCCGCCAGATTGACTTGCGTGGACGTCCCTCCCGGCCCCAGGGTTTTCGGGCCATAGTCCCGGTCACCCATGTCCGCCGTGAACTGGTTCAGCGGGCCGAGCCAGCTCCGGGCCCGTTCAACATGGTCGGCGGTTGCCGACTTTAGTCGGGGAAACAAGACATACGTGGAGCCTTTGCTATAGACCGCAAGATTGAACAGGGTCGTGGGAGGCAAATTGTCGATAATGGAGAGCAACTCGCTCTTAATAATGTTATAGGCCGGAATGCTGCCGCGCGCATCCGCCATCATCGAAGGGCCGCAATCGAGGATCAGAAAAACCTTTTCCCCCTTGCTCTTTAGCCCAAAGATATTGATCTCCGGCAGAGTGAACCCCAGACTCCCGGCATCGCCAAGCCCCGAATCTCCGGCAGATCCCATCTCCCCAGCAACACCCGTTATTTCCGGCATCTTGATATCCGGAACCTTTTGATTTAATTTCGGCTTCACGAGGATTTGCTTGCGCAACCGGGGCTTGACCACTTTTTTCTTCTTAAAGTCCACGGGAAGCTGAAGCTTTTTGAGTGTCATCTTAGGGCGGGTGCTATTTTGAACCTCAAACTGGAGAGCTTCTCGCGTAATCACGCGCACGGCCACAAATGACACCGCCACGATGACGATAAGACAATGGATGACCAAACTGACCGCCATAGCGCTGGCTTTGGCATGTTTAAGAAAAAATCGTTTGCTGCGGATCTGTTTCACCGTCATTCTTCCCTTGATTCAAAGAATAAATGCCGTGAAATCCGGTGAATTTGAAACCTTATTTGGAAAAATTACCGACCGGCTTTCAGGGCAAGCTTTTTGGCTTTCTTTTTTTCCTTTTTCCCGGTCTTGCCGTTGCCCTTGTTCTTTTTTCCATCAGCATTGCGCGTGGCTTCATCGATCGCCCCCATGGATTCAAGTAATTCAGAATCTGCGGTTGACCAATCAAAGTTGCGATCGGCGAGTTTTATGTATTTCCGGTATCCATGATTACGAACACCTTCTTTCTCCCAGACGCCCAGCCAGGCATCATATTCCTTGTGCAAGACGTTTAGCACTTTTTTCTGCTCCGGATTCGCTGCAAGATTATGATTTTCGAGGCGATCGTTTTTCATGGAATAAAGCTCTTCGGACGGCGTGTATCCATCCGCACCGTAGAACCAGTTGATATATTTCCAATCCTTGGTAACAACGGAAAGCGATTGCGCCGGGCGGGCACCCCAGACGTTGATGAGCGGAAGGGTCTGGTGGTTGGCATGATTCGGATCCGATAGCATGGGCAACACGCTTTTGCCCTGCATACCCGAAGGCGGTTTGATGCCGGCAAGACCGAGGATGGTCGGCGCCATGTCGATGTTTCCGGTAAGCTGGGTGATCCGCAAGTTTTTCCCGGCGCTTGAATCCCGCGGGTCATACAGGATAAATGGAGCGCGAGAGGCTTCTTCATAGGCATAGATTTTCCCGGCAAACCCTTTTGATCCGTTGAAATAGCCATTATCCGAAGTAAAGATCACTACGGTGTTATCGGCCACACCTTGTTTTTCAAGTTCATCCATGATCATGCCCACGGCCTGATCCATGCCATAGACCATCTGGTGGTATTGCCGGGATGTTCCATCAAAATCCTTCACCCATCCCTTGCCCTTGGTTGGCGGCCGACCGGCAAACGGCTGCTTCGGCAGATGCTTCGCGGCTTCGGGGCCGAAGTTTTCGGGCTTGGCAAAGGTCGTATTCTTATAAACTTCGTCATAGCGTGGATCGGCCTGATACGGCGTGTGCGGCGCCTTGAAACTGATCGACAGGCAAAACGGCTTGCCGGAATCCTTGGCCTCCTTGATGAAGTCCTGCCC
>CAZWZW010000105.1:0-10279 GCA_964639125.1 uncultured Verrucomicrobiota bacterium
TACGATGTACGCAAAGAAGGGCTTGTCGCTGCGGGCGTTTTTCCGAATAAACTTTCTAGCCTCGCGGAACCAGACATCGGTACAGAATCCTTCAAAACGCACGAGCCTGTTATTCACATGATAGGTATCATCGAAATAGTCGTTTCCCCAATAGTCGGGCGTCTGGGCCACGCCGCCCCCTCCGTTGTAAACCGCGGTCTGAAACCCGCGGTCATGCGGACGGTAGGGATAGCAGTCGCCCAGATGCCACTTTCCGAAGAGGCCGGTGGCATAGCCGTTTTTGGAAAACACCTGTGCCATAGTGGTCTCCCGCGAGCGAAGCATGTTACGACCCTGCACGGTATGCCAGACGCCGACACGGTCGGAATAGCGCCCGGTCATCAGCGCCGAGCGGGAGGGCGCACACGTCGGATCGACATGATAATTGTCGAGCTGAACCCCCTGCGACCGCAGCTTGTCAATATTCGGTGTTTGGATGACCGGATTACCGTTGCACCCCAGATCGCCATAACCCTGGTCGTCGCTAATGACGAGAATGACGTTCGGACGGCCATGGGCGGCGACCGCCATCAGCACAATACCGATGCCCATTAGAAAGTTTCTATATTTCATGTATGCCCCTGTTCCATTTATGGTGCCGTTCGCATCAACCCGCCTTTGCCAATAGGATGCCGCCAACGCCCCGATTTTTGATCAACACTAACAATAACGTCTTTGAAGGTCCCTTTTCTCAAACTATTTGGCTCTTTCGGCTTTGATTCGTTAAAGCCCTCCCCCAACAGACCGCTGCAATATTAATCACCCCCGCGTCACTTCACAAAACATTTAAAAGAAAACTCCACCCGGCAACCCGGATGGAGTTCTTTCGTATTAATCTTGAATCTCGAGGATTAATTCGCCTTATCCACCTTCAGGCGGAGGAACGCCTTCGGAGCGAGGGTCGGCGCACGGTTGGTGACCGACTTGATATTGCCCACATCCGCCGACTCGCCGATAAACTCGATGGCACCGGTTGTCCAGTTGGTGCCAAAGACCAGGTCAAGCTTGCGTCCCAACTCATAGCTGAGGCGCGGATCGTCAGTACGTTCGTTGTGTACGTGATACTGCCAGTTGGTGCCGGCATCCATGGCGAAGGAGGCACTCGGCGCAACCATTGCGGCATCATCCACGTTCGGAATGCCACCCAGGGCATACTCGAGCAGATTGTCCAGACCATCAGGCTCAACATCCGTACCCGGGAGGGCATCGTTTCCGGTCAGGCCGTAGCTGGCCACCCACGCGTCATAACCAACCGGAGCAGCATCTCCGGTCCGCAGCACCTGAACGTTGTCGATCGTGTTGAAGTCGCCATTGGCATAGCCATTCAGGCGAATGCAGAGATCTTCTCCATCCTGTACGGACAGACCGGTGAAGACCAGTGTCTCGGTCAGGTTGGCCGTGTAATCCTTACGAGCCAGCTCAGTGAAGAATGCCGAACCACGAAGAATCGGAACAAGTTTTTGTTCTACGATTACGGCATCGTTCGTACCTTCGCCCAGGTCGAGACGCACATCGTTTACATTGCCGGTGGCGTCCAATCCGCCAAAACTGAAGACCGATACACTACCGGTTCCGCTGTTGGCCTGGAAAACGATATCCATCGTGACGGTGTACGTTCCGGAGGTCAGCGCAATGGTATCCTGAACACCCACGTCGTCGTAACCCGCGGAGCCGGCGCGTGTCACAATGGCGATGGAACGGCTATTCGCCGAACCCGACGTGTTTTTCAGTGCACCGCCATCCCACACACCACTTGCACCGTGAACCCACACATTGACATTGGTGTCGTTGTAGTCGTAGTCGAAGTTTTTCACCAGAGCCGTATTCGTCATGGCCGGATCGGAAAAGCTGGCATCCAGAACCGCATTGGTCGGGCTGGTTGGTACCACCGGCGGCTCATAGTCACCGACACGAACCAGACGGATGTCATACAATTTGACAATGCCTCCGTTCTGCCCCCACATGGTGAAGAGCGCATCCATGCCGGTGTCCACATTCACGGTAACCGATCCCGAACCGCCAGTGACTGCCGAGCTGCCGAGCAGCGCGCCGCCGCTATGCTGGTTGGCAACCGCTGTACCGGAACTGACCGGCGGGGTGTAGGAATAGGTTCCCCCATTACCATGGTCCCATTTTACCTGATTCGCTGTAGATGGATAGGCGTCCTGACCTTCCAGCGCATAGGCTTCGAAGCCCCACTCGTCATTCACACCATCTGCGGTTGCGTCATAGGTAAATTCGTAGCGGTACAAACCACTTGCGAGAGCAACCGTATCCACGACACCCACATCATCCATACCGGCCGTACCCGCCTGAATCAGGTTGTAGCCGCCGCGGAAGTTGTTCTGGGAATTCCGTTGGATGGATCCACCACTGCCGGAATTGTAGCTCAGCGTGGTGGAAGAGTTCCAACCGTTGGTGTTGCGGCCAAAGTCGTTGAGCTCCTGATTTGAGAAGTCGTTCCCGCCGCCTGTCGGTACATTCCGGTTTGGCGCTGTGGCAAAATTCATCTCCATAACAGGTGTCGTGACATAGTCTACATTAACGGACAGAACCGTTGTGTTGTTGGTGCTACCAATCTCGTTCCAAGTGATGGAAACCTGACCGGTTGCGCTCTCGCCTTCAGCAAGCGCGGCCACTGTATTGTCGAACGCGATCTGGAAGGTTTCGTTCGACTCCGGATCCGGAATCACGATTGGCAGAGCCGTGATACTGGAAAGCGAACCTGCATGCGATTCATTGATCACCGAGATCGCAGTAATCTGAACATTGGTTAACAAGTTACCTTGAATGTAAGTGGCGCTAACCGTTCCAGTGGCTGCTGTAGCCGGAACCTTAAAGCTAATTCCCAGTGATGCAGAGGGATCAATCACCAACGCTGCATCCGGTTTACTATAGGTTGACTGAATCTTCACATTGTTGGTATT
Organism: uncultured Verrucomicrobiota bacterium; assembly: GCA_964639125.1. Taxonomy (GTDB): domain Bacteria; phylum Verrucomicrobiota; class Kiritimatiellia; order Kiritimatiellales; family Pontiellaceae; genus Pontiella. The sequence goes on from CAZWZW010000105.1 coordinate 2,967, forward strand.
GGACACACCGCTTCCAACTTTTGTCCATACGATTTCAACCATACCGGTGGCCGTCTGCGTATCGGTCAATGCGGCAACCGAGTTGTCGAACGTGATATCAATCGCTCCGGTCGTCGGAGAAGGACTGCTCAGTGTGAACGGAGTTGCCGTTGTGGCAAATGCGCCGGAGTGTGATTCACTCTTGATGGTGATTGCAGTCACGTCGATCGATGCCGCAGTGCCGTCTTCATGATACCAGGTATAAAGCGTGTTACTCGACTGGGTGGCCGGATAATCCAGCGGCATGCCCAGCGTAGTCCCCGGAGACGTGGCAAAAACCAGCGCCGGCTGGGGCAGATCACGTACGACAATGTCGTCGACGCGGAACGTCGTATCCAGTTCATTCTTGTTGCAGAGAAAACCAAAAGAGCTTGCGGCTTCGCCTTGCGTCACGACGGACTGGGAATCGTTTCCGGAAATGTGCAGCGCCATGTTCGTAATAACGGAGCCATTCCGCCATACGTCCGCCTGACCGGCCGCAACCGTACCGGCAATTCCACCGCCCTGATCATAAACCAAAGCCGAGCCGGTGTTGTTGACGATCACCCGGAAGGTGTCCCACACGTCCTGGGCAGATACGGAGCCCGCAAGATCCAAATGAAGTATTCTTTCCGGTCCGGCGGCATAGCTGTCGCGCGACAACTCAACAAAGGCGGTGTCCGGTGCCGGACTGGACAGCACTTTTAAGCTGAATCCAAAATCAAACCGGCTCAACTCCATCCCGGCCAACTGATTGTTCCCCAGGCCGGTGCGCACGCCGTTCATGTGGGCAAACTCGGCAACCTGGCTGCCGTCGCTGACGACGCTTACGTCGCTACCGCCGATGTTCAAGTTGTACGCATCCAGCGTACCGCTTTCAAAGTCATCGCTAAAGATGATATTCTGGGCCTGAACGGCTGCGGCAGCACATAGCGTGGCCGCGATCATACTTGTCAGTATTTTCCATTTATTCATGCTTGTCTCCTCGTATAGTCATCCACTCGTGCGGATAGTTCTCTTGTTTATTGACATGGCTATGCTCAGCCCTTCTTTGGCCAAGTAATACATAATGACTTATAAGGCCATCCCACCGGGCTGTATATACGTACATTGCGGCTATTAAAGGGCGTTTTGCGCACCAAATTCACTCGCGTTAAATCAGCCTGATCAAGCCTCCCTAGAAACGCCGGGCAGCACCCTTTTTCTCATTCAAGGATATTTTTTTCATATACGCTTTTATTGCCATTGATGACGTAACGGATCTGCAAAAGCCGGATTAGAAACGACAGACTATCGGTTAGCTCCAAGAAAATGACGTGGCAACCGGTTTCAGCTGCCACGCCAGATAGAATCTACCTTCGGAAAATCCCGTTCCGAGGGAGAGAACGGGAATTTGCCGGGGCAATGATTCGTTAATCAATAACTTCAATGGTCATGGTGGCTTGGTCCGTAGCGGAACCATCGCTTACCTGGACCACGAAGGTGTTGGTCCCAATTGCACCCCTGGGAGGTCGGCCGCTCAAAGAACCATTGGCCGCAACATTCAACCAGTTGGGGCCGCTGATCTTGCTGAAGGTCAGCGGATCTGCATCTGGATCGGTTGCGTCGTTGGCAATGGAAGCGCTGTACTGTTTGCGCTCTTCAGCAGCAGGCTTGCTGAATGGATCGGCATTGAACGCCGGTGGCTGATTGGCCGCAGCCGCATCTACCGTGATGTTCAACGTGGCGGTATCGCTTCCGCCAGTGGCGTTCACTTGCACGGTGAACACGTTTGCACCCACATCGCCCGCACCCGGAGTACCGGAAAGAGTTCCGTTGGCCGCAACACTCAACCAGGCCGGACCGGAAACCTTCGAGAAGGTCATCGGGTTGCTTTCCGGATCAGAAGCGTCGCCAGCGATGGATGCACTGTAGGCCGCAGCCTCAGTCGCATTGGCCTTGCTGAACGGATCAGCGTTGAAAGCCGGAGACTGATTGGCAGGGGCTGCATCCACCGTAATATTCAGGGTCGCGGTGTCGGAAGCGAGTGCGACATCGTCAACCTTGACGGTGAAGACATTCGCACCTACATCGCCCGCGCCCGGTGTACCTGAAAGCGCGCCGTTTGCCGCAACACTCAGCCACGCCGGACCGGAAACCTTCGAGTAGGTCAGCGTATCACCCGCATCAACATCCGTTGCCGAACCGGCAATGGTATCGCTGTAGGCCGCGTTTTCAGTGGCATTCGGCTTGTTGATCGGATCGGCGGTGAAGGCCGGTGCGTCGTTGACGTTGTCCACCGTGATTTCCAATGTACCTTGCACGGGTGCGGCAATGCCGTCGGATACCTGTACCGTCCAGCTATTGAAGCCGACGTCCACGTTGGACGGGGTGCCCGACAGCGCACCACTGGCCGCAATGCTCAACCATGCGGGGCCCGCGACACTACTGAAGCTCAACGGATCCCCATTGCCATCCGTGGCATTGTCAGCGATGGAACTGCTATAGGCGGCATCCTCGGTGGCATTGGCTTCCACCACCGGATTGGTGGTGAACTGCGGAGCCACGTTGCCCGCGGTTGGTGTAGCCGAAGCTTCGCTGCTGGTGCCCGACTCGTTGCTGCTGGTGTCTACGGCGGTGACCACATAGTAGTAGGTCGTTCCGTTGGCAACCGTGTTGTCCGCATAGGTACTGAGCACAACACCCGTTGCGATGGAGACATAGCCGCTGCCGCTGGTTGTGCTGCGATAAACCGTATAGCTGGCCAGATCCGGCTCGCCGTTGTCGGCCCAATCGAGGCTGACGCTACCATCTCCGGCGATCGCTGCCAAACCGGTCGGCGCGGCTGGCGGTGTGGTGTCGCCACCGACTTCTTCGTCGACCTGAACATTGTCCACCCAGAAACCGCTATAGGTCGCTGCTGTATCAAACGCAAACTTCAGCATCTTGATATCGGTCGAAGTTGTTGTACTCGCAACGGTCTGTCCGTCGGCCAGATATGTAACCAAGGAGCCATCCAGTGTGATCTGGAAGGTGGTCATCACTGAAGGATCATACGCCGCACCAGCCTTGGGTCCCAAGGTCACTGCAACCCCTGCATAGCTCTGGAAGGCGGAACCATCCCAGTAGCTCGGAGTTACATTCGGCGAATTGCAGTCCACCTTGATTGCGAAAACCCGGCTATTGAGAGCATCCAGCCCTTCGACCACCAGTACCTTCTGACCAGCACCCCCCGTACGGGCATGGGCATAATCGAAGGAAACGATCTTCGCCAGAGAACTGAAGTCCAACGCACTGTCCAGCGTAAGGGCCACATTGTCGCCGATGGTCGGGACCGTGCCTTTTGCGTCGACATAGTAGCCGGCATCGGTGCCGCCGGCATTGAGAATAAATTCATTGAAACCAAAGGACCCATTGATCGCCCAGGTCGCAGGACCGGTCGTGACAGCATCCATATCGGCAGCTATCACCGAATTGTCCGCCGCGGTTCCAATGTCGGTAAAGACCACGGTCTGAGGTGGTGCATATGTCGAGAACGACCAGACATCGCCGGTGACTACCGAGGTATCGGCCAGTACCGTATCAACCCGCCAGTAATAGGTGGAGCCCGCCGTCAACGTAACGGCATGGTCGGACAGAACAACCACATTGTTGGGATTGGTCTTGCTGGTCAGCAGGGACAAACTGCCGGGTGCAGTTCCAAAGTAGATATTGGCATTGATACCTTGGTAGCCGATAAAGTAGATCAGATCCCGGTCAACGGGCAGACCAGCTGCTCCATTGAACGGAATCGGGATGCTGGCTTTCGGCGACTGATAGCCGGGAATCCAATAACTGGGATCGCCGAATTCATAGGCGCCGATATCCGGAGCCGAGCCAATGAAGCTCGTCACGATGCCTGCCACATTGGTGCCGGCATCGATCAGTTCCGAGCCGGGCGCCGGACGGAAGTCCCACACATCCGGTTCGACCAGCTGTTCCCTGGCTAGCCGGTCGGGTTCGAATTCCACACCGACCCAGTTATGACTGGCGATTCCGTTATAGGGCGTAACAGCAGACCGTGCACCACTAATGACATCGGTTGCGTTATTACGCGTCACCGTGCTCGTATTGATGCCTCCGTGCAGCGGATCCGTGAAAATCGTGATATCCACCACGTCGTTGCCGAACCCGGTGTTGCCATAAACAGTATGAAAGTCGCCTTTGGGAACCATCGGCCGTGTATTCCAAAGTACATTGTAGTTCATGGTTCCATTAACGCCGTACAGGGCCGGATCATTCCATGGTGTATCGAACCGCAATCCAAACTTTAGATTGTCGTGCACCCAGTTGTACTGCATGACTGTTCCATCCACAAAGTCCCAGTCGGTCTGGATACCCGCGCCGTCATGTTGCAACATGCCCTGCGTTGTGACGCGATTATATTCAAGCAGGTTTGCCACCCCGGCTTTGACGCCCACGGAGTTGCCCCCGGTGTCGAGTGTATTGTGGCGGAAGGTCAGGTTCGAGGCCAGGCGGGCATTCACCATTGCGTCGTCCTTGGTGCCTACGCAGCTGTAGTCGATCTGGTAAAAGAGATTATTTTCAACCAGGTCGTCGTTTCCGGTAACCTTGAGTCCGCAGCCATCGGCATAGCTGAAGGTACAGTTACGCACTACATTTGCATCGCCATCCAGCGTGGTGGACTCGGCTGTTGCGAGTTGGCCCAGCATACGTTTGGAATAGCTGGGAAACAGCACATTGCAATCCTCGACGGCAACTGAATTTGCCAGCTTGACGCTGAAGGTGCATCCGAAGAAATCCAGGCCCCGGATGGTCACATTATGCGACCCTGAAACATCTATGCCATAGGTGAGGGTTTTTCCGCGGACATCGCGCCCGGCAGGGCTCAAACCATTATCCGTTGCCAGAAACAGTTCAAAGGTTGCGGGATTGTAGTACCACTCCTTGGCAATATCGAGGCAGGCCAGGGAGGCCTCTAAAAAGGCGGCGCCATTTTCGATCTTCGTATGGAACTGGGAACCGATCGGGTCATAGGTGAACGAGTTGTTGCCCGCCCCATGGGTGTTGACCATCCGCGCCCATGAGAGCCATTGGCCAACATTCATAATGGCGATCGAGCCGGTAAAGTCCTTGCCGGTTGCCGCCAGTTCCTGGCCGCCGGCTTCATCGATAAAGGTTCCGTCGGCACTGGTGATGTCCGACTGCATCCAGTTGGCATCCTTGTCCCACGATGCAGGGGTCCAGGTCTCGGCATTGGGCCAGCGCGCGGAGGTCATCATTTCACCATCCACGAACAACTGCCACACATGCTTGTTCAACGTGGTCTTATAAATAGTGGTGGTTCCGGGAAACTCGGCCGTTGCCAGACTCCAACCGCCAGAGGAAATATCCGCGATGGATTCGGTGCCATCCAAGGTCACTTGTTCATTCTGGTAGTTGCGGATGGTAGAGGTGAGAGCGGATGGTGCAAACTCAAAATTATCGGTGGCCGAACCGCCCGTGCCGGTAATGTTGATATTGTCGAGGAAGACATAATCCGCAGTGCCGCTAAACTGCGTTACGAAACGAATTTGCGAGATCGTTCCATAGGCAGCCAGCGATACATTGGCCTGCAGCATATTATCGGGTTGAATCGGGCTGACATCAGGTCCGTCATCACCGTTGGTCTTCGACCATACGCCATTATTCCAAACACCATTGAAGACATCCAAATATACGACATCACCGTTCTCCAGAGAATCCGCATCCCAATCGAAGGTGATCGAGGCGTTTGAAATACCCGTTGAGAGTGCGCGGGTGACCATGCCGGTTTGAACCATTTGCACGGTGGTATTACCAAGATAATCGAAGAACTTGACATAATTGCCACTTGATTGGATATCCCAAGATCCGGACCATCCGGATCCCGTCGACCACGAGCCATTCAGGCCAATTATGACCCCTTCATGGTAGCTCCCACCGCGAATGTTCAGTGTATCCCCGGCGGCCAGCTGGTCCGCACCATGTTGAATCGTCGCGAAGGGTGCTCCGATTGTTCCGGCTGCGGCATCGTTTCCGGTCGTGGCGACGTAGTAGTCGGCCGCAAATGCGCCCGCACCAAACAGTAGCAATAAACTAGCTGCTAATAATTTAGATAATAATTTCATGTTTCTCCTCATTTCTTCAATTCATGCTTTCTTTCGCAAGCATTGTTCATTTCCCAGATGGCAAACGTCAGTGGCCACCTCCAACTCCGTGGGCGGTTAAACCCATCGGTATCAATGGAACTATTTGAATGAAATTTTAGCAGTTGCCACTGCAGCCGAATAACCACCTCCTTCCCAATTGCCAACGCATTAGTATTTTTTACTAGAAACTTCGAACCTCTCTCATTTTCTCAATAATTCTGAACTTTTGATGATCCATAGATTTATATTAGGCATAATCCAGCTTCTATTCCGTCTGCATCCCCCCACTGGTTTAGTAGATTTCACTATCAACAATATAGTTATAGATTATTACAAGACTCTGTATATGTGTACTTTGCGTCTATTTCTGGATAAAATGCGCTAATCTGCATAATGCTCCAAACCGAGCAATGGCTCTTACCTCCTTCCTATATAAGAGATATATGTAGAGAACTATTGAGAGAGGAACAAAAGCAGACCGGTAGTATGTTTTCCTGCGGGTTTTTATGCGCATCCCAAGATAGGGAGCAAGCTGCGCAAACCGCAGCAAAGACAGCCGCGAAAATCGGAAAGAAGTACTCCGAATGGAACCCGAAAGAGGTTCTTCGGACACGGGGCGACTCCACCCAAGCCTTTCCTTCGAGGAAATCGAAAAATGGATCTAGCAAAAAAAAATTAGCGACCGGTATTTTTAATTTTGCCGTACGCGGAAAAACATACTTATGGCCGACGGATCTGGAGCAGGAACAATCGTCTGCAGGTTAACGCCGGAGGATATCAGATTCGTCACCACAAAGGCTGCGCCCGTGGTCGTGCTCCAGTCGGACAGATCGGGCGTGGCGATGAGTGAATAGTCGGCATTGGGCTCGCCCCCCCAGGCAAAACCAATCGTGTTTGAAATGGCTATTCTCAACCCTTCTTTGGTCAAGTAATACATAATGACTTATAAGGCCATCCCTCCGGGCTGTATATACGTACATTGCGGCTATTAAAGGGCGTTTTTCGCACGCGCTTCACTCGCATTAAATAGCCCCCAATCAAGCCAGCCTAGAAACGCCGGGCAGCACCCTTTTTCTCACTCTGGAGTGTTTTTTTTGAATATGCTCAAAACAGGCTGTAAATGGAAAATGCCAAGGATTTTGGTAC
>CAZWZW010000106.1:0-10269 GCA_964639125.1 uncultured Verrucomicrobiota bacterium
GCATGGGTGCATTCCTTATCAACTCTCTGATGCGAAAAAAGAATTAGCGCCGACTCCGACTCGTCAAACCGCTTACGTAATTCCTGTAGTTGCCCCTCCGGGACATAGGCGTCTTCCCACTGAAAGTTTCCCCGGTCATATTCCGTTCCGTCGGGCGAATAGTTTCCGTCACTACTGATAAACCGATAATTACCCAGCTGAAAGTCAAACAGAGGCGATTCGTTTTCCTGCCCAAGCGCAGCGTAGAATGCTTCTTTCGAGAGATAGTCCAAATCGTGGTTTCCATACATATAGTGGATCGGCCCATGGAACGAGTCGCACAGAGCAGAAACCTCGCGCAATAGCCGTATTGCGTGCATTTCGTCATTACCGTTTACGAGGTCGCCCATCACCACCAGCACATCGGCCTGTCCTTGATTCAGCGTCGCAACCGCCGTATACAGACGGTTCATCTGCGTGGCACTACCGTCGTAGTGCATATCGGTTAAAAGGCCTATCTTGATCTGTTGTGAATCCGGCATTTCGAAACTGTAATTGATTTTTCCACGGGGACAACCTCCTTTATGACTCCATATCGCGTGTACGAACGGGCTGAACTGGTAATTTGATTTTTTCGATCACCGAGAGGGGCAACGTTCTGGCGTCAAGCAATGCGCTTGAACAGAGCGTAGATGTAGGGCCGCGGATCTCCAGCTGGATTGATGTAGGTATGGTCGAAGTGATCGATCAGCATGAAGGCTGATCCCAACCGCTCAGAAAACTCCTCGACCGAATAGCGGTGCAGCTTAAGACCGGCACATTTAGGAGCCCCGACGGGAGAAAATTCGGAAAACAAAGCATGGCCCCCGGGTTTCACCGCGGTCAGTACGTTTTTGAAATAACCTTGGATGTCTCCCTCTTCCAAAAGGAAGTGGAGCACGGCGCGGTCGATCCAGATATCGATGGGGATACTATTTTCTAACGGCTGGGCGATGTCCTGACATAGCCATTCGCAATTGGAACCCTTCTCGCCTAGCCGTTGCTTTGTGTGATCGAGAGCCTCGGCACTTATATCGTTGAGCACCAGATTGGCTCCTGCTTCCTGCAAGGTTTCTATCAGTAGCGAGGTGCCTGCACCAGGCAGGAAGATGGTTGAACCACCCCAGTTGGGAATCTGGCTCAACATACGGATGGTTTCGACTGGATTGCTTTCGTACCAGCCCATCTTTTCATCCGCAGTTTCACGAAAGATTCGGTTCCAATGTTTGCTGTTTGATTTCATGCACTCCCCAAATACCAACGGATTCATCGTATGGGTCCTCTGCTTATTCTGCAAGCCGGATGAATTTCCGTAACTCTACAAACAAAGCTGTCGATTAACCGTGCATGAGATATTCTGTATTAGAAAATCCGAGTTTTTACTGGACAATACATGATAATATCATAATATTTCGAATATTGATTATTGGAGCAAGGGATATGATCAGCGAAGAAAGACATATTGCAGCCGATGTGCTCAAGGCGATGGCCCACCCGGTTCGGCTGGGCGTGATTGAGGTGTTGGCCAATGGCGAGCGCACGATAACCGAGTTGTACGAAGAGCTCGAATGCAGCCAGTCGATGATGTCGCAGCAGCTGAAGATCCTTTGCCAGCAAAAACTGGTGGCCATCAGAAGAGAAGGTACGCAGAAATATTGCAGCCTCTGCAATCGCGACTTCCTGAAACTGTTTGATTGCATGCACAAGCATCTGCGCAATTTTCTTAATTTTCAGGAGTAACCTCCTGTTTTTTTAGCCGTTACATAAGTATATTATGATGTATTAATTATAGATGACTGAAAAGGTAATATTATGAGCACGAAGAAACTATTGATTGTTGGCGGAGTTGCGGGAGGCGCGAGCGCGGCAGCGCGGGCACGCCGTCTGAACGAAAATGCGGAAATCATTCTTTTCGAACGCGGGCCGGATATTTCGTTCGCCAACTGCGGCCTGCCCTACCACATTGGAGGCACCATTGCCGAGCGCGACAAACTTTTGGTCACCACGCCGGAAAGCATGACTGCCCGGTTCAACATTGATATCCGCACCCGCAGCGAGGTGGTCTCCATTGACCGCGACAATAAGAAAGTCACCGTTAAAAATCGTGAAACCGGCGAACAATATGTCGAGTCGTATGATCACCTCATCCTCAGCCCCGGTGCCGCCCCCATTCGCCCGCCCATTCCCGGAATCGACAACGCCAATGTGCTGACCCTGCGAAATCTCGAAGATATGGACTGGATCATCAAATCGCTCGATAATGCCCGATCGGTAGCGGTGGTCGGCGGCGGCTATATAGGCCTCGAAATGGCCGAAGCATTGCGCGAAAAAAAAATCGACACGACCCTGATCGAGCTGGCACCGCAGGTAATGGGCCCGGCCGACCCAGAAATGGCAACCGTGCTACATCAGGAGCTTCGCCTGTTTGGCGTCGACCTCAAGCTCGAAACTTCCGTTACCGCTTTCGAAGACACCGAAAACGGCGTCGATCTGATTCTGAGTGATGGCGATAGGCTACATGTAGACTCAGCCATCCTCGCCATCGGCGTTAAACCTGAAGCCACGCTGGCCATCGACGCCGGGCTGGAGTTGGGAACCACGGGTGGTATCAAGGTGGACGAGCACATGCAAACCTCCGATCCGGCAATTTATGCGGTTGGCGATGCGGTGGAGGTTACCGACTTTACGACGAGTCAGCCGGCATTGATTCCTCTTGCTGGTCCGGCCAATCGGCAGGGACGCATTGCGGCGAATAATATTTTCGGTCGGCACAGTGAATATAAAAATACGCAGGGCACCGCCATCTGCAAGGTATTCAACCTGGCCATCGGCATGACCGGCCTCAGCGAAAAAATGGCAAAGCACCAAGGGATCGACTACGAAAAAGTCTATGTGCATCCGGCCAGCCACGCTTCATACTATCCCGGTGCACACCCCATCTCGCTCAAGCTGATTTTTGACCCGGAGTCCGGGAAAATTCTCGGAGCGCAGGCGGTCGGCGCAGATGGCGTCGACAAACGCATCGATGTCATTGCGGTCGCCATTCGTGCCGGGCTCACGGTGTACGATCTCGAAGAACTGGAACTGACCTATGCCCCGCCCTACGGGTCGGCCAAAGACCCGGTTAACTATGCCGGCTTCGTGGCGGCCAACGCCCTGCGAGGCGATGTGAAACTATTTCAAGCCGAGGGGGCCTGCAAACCTGCTGATGGACAAAAGCTGATCGACGTTCGCAATCCGGAAGAGGTGGCGGGCGGCACCATTCCCAGAGCAAAGAATATTCCGCTTACGGAACTGCGCGGCAAGCTGGATACGCTTTCCAGGGATGTTGAATATCTGGTCTTCTGCCAGGTCGGTCTGCGCGGCTACCTGGCCTGCCGGATTCTGACCCAGCATGGATTTAAATGCCGCAACCTGACCGGCGGCTATAAAACCTTCATGATGGTGAGCGCCCATTATCCCGAATGCATTCCTGAAACCGAAACCACAACCGATGATCCCGGAGAACAGACCACTATGACGAATATCAACCCACCCGTGAATATTGCAGAAACCATCGACGCCAGCGGGCTTCAGTGCCCCGGACCGGTCATGCAGCTTAGTCAGGCTATTGGCCGAATCGGAAACGGCGAAGCCGTAAGCATTCTTTCAACGGATCCAGGGTTTGCCGCGGATATTCCAGCGTGGTGCAACTCCACCGGTAATGTTTTAAAAACCCTCGAACCGGAATCCGGCGGCTACCGGGCGGTGGTCATCAAGCAAACAGCTGCAGCCTGCCCGTCGCCGTCGGGTTCCGGAAAGAAACGCTTCACCAACGTGGTCTTCAGCAACGACCTCGATAAGGCGCTCGCCGCGTTCATCATTGCCAACGGCGCCGCAACCATGGGCTATGAAGTGACCCTCTTTTTTACCTTCTGGGGCTTGAACGTCCTGCGGAAGCAGAGTCCGGTCACCGCAAAGAAAACCCTCGTCGAAAAAATGTTCGGCTTCATGATGCCGAAGGGGCCGGACAAACTGAAACTCTCGCAGATGCAGATGGGCGGCATGGGCGCGGCGATGATCAAGGGCATCATGAAACAAAAAAATGGGGCATCACTGCCGGAGCTGATGCAATCCGCCATCGACAACGGGATAAAAATTGTGGCCTGCACCATGTCGATGGATCTGATGGGCATCAAGAAAGAAGAACTGATCGACGGCGTTGAGGAAGGCGGCGTAGCCATGTATATTGACCAGGTCGGTGACAATGCCAATCTCTTCATCTAAACAAACATCTAAACAAACAACCTTATTTCCCGCTATTGAAGCTTCCATTTGTGGAAAATTTAGAAAAAAAGCGTTTCTTGACACTCGTCAAGGAACGCTTTTGCGGTTTGGGGCAAGCTGTCGCCAACCTTTACGAATAGGAGACGATCATGAAACGCAAAATTATTGAAATCAATGAAGACCTCTGCAACGGATGCGGTGACTGTATTGTGGGTTGCGCCGAGGGTGCACTGCAGCTGGTAGACGGCAAGGCCAAACTGGTGAAAGAGAATTTCTGCGATGGATTCGGCGACTGCGTTGGAACCTGCCCGACCGGCGCGCTTCAGATTATCGAACGCGATGCCATCGCTTTTGACGAAGAAGCCACCATCGAACACGTTCGGAAAACCGGCGGCGAAGAAGCCGTTCAGCGCATGCTGGATGCCGCAGTTGAACACGAAGCCAAAGAGAAGGAAACTAAAATGGAAAAACCGAAAATGGGCGGATGCCCGGGCATGCAGGTTCGCATGGCCCAGAAAAAGGAAGCCGCAGCCAAACCCGCCACCACTTCCGTTGAAGGCGGTGGACAGGTGATCAAGTCCGATCTCGACCAATGGCCTATCCAGCTTCACCTTGTTCCGCCAACCGCCCCGTTCTTCGATGGCAAGGAACTCGTTGTTCTGAGTACCTGCTCGCCGATTGCTTCTCCGGACGTACACTGGCGCTTTGTTCGCGGCCGTTCGCTGGTGGTTGCCTGCCCGAAGCTCGACCGAACCGAAGGCTATGCAGAAAAGCTCGCAGCCATCATGGCACAGAACAATATTCCAAAGGTAATCATTGTGCGCATGTCGGTCCCCTGCTGCGGCGGCCTAACCGCCATCACCCAGCAGGCCTACCAGGCCAGTGGCCGCACCGATCTGGTGGTTGAGGAAGTGACCATCGGGCTGGATGGCGAACTGCTGAAAACCGAAAAAATTGCGGGATAATTTGGAGGGGCGCCGGCCTCGGCGACCGTGGACAGCGAGGACGCTGTCCCTCCATTCAGAAAGGAAAGCACAATGGAAGATTTAAAAGGAAAAGCACTGAACCTGAAAGACGAGATCGCCTATGCCGATGGCGCGGTGATCAGCAAGACGCTGCTTAAAAAGGAAACCGGAAACATTACCCTGTTCTCGTTCGATACGGGACAAGGGTTGAGCGAACACACCTCGCCGTTCGACGCGGTGGTGCAGGTGGTCGAAGGCGAAGGCGCATTCATCATCGATGGCGACCTCAAGACCGTGAAGGAAGGCGAGATGATTATCATGCCCGCCAACATTCCCCACGATGTCCAGGCCGCTGAACAGCCCTTCAAAATGCTGCTGACGATGATTCGTTCGGAAGCATAGATGTGGGGCATATTCCTGTCTGCCCATCGCAGGCAGGAAAGCCTGCGTCACACTAGCTGCCGCGGATAATATCGCCAACCACGCCCAGTACCGAGCCCTCGCCTTTTTCCGTCCCACCGGTTGACGGGGCGTGGGCGAGAATGCGGTCGCACATGCGGGAAAACGGGAGGCTTTGCAGATAAACCTTGCCGGTGCCGCGCAGCGTGGCGAGAAACAATCCTTCGCCGCCGAAGAACATGGATTTCAGGTTGCCGGCCCGCGCAATGGAATAGTCGATCCCATCCGTAAAGCCAACGATACAGCCGGTATCCACGCGCAGGGATTCATTATTCAGTTCAATGCATTGCATCGTTCCGCCCGCATGCAGGAACGCCAACCCGTCGCCTTCGAGCTTTTGCAGAATGAATCCTTCGCCGCCAAAGAATCCCGCCCCCATCCGCTGGGTAAAGGCAATACCGATGTTGGTTCCCTTGGCCGCGCACAAAAAAGCATCCTTTTGGCAAAACAAACGCCCGCCGTGCGAGGAGAGGTCGACCGGTACAATACGGCCCGGATAGGGTGCGGCAAAGGCCACCCGGCTCTTGTTGCCACCGCTGTTTGTGAAATGGGTCATAAAAATAGATTCGCCGGTAAGCATACGCTTCCCCGCTCCCAGCAGCTTTCCAAACACACCTTCATTGGCGACCGATCCATCCCCCATCTTGGCTTCGAAGGAAATCCCTTCGCGCATATAATTCATGGCTCCGGCTTCCGCCACCACCACTTCCCCGGGATCCAGCTCGATTTCGACGATCTGCATATCGTCGCCAAAAATTTCATAATCGACTTCATGCGACTGCATATTTTACTCCTTCTGCTGTATTCATTGAAAAACGTGATCCCGATTATAAGAAGTGTATATCCCGCGTCGAATATAATTCGGCAGCGACTTTATCACGGTAATCCAGCGGCAGGAAATCGCCGGAAAAGAAAACCCCCGACCTACTGATGCAGGCCGGGGTTGAAATGGAGCGAGCGAAGAGATTCGAACTCTCGACAACCACCTTGGCAAGGTGGAGCTCTACCACTGAGCTACGCTCGCTTAAATATGGAGAAAAACGCTTTTTTCCTTAGAAAACTCGTTGTTTTCTAGAAAAAAAGAAGAATGGCGGAGAGGGGGGGATTCGAACCCCCGGTACGCGGTTAGCGCACACACGCTTTCCAAGCGTGCTCTTTAAACCACTCAGACACCTCTCCGGAAATGAGCGAGTCGGGAAAGCTACACACTCCACTGCCGGAAATCAACCGGGTTTTTCGGGGAATTTTTTCCTCGGCGAGAAAGTGCGTCTTGAGTTGAAAAAAGAAGGGGGTGGTCGTTTCCAATAGGATGGGATCAAGGCAAACGGCTTGAAAACGTACAGAGAACCCGCAATAGTCGTGTCATGAAAACGACAAACCTGCATACCAGACGAAAGCTTCTTCATTTTCTTTTCGGAATGACGGCTATTTCCCTGCTCTCCTCCTGCGGAACCGTTATCTATCCCGGGCGCGTGAACCGGAAGAAGCACGGAGGACTGGATCCGTCCATCGTGATTCTGGACGGCATTGGACTATTCGTCTTCATCATTCCCGGGCTCATCGCCTTTGCGGTCGATTTTGGGTCCGGAGCCCTCTACTTTCCGGCCGGAAAAGATCACCATGACCCCGAAAGGACCATCTTTGACGAATGGAAGAAAGAGGCTTCCAAAACCGGGAAAATGGACCAGCGGACCATTGAGCGGTTCCTGTCCGATAAAACAGGCCGTTCCATCAGGCTGGACGAAGAAACCGTGCTGGTGCAGGAACTCGATCATCTCGATCAATTCCACACGGTTTGCCGGCAGTTGGGCAACCGCTGGTTGCTGGCCAGGAACTAGAGAGCATTTTTTATTGATTTTGTCGCACCAACAAGGCCGCCGAGCCGGCGGCGATACGTACCGCAGGCGGCTCGCCTGCGAAGAACAAAGCGACTAATTAAACTGAAAGTGCTCTAGGCGCGGCAATAGTAATAGAAGCTACCGTCGCGCTCTTCCTTTAGAAGATCGCCAGCCACGACCAACGGCTCCAAGACCTCGAAAACCTGGTCAACATCCACATTGAAGTCCCTTGCGATTTGTTCGCCTGTTACCGGATGGCGCTGGATCAGGCTTAGCAGAGCATCTTCGGTAATTTCCAAAGGCTGGGCGGTCTGTTTCTTGAACGAGGCTGTCACGACCGCCTTCGATCCGAATACCGCTGCCAGCTCGGCCAGCTGTTCCGCCGACACCGCCTTTATTCCGGAATCCGCCGGCGGACGTACCGCCGTATTGAGGTCGATCCGGTCGGGATTGATCGCCTCGGCAATAGCCGCAATTTTTTGGGCACTTGAAATATCGGAATTCACACCCTCAACGATAAATACTTCCAGTGAAAGCTCGCCGCCAAACTCGTTACGAAATGCCAGCTCGCCTTCAACCAACTGTTTAAAGGTCACGCCCTCTGCAGGCCGATGGATTTGCTGGAAGCTGGCCTCGTCCCACGCACTCAATGTTGCCTTCACCTTGTCGGCCACGCCGGCGGCAGCACGAACTTCCGGCAAATGCAGCAGCGAACCATTGCTCAGTAATACTGACGGACAATCCGTGTTGTCCTTGATCCAGCGCAACACCTCCCCAAAACCGATGTGCAGCGTCGGTTCGCCGGACCCCGCCAACGTAATATGATCCGCCTGGCCATCCTGTTCCCTCCATTGAACCAACTCCACCAGTACATCGGCGGTTGGCACATATTCCTTCCGTTCGCTCAGGGCACAGGGCGAATCGCCCAGCTGGCAGAAGCGGCAGTTCATCGTACAGGTCTTGAACGGGATCAGATCCACGCCCAGCGAACGGCCAAGTCGGCGGGAAGGCACGGGACCAAATAAATATTTGTAGGTTTCAGGCATGCCAGCAACCTGCCCGTTTTCTTTCAAAGATTCAACCTCGGAATACAATGGTAAAGCCTTAATTCCTCCCTCCTAGCCAATAGAAGGAAAGAAGCATCAAACCAAGGTTCTTCAGAAGCCCAAGCCATCCAATAGGATGTGCTAAGGACGAAGTGGAAAAGCAACCACAGGCCATCTGGCTACCTCGGATAAGGTTTACAATTATAGCCAACGAAAATGTTATGAGCAGACTCAACAAAAGCCACTGGGCTGATGTCCGCAATCGAGGGATCAATAATAGAATTACAGCACATGCCAGCTCCAACCACGCGATCCATAAAGACACTGCATTCACAGCTGCATGTGGGAGTAGATGATACCTATATACGGATAACGCAAACCCTTCTGGATCTAGAACCTTTACCAGTCCTGACCAGCCAAACGCCCCTGCCAAAACAAGTAAGGTCATCCAACGAATGAGACGGCCTATCTGAATTCTACTGGGCATCCCGATTCCTCCCACATTTCAAATCCATCCACATAATAGAGCAGGTTGGACTTCCCCATCTCCCTCAGCTCGATCGCCAACAGAAGTGCATCATCGCACTCACGATTCGTGCAATAGACAATCAGCGGAAAGTCAGACGCCAATATCTTCTCCAATGATTGGAAATGATCATCCAGCTCTTCAAAGGGCAATG
Source organism: uncultured Verrucomicrobiota bacterium (assembly GCA_964639125.1). GTDB lineage: Bacteria > Verrucomicrobiota > Kiritimatiellia > Kiritimatiellales > Pontiellaceae > Pontiella. Next base: position 9,273 of record CAZWZW010000106.1, read on the forward strand.
AGATGGCATTGGGAATATGACCCTTGCTGTATTCAGCAAAAGGACGTGCATCCACAAATAAACGATCCCCAGCCTCATAATGAGTATGAGCCACACTTAATGGAATTACTTCGATTTTTGCGTCCCGAGCTTTTGATTCCACATAGTTTCCCCAGTCCAGTACCCAAGGAATGCGATGCGGATGAATCAGGTTTGCAGTTCCAGCCAATAGGCCGCTAACCAGCACGATAAACAGTATGTTCTTCACGATCGTCAATGGACTCCCGATAGCTTCTCCAAGGAATGCTGAGCGATGCTCTGAATGCGCTTGTTGTCAGAAGTGGCATAGGTTTCGAGCTGGATACGGTCTTCTTCGGCCCCAAGGTCCCCCAAAGTGGCGATGGCGGCGCAACGGATCATGGTGGTGGCGCTGTTACGGGCGAGATTGCGGGCAGTATCTAAGGCTTGGACATTGCCTTGCTCGCCGCATAGACGTAGTGCGGTTACCCGATTGGCAAGAGAAGCGGAGTCATCAGCGGCCAGATCAATCATAGCGGCATTAATTTGCTCTTGATCGAATTCAGCGTGGTTACGGGAGAGCTTATCAAGTGCCAGCAATGCAGTTCCCGCATTGGAGTTGTCCCGCTCACCTAATGCATCCCACAAGGTATTCTGGATTGATTGGAGTTCTTTTGGAGGGGCAACGTCCCCGTTGCCCATGGACGCCGAGGACGACATTCCTCCACGATCACTTTCTACCCCTTGCCCCACACTCTCAGCCGCAAACCTCTCATAAAAAGGCTCCATAAACTGAATACAATAGTTGCGCCACATGTCGTCATGGTCAGGATTGCTGTAGACGCTGGTCAGCAGGTCTCCCATACCTTCAGGCATATTTTTCTGCCGAAGCAAAAGCTCGAGCGCATCGTTGCGAATCGAGTTAAATGAACGGGGCCTTAATTTTGAATCTTCGGGCATTGGAACTGCAAAAAAATCCATCAACGCCGCTACATCCTGC
>CAZWZW010000107.1:0-10088 GCA_964639125.1 uncultured Verrucomicrobiota bacterium
ATTTTGTTCACCCGTCGCTCGTGTCGACCGCCTTCAAATTCAGCAGAAAGCCACGCATTTAAGATGCGAGCGGCCTCTTCCTCGGAGGTAAATTTTTGCGAGAGACAAAGTATGTTTGCATCATTGTGTTGCCGGGTCATGCTGGCCATTTCAGCATTCAGGCAGAGGGCGGCCCGTACACGCGGGAATTTGTTAGCGGTGATGCTGACTCCGATTCCTGTGGTACAGATAATTATACCCTGTTCGACAGTGGCGCAGGAAACTTCGTTGGCCACTGCGGCCGCGTACTCAGGATAGTCAACAGATTCTATACTATAGCACCCCAGATCCTCTACGTTAATGCCCTTCATCTTGAGCATCTCGATCAGATGGTTTTTCAGATTGTATCCACCATGGTCTGAACCAATCGCGATTGTCATACCGGCAACTCCTTAATTATTTTTTCATTTCTATTTCGTTATTGATCAGCTAGTTGACACGACAGATCTTACGCCATTCCTTCAACGCTTTTTTCCATGCTTCGGAATCCTGCGGCTCAAATTCCTGCATTTCCTCCACAAACGAATTGCGGATGACTTCACGGCCTGCTTCCAATGATTGGATGTCGCCCATGGCCAGCATCTGCATCACGATATTTCCGATAGCAGTAGCCTCGATCGGACCGGTAACGACCTGTCGACCTGTCGCATCCGCCGCAAACTGGTTGAGAGTCTTGTTGCAACAACCACCTCCAACGATCCTCAAAGCCGTAAGTGTTCTTCCGGTGATTTTTTCTAGATCGTCGTAGGTATCGGCATACAGCAACGCCAAACCTTCGTAGGCAGCGCGCAGAATCTGCCCATGGGACTCAGGCTCTTCCTGCCCCGTGTGCCTGCAATATGCCTTAATACGAGCAGGCATATCACCCGGAGCAAGAAAAGATTCGTCGCCGGGATCAACAAAGACCCTGAACGGTTCGGATAATAATGCCAACTCCGCCATTTCGTCCCACGTGTATTCATGCCCCTGCTCCGCCCATACGCGCCGCAGCTCCTGAATCACCCAGAGACCGGAGAGATTTTTCAGGAAACGAATTGTATCGCAAACGCCGACTTCGTTAGTGAAGTTGGCTCCCAATGCCTCAGAGTTTATAACCGGCTCAGGAAGCTCGGTGCCGAGCAAGGACCAGGTTCCAGAACTAAGAAAGGCGCAATGTTCTCCATCCACAACCGGCACAGCGGCAAAAGCGCTGGCCGTATCGTGACTGCCCACATTCACGACAGGAAGACCACCGGTTTCTCCGAGCACGGTACCGGGATCAACCAGCTCGGCAAACAGGTCTGCACGAATACCAAGACACTTAAGAAGATCGTAGGCCCAATCCTCGGTAATTGGATTATACAACTGTGATGTGCTGGCAAACGAACGGTTAGCCACCATTTTTCCAGTCAGCCAATAGTTCAGTAAATCAGGAACAAACAAGAGTTTATCGGCAACCTTGTATTGAAACGAATTTTCACGAGCCAAAGCCATCAGCTGATAAAGCGAGTTCAACTCCATAAACTGAATACCGGTTTGGACAAAAACAGCTTCTTTCGAAACACGTTCAAATACCTTTTCAAACATACCGGCGGTACGACTATCACGATAGTGCACCGGATTATCTAACAGCCTACTATCAGAATCTAGCAGGCCAAAGTCGACGCCCCAAGTGTCGATGCCCATCGAAACGAGGTCATCGCCAAACTCCTTTTTCGCGAGGGTTATGCCCTCCTGAATATTGCGAAAAAGATGGACGAAGTCCCAATAGAGGGTTTCCCGAATCTTGGTCGGTCCGTTCCAGAACCGGTTCATCTCCTTGAGCACCAGCCTACCTTCATCGAAGGAGCCAACTATGGTGCGACCGCTGGACGCGCCTAAATCAACAGCTAAATAATGTCGTGTCATTCTGTTTATCTCGTTCTCAAAATTTTCGGCGTGTTAGCCCCGATCGGTAGCGTTACCTATGTCTTTAGCCATGGCAGTTGACTGCAAGCTTTTACTATAGCCGCGTTAGCATTGGAGCGATTACCAACGATACAACCGCCATTAGTTTGATAAGAATGTTAAGAGCGGGCCCGGCCGTATCTTTAAACGGATCACCGACCGTGTCACCAGTAACCGCTGCACTATGGGCACCGGAACCTTTGCCTCCGTGGTTTCCATTCTCGATGTGCTTCTTGGCGTTGTCCCACGCACCACCAGCATTTGACATGAAGAGCGCGAGCATCACCCCGGACGCAGTAACACCGGCCAGCGTGCCACCCAGCATCTCAGCTCCCCCAAAGAATCCAATAAGGATGGGAGCCGCCAGCGCGATAAGTCCGGGAAGAACCATCTCCTTGATTGCAGCGGCAGTGGAAATATCCACGCATTTGGCATATTCAGCCTCTGACTCACCTTCCAGAAGTCCCTTGATCTCGCGGAATTGACGGCGGACCTCAATAATCATTGCCGATGCCGCGCGTTCAACAGCGCCCATCGCAAGTGACGAGAACAAGAACGGGAGCATTGCACCGATAAGCAGGCCAACCATCACAGTTGGCTTCGTGATATCGATAGTGTCAAGTCCTTGGCCGTCAACTTCAACCGTAGCGCGGAATGCCGCAAAAAGGGCCAGGGCTGTCAGGGCGGCAGAACAGATTGCAAATCCTTTTCCGATAGCCGCGGTTGTGTTGCCGACGGCATCCAGCTTATCCGTACGCTCCCGCACTTCACTGGGTAGCTTGGACATTTCTGCAATACCCCCCGCGTTATCGGCGATGGGGCCGTAGGCGTCAACAGCAAGCTGGATTCCTGTCGTGGCAAGCATGCCGAGCGCCGCAATTGCGATTCCGTACAAGCCTGCGCAAGAAAAGGCTATTATGATGGCAATACAAATGATGAAAACCGGCGCCGCGGTGGAAGCCATACCCACACCAAGGCCGGAAATGATATTGGTAGCTGAACCGGTTTTTGAGGCCGCGGCAATGCGCTTGACCGGCTTCTTGTTTTCCGCGGTGTAGTATTCGGTAATAACGCCAATAAGAACACCCGCCACCAGACCGCCGATGGTTGCCCAGAAGATGCCGATTGACGCATAGACAACACTGCCCAGAGTAAACTCCGCGGGAGCATAGCGGGTTACGATAAAATAGGTTATCACAGCCATCACGGCAGCCGAACCGAATGTGCCAAGATCGAGCGCGTGTTGCGGGTTACCCCCCTCTTTGGTGCGAACAACAAACGTACCGGCTATCGACACTAAAATACCCACACTCGCAATAATCAGTGGAAGAAACACCAGCCGGACATCACCCGCACCGGCCACCGTTGCGGTTGCGCCGAGAACCATGGACCCGATGATGGATCCAATGTATGACTCGAACAGGTCCGCCCCCATCCCTGCAACGTCGCCCACATTGTCTCCGACATTATCTGCGATGGTCGCCGGGTTGCGCGGATCGTCCTCAGGTATTCCCGCTTCAACCTTACCCACCAAGTCGGCACCAACATCGGCAGCCTTTGTAAAGATACCGCCTCCAACACGGGCAAAGAGTGCAATCGATGAAGCGCCCATTGCAAATCCGTTGATGATGCGCAATACGGTTTTGAGAAGGTCTACATCTTCCAGTCCGCCAAGGAAACTGGTATAGATTAGCATCAGGCCTGCCAGTCCAACCAGCGCAAGACCAACGACGCACATTCCCATAACAACGCCACCAGAGAATGCAACCTGCATCGCAGTCGCAAGCCCCGTCCGCGCACCGTGTGCAGTACGGACATTGGCAGCAGTAGCCACGCGCATGCCGATCATCCCGGCAAGCGCCGAGCAGAAAGCCCCAACGACAAAGGACAAGGTTACAAAGCGAAGAGCACCTTCGTAGCCCACGAGCAGCAGGACGGAAACAGCCAGTACAAATATAGCCAGAACCTTGTACTCTCGGGCAAGAAAAGCCATGGCTCCCTCACGGATATGGTTGCCAATCTGAACCATTTTTTCAGAACCGGCACCCTGCGACTTAACCCAAATATTCTTTATCAGCGCAAACACCAAGGCGGCAATGCCTGACCCCAGTGCAAAATACAAAACTACTGATGAACTCAATTCATTCATTTCTCACCTACATCCTACTCTTTTTGAAATTATTTTTCATCGACACATCAATCAACTACGGATTGTAGACTTGACCCTCGCACCTTCATGCAGCGCAATGCCCAATCTTTACCGCCAGTGAATACCGAACCAGATCTACACCTGTTTTTGTCGATAGGCTTCGACTTCCCAGTTTTCGATGAATTCGCGTTGGGCATCGGTCATGTAGTTGATGCCGCCGAACGCTTCCGCGAGCTGCATAACCAGAGCACCATCCTTCGCCAATTCCAACGCGAGGCCAGCGTTCTTCTGTGAATTACCAATGCCATAGACACGGTCGCCTGCAATAACGACCTTCGGCGCATAACCACGTTCAGCCAGATAGTCTTCCACTGCATCATCAGTCAAGGTTCCCCTGTACGGAAATGCTTTTGAATAAACAAGATGATCAGGAGAGATGGGCTCTGGAGCATAGGCAAACAGACCAGATGAAACTACGAATTTGGCGTCATCGCCGAATAAGGTCAGTATCTTTGTTTCGGTTTCAGGAGGTACGGGTGTATCGAAAATATCCAGTTCCAGCGAAATCCCAGCCTTTTCATACTCACCATTCAGAGCATCCATGGCACGTTTGTAGAGCGCGCGGATTTCACAGGCCGTGTCGGCAGCAACAAAGATGCCGTGGTTCTGTAGCACCAGCAACGCGGGCTCGCTGCCATTCGCAGCCTTGTATTGCTCGATGCGCTCGCGAACTTCCATACAGAGCGTGTAACCGGGATCGATGTATTCCACCCAAAGCGCGTCCGGGAAAAGTCGTCCGCAGGCTTCTTCGCCGCCCTTAGCGCAGGTCATTCCGTTGACCAATGCCGGATGCGTGTGAACCACAAACTTTGCATCGAACACATTGTGCAGCGGAGCTTCCACGGACGGACGCCCCGCATCGTTTTCCACGGCCTCGGTCATCATGTTTTTCACCAGCTCCTCACGGGCAGCGGCGGCGGCGGGCGTATCCACTACATAGAGTTCATTGATTTTCGAGCGGTTCATGGCCACGAAGGTTTGCGTGGTCAGTCCGCCCAGCGTGGTGCCGGAAGGTTTTACCCAGAGCGTGTATTCGTTTTTGACAGAGGTGTTACCGCCTCCGCCTCTCACGTAATCAACAGCTCCAAATTCGTGCGACAGTTCAACTATGGTTTCCAGATCAGTCATGGGTCTCTCCTCCCGGTTCAGTTACATTGCGGCTTTGTAGATTCCGATCGCGTCCTTCAGGGACATATCGCGCGGATTGCCTGGCGCGCACGGATCGAACAACGCCTGCGCTGCCATAGTCGAAATCTTTTCTTCTTCAACACCCAGCTCCTTCAGGCCGGACGGAATACCGACACTTGCACTCAGTGTTTCAATTGCTTCGACTGCTGCAGCATTAGCGGTATCCGTATCCATGCCTGCGGTTTCGACGCCCATAGCTTCGGCCACGGCGCGCAGCTTATCGCCGCAGGCACTCGCGTTAAAACGGATCACCTGCGGCAGCAGCACGGCATTACAGACGCCATGCGGCAGGTTATAGATACCGCCCAGCTGGTGAGCCAGCGAGTGAACCACTCCCAATCCACAGTTGCTGAATGACATGCCCGCGACAAACGAGCCATAGGCCATCTTACTTCGCGCTTCGATATCCTCGCCATTCGTCACGGCATCGCGCAGGCTTTCGGAAATCAGCTTGATTGATTCCAGCGCAAGCGCGTCGGTCAAACGATAGGCTCCTTTGGTGATATAGGCTTCAATCGCATGTGTCAGCGCATCCATGCCCGTGGCGGCGGTGAGTGCGGCCGGCTTGGCAGTCATCAGTTCCGGATCGTTCACCGCGATGGCTGCCAGACAGTTCTTGTCGACCATTACCATCTTCACCTTGCGTTCCTCGTCGGTGATTACATAGTTGATGGTCACCTCCGACGCGGTGCCGGCAGTCGTGTTGATGGCAACGACCAGCAGGCCTTTTTTGACGGACTTGAAAACGCCCTCGTAATCACGAATATCGCCACCATTCGTAGCGAGAATAGAAATGGCCTTTGCACAATCCTGCGGAGATCCTCCGCCCAACGACACGATTGAGTCGCATCCGTTTTCCTGCAATACCTTCAGACCCTCGTTGACATTGGCGCATGTTGGGTTCGGCTGAACGCCGTCATAAATGGCGTATTCGACACCGGCGGCATCCAACACATCGGTCAGCTTCGTGACTACTCCAAGTTTGTTCAACACCTTATCGGTGACCAGCAACGACTTGCCGCAGCCCATCGATTTGATTTCGGTGCCGACGTCCGCTAGCACTCCGGGTCCGATCATGCACACGGGCGGCATGAAATATGTTCTTTTTTCCAACATTAATTAACTCCTGTTTAATCGATATGAAAAACTTCACGAAGACGTGTGAAGACCGGTGTATTGTCTTCGTGCGTCTCCATTAAATCCGCGTTGTAGTCCCACCACTTTCGGATGATCTCCTGATTCGGCAGGTTCTCCGCCGTATTGTCATCCGTCAGCTTTTGAAAAGCGAAGAGGGTGAGCGTTTCCTCATCAAAGAAGATAGAATAGTCAAAAATGCCCGCGGCGGTGTGCGTCCTGGCCAGTTCCGGCCAGACCTCATCGTGGCGTTTTTTGTACTCCGCAACACAACCGGGTTTGAGCTTCATCTTGAACGCATTGCGGATCATAGATTGAACGCCTCGCACAGTTCGTCGATGATTTCCTGCGACATCGAAACATGGCCACCGATCGGCTGACTGTCGATGATCGCTTCCGCAGAACATTCAAGCACTTCCAGTTTATCGAAAGCAGAGAGGATGGTTTCACCAACTACCATAACTCCGTTATTTTCCATAACCGCCGCAGGTGACTTAAGATTCAATGTCTCGGTCAAACACGGCAGATCACTAAAGGTGGTTTCAAACGGAAGCAGGTTGACGTCGCCCACAAATACATAACTTTCCGGGATGGTATAGGTATCCACTTTCTTACGACAGATACTGAAGGCCAGCGCATTGACCGGCTGGGCATTAATGATGCACTGCACTTCCGGATTCGCTTCATAAATGGCGCGGTGGGCATGCAGAGCGCGGCTTGGTTTTTTGCCCTTCTGCTTTTTTCCCTTTCGGATCATCACGAAATCTTCCGGACGGATCATGTGGCGATCCAGCGGATACGGCGTGATCAGGAAAGAGTCTTCATCGATACGGGCAGAAAAAGTTCCCGCCGCACCACTGAGCAGACGCTGACGGTATCCACGCAGAACAAACTTCGCAAGCTCACAGCGGAGTTCCTTCTCCTTAATGCACATCATGTCTGTGTCATATTCAAAGGCTTCGAGTTTAAAGTAACTCTCTTCCTGCATCTCGATCTGCTCTTCAGACAGTATCTCCGGCTCACCGATCATATTTGCTTTGATCAATGACTTGGCACAGACTTCAAGCGACTCAAAGCGTTGGAATGCATCCTGCAGATTGGAACCACCGCAACAGACTCCATGGTTTTCCAGAATTACACTGTTAAACCCTTCCACAAACTTGGCTGCAATCTTGGCTCCCAGATCCTCACTGCCCGGCACACCATACGGAGCAAACCCAACGCGGCCGTTACTGTTCCAGGCGGTCGGGAATGCACGCGTTTCCGGCACCTTATGCGCACAGCTGAAAGCCACCAGGGCCATCGGATGCGCATGCACAACCGACTTTATATCGGGACGGGCATCATAAACCGCCTTGTGAAACGGAAATTCAGAGGAAGGCGGATACTGACCGTCAACTGTTCCATCCGCACGAACGCAGACAATGTCTTTCGGAGTCAGCTGCCCTTTGTCGACGCGGGCCGGTGTAATCCAGATATCGCCGTTTTCATCCTTGATCGACAGATTGCCGCCGGATGTAGTCGTCATTTTATAATTATAGATTCGTTCCAATGTCAGCGCGAGTTCATCGCGCGGATGCATATATTCGTATTTCATAGCGTTTTGTGTACTCCGTATAGCAGTTAAATTTTCAAGTTACAGCGTTGAGGATTCGATCCCTATCCACCGTACATTTCTTCACAATCTTCACAGGAAGCTTTGATCACGTCCTTTGCCCGTGCAGCGCCATAGCGTTCAATAATTTGAACATCGACCTCGTATTTAACGGCGTCAAACGGTGCCATCTCGATGTAGGCATTGACCACGTCCGGCGCATTGCTACCGATTCCAAGGCCGTGCTATGGATGCGGCCGCCAGCGGTAAAATGTTTTAGGAAAACCCATAGTGTTATGTCTCTCTGCTTCCAATATCTGAAAACCGGATTAAAGATCCCACGGAGAATCTAGTAACATGCTAAAAAAGGAGGAAAAACCTTGCCACCAAGCCTCCGTGGAATATCAAAGATTCAGGTTACGTGCGAGAAGCCAGCACTTCAGCTTCGTAGGCTTCCATTTCCGCCAACCAGTCGGCACCAACTGGAACGCCGGCCTTTTCGCAGAGCTTGTCCCAAACCGCCGCAAACGGCATGGATTTGAATTCTTCCATGAGTGCCAGACGCTGCGCGTTCTTGCCTTCGGCTTCGTAGGCCTGCAACTGTTGAGTCGGATCAAGCAATGCATAGAGGATGCCTTTGCGTGCAGCGCGGGTTCCAATAACATAGGCCCCGATGCGATTGATCGAGGCGTCGAAAAAGTCGAGCGCCAGCACGACGCGATCCCATACATTGCCCCGCTGGATTTCAAGGAAGACGTTTTTGAGGTCGTCGTTGAACAGCGTGACGTGGTCGGAATCCCAGCGGATCGGGCGGCTTACGTGCAGCAAAATCTGCTCCATGAACTGAAGGTGGCTGGAAATTTTGCCATGAATGGTTTCAGTCGGATGGAAGTGACCCATATCCATGCAGAGACCCATACCGCGGCTGATGGCATAGTCCGAGCAGAATTCGGCGGAGCTGACGACATATTCCTCTGAACCGATTCCGAAGAGCTTGCTTTCGATAAAGTCGACACGCTTGCTTTTATCGACGGAATCATCGGCCATAACTTCATCGTAAGATTTAGCCATGCGGGCTCGGGGGCCGAAACGGTCAGCGGGAATATCTTTTGATCCATCCGGCGTCCACCAGTTTACATAGCAGGGAGATCCCTGCGCTTCGGCCATGGCTTCGGCAATCTTGCGCGAAGCCTTACCATGGCGCACCCAGAAGGAACGGATTTCTTCATCGCGGTTCGAAAGGGTGAAACCGTCTTCGGCTTTCGGGTGGGCAAAGAACGATGGATTGAAGTCGAGCTTGACGCCCTCTTCCTTGGCCCAGTCGATCCACTTCTGGAAGCCGGCCGGGGTCATTTCATCGCGATCGACATATTCTTCGGTTTCGCAATAGAGCGCATGCACGTTGCAGCGCTGCGTTCCGGGAATCAATGACATCGCCTTGGCAATATCAGCACGGGCTTCCTCGCCGTTGCGAGCACGACCGGGATAATTACCCGTCGCCATAATGCCGCCTCCCGCAAGACCATCGGGCTTGGTTTCAAACCCGACTACGTCGTCTGCCTGCCAGCAGTGCAGGGAAATGGGTAGCTCCAACGCCCGTTCAATCATTGCATCGGTATCGATTCCAAAGGCGGCATACCGTTCTTTGGCCAGTTCGTAAGCTTTATCCACACTCATGTCTTATTCCTTATTCAGGGTTATTAAATCCAAAAGGGTTCCTCGCCGAAGCGGGGCTCCCGTGCTCTTTTGGAGCAGTGATGATTTGAATAAACTATTAGAAAAAAGAAGGGTGCGCCTTGACGATACCGACAACTTACAGCACGATCCTGCCATGACTAATCATCCCCTTGGCCTCGGTGCCCGACTGGAAAAACAGGATTTTTTTGAAGATCCCACCCTGCCGTTGCAGGTCTATATCCGCGATCCTCAGCCCGAGTTTCCCCTGCACAGCCATAGCTTTGATGAACTGGTCATTATTCTCAAAGGCACGGCCATGCA
>CAZWZW010000108.1:0-10075 GCA_964639125.1 uncultured Verrucomicrobiota bacterium
GCGATCGATCCATCAAATTCGCCCATGGCACGGAATTTGTCATAACGATCCTGCATGATTTCCTCTGGTGATTTGTCGGAGAGTTCTGCGAGGTGTTTCAGTATTGCGGCTTTTAGGTTGGCTGCCGCTTCATCCAGATTTACATGGGCTCCGCCGCGCGGTTCGGGAATGACTTCGTCGGCTAGTTTGAACTGGATCAGGTCCGGACCGGTAAGTTTGAGCGCTTCGGCGGCTTTGTCGGAATAAGCGCGATCTTTCCACAATATAGCCGCACACCCTTCGGGCGAGATCACCGAGTAGTAGGCATGCTCAAGGATCAGGATGCGGTTGCCAATCCCGATGCCCAGTGCGCCGCCGCTCCCGCCTTCGCCAATAATCACGCAGATGATCGGAACCTTTATATTAAAGCTTTCACGCAGGTTTACGGCAATGGCTTCGGCAATATGCCGTTCTTCGGATTCAAGCCCGGCATACGCGCCTTTTGTATCAATCAGCGAGACAACGGGCACACCGAATTTGTCGGCCAGTTTCATTAAGCGCAGTGCTTTGCGGTACCCTTCGGGATGGGCACAGCCAAAGTTGCATTCGACGTTCGATTTGGTGTCACGGCCTTTCTGCGAGCCTATTATCATAACCTTTTTTCCACCGATCTTCGCGAATCCACCGACAATCGCGCGGTCGTCCCGGTGAATGCGATCGCCATGAATTTCGACAAAGTCGGTAGTCATGGTGCTGATATAATCCATGGTGTAGGGGCGGTCAGGATGACGGGCCACCTGAACTTTCTGCCATGCAGAGAGGTTTGCATAGATTTCGTCGCGGGTTTCCTCGATCTTCTCCTTCATTCGAGTAATCTCGTGCGATACATCGATATCCTGTTCCTGGCTGAAAGACTCCAGTTCTTGAAGTTTGGTTTCCAGCTCAAGGACTGGAGTTTCAAAAGGAAGACTGTTTTTTGCACTCATGCAATGCTCCTGTCAGTAAAAATTTATTCAGCGATTATAACGGGGGTCTTGCGTGGAACCAGATCAAACAGTTCTTCGACATCTTCGTTCAGCATGCGAATGCAGCCTGCACTGGATTGCTTGCCGATACTGTCCCGTTGCCATGTTCCATGAATTCCAAATCCAGTGAGTTCTTGGTGGTCGGTGGACTTAAGCGCCATCCAGCGGGTGCCAAGCACGTTTTCCGGGTCACCATACTCGATTTGCCGATTGTCGGAGGGCCGCGTCCACGGGGGCTCGACAATCTTGTCGACAATGCTGAATTCAACCGCAGGTGTTTTTCCAAATTTTCCCGTACCGACCAGATAGCGCTTGAAGAGCTTTCCATTCAGTAGCAAATCAAGGGTGTTTCTGGTTTTGGAGACGCGCACGGTGAAGCCGCCAGAGAAAACAAGCAATCGTGCGCCCCGGCGGATGGTATCGGTCTGCATGCCGTTCATCTGCTTAAGAAGAGCAACCGTCGTGTTGTAGTTTTTGGCAATCTTTTGGAGATAATCACCGGATTGGATCACGTAATATTCCTTGCCGGGCATCATGAGAGGCGATTTGAGTAGCTTCATGTTGGTATCGCCAAGAAGTTTGACGGCCTCTGGGTCAGGCGTGGTCTCCACCAGCTTATCGAGCGCAATCTTGGCATCGGCCAGCTGGCCGGCTTCAATAGCCGTTTTGGCATCCGAAACGATTGCGCGGGTTTGTGTGGATGCGGCCACCGGAATGACGGGTTCTAATGGGGCGATCGGCGCAATTTCCGCCGGGGTATGCATTTCAGGAGCCGCAGCTTCGGCCTCTAATTCGGTCGTCTTGTCTTTTGACAGAATCAGGTAGACTCCAAGCCCTGCAAGATGCACAAGAACAATGATGATAAATACCGTTTTCCAGCGTCCACGTCCGCGGTTTTGGTATGATCCAGCATAAATTGGTTTTGCCATAGTCGTATAAGCCTTCGGTTGCTACAAGATCGCCATTTATGCCCAATCGAGTGAAGTGGTGCAATAATAATACGTTTGCAGATGGAAAACGGGCCCGTTTGCCGCTAGCTTACCGCACTTGGACCATGAAAATATTATTGATCACACCACCGCTTCTGCAACCCAATACACCTTATTCCGCTACGCCGCTGTTGTCGGCATGGCTCCGGTCGGTTGGTCATGAGACCGTTCAGGCCGACTTATCGCTGGATTTACTGCTTCGACTTTTTTCGGCGGAGGGAATCGGGGTGCTGGCAGAAGAACTGGAACTTGCAGACGAGGCAGAGCAAGCGTACCGCTGTCGGGTGAATGAAGTGGTCGCTTTCCTTCAGGGAAAAAACCAGTCGTCTGCCGGGAAGCTGGCAACAAGAGGTTATCTTCCGGAAGGACCACATCTTTCGCATGCCTATGCACAGGAAGAACAGCTGAAATGGGAGTTTCGGGGGCTGGATACACAGGATCGTGCGGTTCATCTGGCCAGCCTTTTTCTGGATGACATTGCCGATGCCGCCAAAGAACTGGACCCAAACTTTGGGTTTTCCCGCTATGCGGAAAAGCTGGCGGCCAGCCTGCCAAGCTTTGAGCCCCTGCAAAAAGCACTGGATGAATCCTCCTCTGTTTTTGTCGAATGGTTGGAAGAACGGGTCGAACAAAAACTGAAACAGCACACTCCGGACATGGTTGTTCTGACGGTGCCATTTCCCGGATGCCTGACCGGTGCGCTGGTGATTGCACGGCAGATTAAGCAGCTTCGTCCTGAGACTCAGGTCACGATGGGGGGTGGCTATGTTAACACCGAACTGCGCACGCTGAATGAACCCGCCATTTTTGACTTTGTCGATGCCATAATATTGGATAGCGGTTTTCTTCCGCTGCAACGTTTGGCAGACGAGGCCGATCGTTCTCAGTGGATCCGCACCTTTGTTCGCGAAGACGGAGCCGTTAAATATTACAACACCGAGGCCCGGGAAGTTGCACACTCCGATCTTCCTGCCCCGGAGTATGTCGGACTGCATCTCGACCAGTATTTCGGAATGTTTGAAGTGTTGAATCCGGTAACCCGACTTTGGTCCGATGGGTGCTGGAATAAGCTCGTGCTGGCTCACGGGTGTTGCTGGAGCAGGTGCGCTTTCTGCGACACGACCGTTGATTATATTTGTCGCTACGACCCGGCAGACCCCACAATAATTTGCGACTGGATTGAATCTCTTTTGGGTCAAACCGGATTTAACGGTTTTCATTTTGTGGATGAGGCCCTTCCTCCAAACCTGCTGGATCAGCTGTGCGACGAAATTCTTGCGCGAGGCCTTCAGATCGAATGGTGGGGGAATATACGGTTTGAACCAAAATTTACATTCGGGCTGATCCAAAAAATGGCAGCAGCCGGATGTATTGCCGTTACGGGAGGGCTCGAAACCTGCAATGACCGAACGCTCCGGCTTATGCGCAAGGGAATCAGCGTGGAGCACGCGTCGCGCGTGCTCCACGACTTGGCCCATGCCGGAATCATGACCCACGCCTATCTCATGTATGGATTCCCCTCGCAAACCTTTGATGAAACTCTCGGGGCGCTGGAGACCGTGCGCCAACTGTTTGAGTCGGGGGCGCTTCATTCGGCCTTTTGGCATCGGTTTGCGTTAACTGCGCATAGTGATATGGCAACCAACCCCCAGGAATACGGGATTTCCTCGGTTCAATTTCCCGAATCAAGCTTTGCCTCCAATGAGTTGCCCTATGAGGGGGAATTTGACGGTGATATTAATGTTGTGGGCGATGCGCTCAAGCGGGCGGTCTATAACTTTCAACTGGGCATCGGCCTGAATATTCCTGCAGAGGAATGGATGAAACCGCCCACGGGAAGTAAAAAAATGTTTTTTTAAGTTCTAATATCCCGCGTGATTGGGTTTACTCCCCATCATCAAAAAACCGTGTGACAGGTGGGGGCCTGGACATGCGATCGACTTAAATAATATGAAAATTATAAAGGTCATACTTTTCTTTGCAATGGGGCTTTGCTATCCGCTTCACGGGATTGCTCAGGACACCGAAGGTCCGGCGATGCTGGATACGTCAGCGCCCGTGGATCCGATGGCAGAAGGCTCTCGCGTAACGGCTGTTTATGGCATTTCCGCCGATGACTATCTGCCAATGAAGCTGCAGGCAAAAAAGGAATTGCGCCCGAATGTCCGTCGTCCGCGATCCCGGCCTGCATTTGATCTGCCGGATGCCTTCTATTTTATTGGCGGGCCCATTTTCATGCTTCTGTTTCTTCGGGTGCTGGTTATCTTCCTCAATGGATTCGAGGAAAAACGCCGTGAAGAAATGCGGGCAACTGCCAGTCAAAGCGCGAATCCCAAATAATTTAATTCGATAGAACCTGCAGGCTTGTCCCGCATCCCGTGTCGTTGCATACTCCCCGCAATATGCTCAGAACACTCAAGATAAAAAACCTCGCGCTGGTCGATGACGTCCAGGTTGGATTCAACGGCGGATTGAATGTCATCACGGGCGAAACCGGCGCAGGAAAATCACTTTTAATCGGCGCGTTAAAGCTTTTGCTTGGCGAACGTGCCGATAAGTCGCTGATCCGTACGGGTGAAACAACGTGCACCATCCATGCAGAATTTGGTCTGGATGACAGTGCGCTTGTTGACGCCATTCTTGCGGATATTGGATTAGAATCCTGCGAGGGCGGATTATTGATCATTCGTCGCATTATCAACGAAAACTCCAGCAAGACCCTCGTGAACGATGAGCCGGTCACACTAAACGTACTCAAACGGATGGGTGAAGTGCTGGTGGACATGCATGGCCCCTATGACCATCAATCCCTCTTGAACCCGGTGCTCCAGCTGGAAATCCTCGATGCCTTTGGGCAGGTGGAAAAAGACCAATCATTGTATAAGGCGGAATACAAAAAATATCGCAGAATCCAGCAACAGATCGATGCTCTGAACACCGACAACGAAGAAGACCTTGAGCGGCAGATCGAGTTTTTGGCCTATCGCGTTGCCGAAATCGAAACCGCGAAGCTTTCAGCCGAAGAAGAAGCCGAAGTGACGGCAGAGCATAATGTGATTGGCCATTCCCAGCAGATTATTGAGCTGGCCAATGGCGCAGCAGGGGCACTCACTGAAGGGGAAGGGTGTGCTTTCGATGGGCTTTCCTCCGCCCAGCGCGCTCTTAATCAATTGATCAAGCTCATGCCGGAGGCGCAGGAGTGGCACGATGAAATTGAAAGTGCGGTTACTTCGGTACAAGAGGTGGTCCGGTCCATCGAGAACTCTGCTGCGGGCATGGATGCCAGTGTCGAACGCATGCAGTGGCTTGATGACCGCCTGACGACGTATCAAAACCTTAAACGAAAATATGGGCCGACGCTTGAGGATGTCCTGCAAAACTGCGAGAGCTGGAAAGAGCAGCTTTCCAATTTGCGCGGGCGCGACAAGCGACAGGCCGAGCTGAAACTTGAACAGGATGTAATTTTCCAATCGCTGACGGCTGTAGGGCAAGTGCTTCGTGAAAAACGAGAAAATATTGCGGATCAGCTTTCCGAGTGCATTACCAAGGAGTTGGTCGATATCGGGTTTGAACATGGATTTTTCGATGTACAGCTCAATCCCTGTGAGCCGGGGCCATCCGGCATGGATGAAGTCGAATTTGGTTTTGCACCGAATGCCGGCGAGGATATGCGCCCCTTGCGAACCATTGCATCCAGCGGTGAAATATCCCGCGTCATGCTGGCCATCAAGGCTGTTTTGGCCCGACAGGACCGGATTCCTGTACTCGTATTCGACGAAATCGACTCAAATATCGGTGGCGAAATCGGCGGGGCCGTGGGGCGCAAGCTGGCTCAGGTGGCGGAGTTTCATCAGCTTATTTGTATTACCCATCTTCCTCAGGTCGCTGCCTGCGGTTCAACGCATCTTGCTGTTTCGAAGAAGGTCGAGGGGGGACGCACCTATACGGAGGTGCAGCTACTCGATAGCGAAACCCGGCCTGAAGAAGTTGCCCGGATGCTTGGCGGAAAGGACAGCACCAACGTCACCCTGCAGCATGCAAAGGAAATGCTCGGACAGCTGGAATTTCTCGGCGACTAGACCGAAGACGCCGTCACATATCGTTATTGGCAGATATCTGGAGTATGCGGCTTTTTGGGGTCTGCCGGTTCATTCGCTCCGGAGAATGAAGAATATCCATAAGCGGATTTTTTGTGCATAAAGCTGTTCTTTTTCCCATAGAGGTTGATCGTGGATTTTCCACGAAGAAAACCTGCCTCAACCAGCAGCCACAATTGTCCAAGAACAGGAATTAGAACCATCAGTATCCAGCTTGCTGATTTATTAAGGTCATGAAGCCGCTTGGTGAGTAAGGATAGGACAATCCATAGCTCCACAAAAAAGAGGGAAGCGATGACCGGGGTCGGTGCCGAATAAAGGAGCAGTTGAAACGGGAGCGTCAGGCAAATACACAGAAATATCCCAGACCACCACCAGCCCACGGAGATGCGACCGTAAAACGAGAACAATAATTTGAAAACCATTCCCATTGGGTTTTCCTTTCCGTCACAGGAGGAATGATATGATTTCCTTAAGCATAGCGGTAGCTTTTTCTTCAGAAAGTCTTGGGTGCCGACCTTCGATCGTTAGATAGTCTTTGTCCCTCGAAAGCATCACCTGTTGGTTTCGGGCAATAACGGATTTAATCCCTTGGTTAGCGGCTGTAATGCGCAGCTCGGCAATCAACATCAAGCGTTGTACCTCGGCGGGTAGTTTGCCAAAGCGATCTTTGATTTCGCGCTTCATCAAGGTGATCTCCTGCTTGGTTGCCAAAGCGGAAATACGCTGATAGAGCCGCAGGCGCAGGTTTTCGTCTTCAATGTATTCGTAGGGAATGTAGGCTCCGTTTTCTGGTTTTCCCGAATGCGGAGACAAGTCTAGAAAGTCGAGTTTAACCACGACATCCATCAAGGGCGGCGGCCGTTTCCCCTGCATGATGGCGATGGTGCGTTTGAGGAGTTGGCAGTAGAGATCGAAGCCAACCGCTGAAATATGTCCGCTCTGTTTTGCTCCGAGCAGGTTGCCCGCACCGCGCAGTTCAAGATCGCGGATCGCCAGCCGGAATCCAGATCCAAGACCGGTGTAGCGCTTGATGGCATTCATCCGGTCACGTGCCGCATCAATCATTTCCCCGCCGGGAGAAAGCATCAGATAGGCAAAGGCCTTATGATTTGAGCGTCCCACCCGGCCGCGCAGCTGGTAGAGGTCGGATAGGCCGAACCGTTCGGCATTTTCGATAATCAGCGTGTTGCAGTTGGGAATATCCACGCCGCTTTCAATGATGGTGGTGCAAAGTAGAACATCGAATCGTCCCGCCACAAAGGCATGCATGATTTCGGACAGCTCTTTTTCTCCCATCTGGCCATGGGCGACGGCGATGCGTGCTTCGGGAACGAGGGCTCGAAGTCTGTTTTCGACCAGGTGTATGGTTTTGACCCGGTTGTGCAGATAAAAGACCTGCCCCTCGCGATGGAGCTCCATCCGGATGGCCTTTGTGATGATTTCCTCGTCGTAGGCCATCACGACGGTATCCACCGGCTGGCGCTCCTGCGGTGCCGTTTTGATGGTGCTCAAATCGCGCACGCCCGTCAGGCTCATGTAGAGTGTGCGCGGGATCGGCGTGGCTGACATCGTGATCAGGTCAACCTGTTTCCGCAGCTCCTTCAGGTGCTCTTTTGCGGTTACGCCAAAGCGTTGCTCTTCATCGATAATGACGAGGCCGAGGTTGCTGAATTTTACATCCTTGGAAAGCAGCCGATGGGTGCCGATGAGAATGTCGACTTCGCCTTCCAGTGTTTGAGCGAGGCTTTTGTTTTGCTGGGCACGGGTGCGGAACCGGCTAACCATGTCAACCCGAACCGGAAAAGCTGCGAGCCGTTCAATGAAGGTGTCGTAGTGCTGTTGGGCAAGCACCGTGGTCGGCACCAGGACGGCCACTTGCGTTCCCTCCATGACGGCCTTGAATGCCGCACGCATCGCAACCTCGGTTTTGCCAAAACCAACATCACCGCACAGAAGCCGATCCATCGGCCGCGTTTTTTCCATATCGCGCTTCAGTTCGTCGGATGCAGAAAGCTGATCGGGTGTTTCGGTGTAGGGGAATGTCGCTTCGAATTCCGCTTGCATGGCCGTGTCTTTTGCAAAACGATGGCCGCGTTTGGCCTGCCGTTCGGCCTGAGTCTGCAATAGTTGGGCGGCAAGATCCTGAACGGCTTCCTGTACGCTTTGTTTATCGTTGCGCCACTTGCGTCCGCCCAGCACGTGTGGTTTGGGCGTATGTTTGCCCATTCCTTTGTAGCGCGTCAAAAGGTGGGCTTGGGTTACGGGAAGATAAACCTTTTCGCCCTTGGCATATTCGATGGATAAAACTTCCTCGCTCTTCCCGCTGAACGAGGTTTCCACAATGCCGAGATATTTGCCGACCCCATGCTCAACATGCACAACATAGTCGCCCGGTTGAATGTCGGCTGCCTCGGAGACGCGCTCCTGTTTTTGGAAGCGCTTGGCGGTGCGGGCATGTGCGCTGCGGTTGATGTGATAGGTGTAAAAGTCGCTTTCGGTAATAATCAGCGTCTTTCGTTGGTAATCAATAGCGCTTTCGTGCAATACGCCCAAGTGCAGCTTCAGAGCGTCGAAGCCAGGGGTGCCGCCATAGAGCTCCTGGAATCGGGCAAGCGTTCCTTTGGTTTCAAAAAAGAAGTGGATATCCCATGCCGCCGAAGCCTCGGCACAACGCTGTTCAACAAAATGTCGGCGAGCCAGCTCCGCTTCTTTTGGGTGCGTATCGAAGGATGCGGCCACAAGGTTCGTGTCATAGTAGTCGAAACCGGTTTTGATGGTGCGTGGAGCGTGGAGCTGGGGGCCGGGAGTTTTCCCGCGCCATGCTCCGTGCTCCAAGCTATCAGTGGTGGACACAATCAAGGTCTGCGCCGGAAGCAGTTCCACGAGGTTGCAGGTATCACGGCCGGCAAACCCAAAATCAAGCTGGGGTAGTTTTGCTGTAGTTATTTTCTCGATGGAGCACTGGGTCTGGTCGTCGAAATAACGGATGGATTCAATTTCATCACCAAAGAATTCAACGCGAATGGGGCGGGGGGAGCCCGGCGGCCAGCAATCAAGAATTCCGCCCCGGAGTGCAGCTTCGCCTTGCACGTAGACTTCGACGCCGAATTCATAGCCTGCCTCGCTCATCCATTCGACTAGTTCGTTTAAGGCTTGTACTTCGCCTACCTCTAGATTCCGAATCGCTTGGGCAACCTTTCCGTGAGCAGGAACCTCCTGCTCCAGGGCTTGTGGACAGGTGATGATGATAAACGGGGCCCCGTCGGAAAGGGATTGTACAATCTGTATATGCTCGCCGAGAATGGCTGGATCTTTTTCCATCGGTTGGAAAAGAAGAATCATTGGGGTTGTGTTTCCAGTCGATTCTACACGGCAGGAAATCGTTTGAATGGACTCATGCAGCTTTTCCATTTCCCGGACATCGGCAGCAATCCAGAGAATATTGATATTCAAATGATGGAAAGCGTCCAGACCAAGCAACGCTTGCGCGCTGATGGGGGCTCTGTTCACCTGCACGCTTTCGGTTGCAACGTCTTTCAGCACCGCTTCACCTAGGTGGAGGGTGCTGTTCGTTCCGTGGTCGGTTTCCATGTTGAGAATGTAGGGAAACACAGGGGACGAAGCAATGGATTTAAGAGGGTTGGGATGCTGGACTTTAACGGGAGCATCGGTATTATTTTCCCATTGTATCTGAAAAGGGAATGGAATCATGGCGAATGGAAAAAAACTGAGCGGCATTAATTGGCAGGACTTCAATGCCCTTCCGTTGATGGAAAAGGGCGACTATTTTCAGTCGGAACCACAGCATACATTGATTGCGCAGCAGTTTTCACGTGCACAACTCGAAGAGCTTTGTGCGCTGGCGTCCAAAATCCGCCGAATTTCCAAGGGGCGGGAGGGATCCAACTTTTTGCGTACCTTGCTTTCGGATAAACGAGCCATGCTTTATTTTGCGCAGCCGTCTTCGCGCACCTATCTTTCC
>CAZWZW010000109.1:0-10016 GCA_964639125.1 uncultured Verrucomicrobiota bacterium
TCTCGATTTCACTGCCGTAGCAACCGAAATCGGAAAAGCCAAGATCATCGACCATGATTAATAGAATATTGGGGCGGCCAGCCCCGTCGGCACTCAAACCCAAACCCATTAATGCAATAAGAAGCAGTATTTTATTCTTCATGATCTCTCAGTATTATTTTGCGTGTGGAGCACAGCCTTCACCGCCTTTGTAGCGCTCGAGCAGCGCCTTCATTTCAGCCACCTTTTCGGGGTGGCTTGCATAAAGGTTATTATGCTGTGCCGGATCTTCTTTCAGGTTGTAGAGCAAGCCGGGGGTCGAGTCTTTGACATAACCACGTTCCTCGTTGAACCATTCGGGGCATTTGGTATGCCGCCCGGTTTTGGCATCGATGAAAACCCAGTCACCCTGACGCAGTGCAAAGGCGCTTGCCTTCGTGTTTTGAACGGTGGCCGTGCGCAATGGCTGTCTGTATTTCTTGCCCTGAAGGAGCGGCAGCAGATTGTAGCTGTCGATCGCCTCACTGGCTGACAGGGCATGACCAATTACCGATGCAAAGGTGGCGGCGAGATCAACCTGACTGATCGTTTCGTCGGATACGGTTCCCGCAGGCACCTTGCCCGTCCAACGCACCACAAACGGAACTCGGTGTCCGCCTTCCCACACATCACGCTTTAACCCACGAAAGACACCCGAGCTCCAATGTCCGAAGTTTTTCAACCGGTCGTAGGCATAGTGCTCCGGACCGTTATCGGCAGTGAATACCACGATTGTGTTTTGGGCCAAGCCTTTCCTTTCCAGAGTCTGGAGAACCCGTCCCGCCATGGCGTCGCTTTCAAACACAAAATCGCCATAGGGCCCGGCGTCCGACTCGCCCCGGTATTCATCGTTCGGAATAATTGGTGCGTGTGGGGAAGGTAACGGGAAGTAGAGAAAGAACGGGGTGTCAGAAGACTGCTGTTCAATCCATGCCACGGCTTTGTCGGTCAACGTGGGCAATACCTTGTAGGGATCCCATCCCTCCACCATCGCCCCGCCGCGGAATTCCCAATTCCCTTCGGGGATCTCCTTAAAGGTTTTCGTGTCCATCATTACCGTTGGGGCTTCCACGATGCGGTCGTTTTCTACCCAGCAGTAAGGCGGAAAATTAATAGTACCGTCGCCAAAATAATAATCGAATCCCTGGACCAGCGGGCCGTCGGGGATCGGCTGGCTCCAGTCATAATCATCCGGGGTCCCTGCGTTTTTCTTGGTCCACGCCGGCACGCCCGGTTTTCTGAGTGATGCCCAGTCCCAGCCCAGATGCCACTTACCGATGCAGGCTGTGTTGTAGCCTTTGGCTTTGAACATCTTGGCCATTGTAAAATCGCCGGGCTCAAAGACGGTACCCCCCATGGCGCCGACGATTCCATGGAAGCGTCGCCAATGATGCTGGCCAGTCAGCATCGCAAAACGACTCGGGGTACAGATGCCCGACGAGCTGTGGCCGTCAGTAAAGCGCATGCCCTGCTGAGCCAATTGATCCAGATGAGGCGTTGGAATCTTTGAATCCGGATTATTCGCCCCCAGATCGCCATATCCCATATCATCCGCATAGATGATAACCACATTCGGCATCGGCGCAGCGCAAACTGTATGAACGATCAGTAAGACCGAGCACAAAAAAATAAATCGTGTAGTCACCCTGTTCCCCTTCCGTTTTGCTTTCCTTACTCTAAGACGTGTATACTCTGAAACAAATGGACACCGCATTCCAGCTTAATGCAGACTTTGAGCCCACCGGCGATCAGCCGGAGGCGGTCGAGGCGCTGTGCGCAGGACTCGATGCCGGGGAAAAATTCCAAACTCTGGAAGGCGTAACCGGCTCGGGCAAAACCTTCACGGTTGCCAACGTGATTGCCCGGCAGGGTCGCCCCACCCTTGTGCTCTCGCACAACAAGACGCTGGCGGCACAGCTTTATGCCGAGCTGAAGGCCTTCTTTCCGCACAATGCCGTGGAATATTTCGTTTCCTACTACGACTACTACCAGCCGGAAGCGTATATCCCCCAGACCGATACCTTTATTGAAAAGGATGCGTCTATCAACGACGAGATCGAGCGATTGCGACTGGCCGCGACGGATGCGCTCCTGAACCGCACGGATGTCATTATTGTGGCTTCTGTTTCCTGCATTTATGGGTTGGGGTCGCCGGAAGACTATAAGCAAATGGTCGTCAGCGCCCGGGTTGGCGAATCGTCCGACCGCGATGCAATCTTGAAAAAGCTGGTCGATATCCAATATGAGCGTAACGACTATGAACCCGGGCCGGGAAAATTCCGTGTTCGGGGCGATACGCTTGATATTTTTCCGTCCTACGCCAAGGACTATGGTATCCGGCTCGAATTCTGGGGCGACGAGATTGAATCGATCCGAAAGATTGATCCCCTCACGGGCGACACCATTGAAACGTATGACCACATCATGGTTTCTCCCGCCAAACATTTTGTGATGCCGCAAACCAAGATTGATGCCGCGCTGGTGGCCATTGCCGAAGAAAAAGTGATGCAGGTGGCCGAATTCGAGCGGCAAAACCGGTTGATCGAAGCGCAGCGCATTAAAATGCGCACGGAATACGACATCGAAATGATGAAGGAGATTGGCTACTGCGGCGGCATCGAAAACTATTCCCGCCACCTTTCCGGGCGGTCCCCCGGAGAACGCCCGGAATGCCTGCTGGACTATTTTCCAGCAGGCTTCCTGACCATCATCGATGAATCGCATGTCACCCTGCCGCAGATTCGCGGCATGTATAATGGCGACCAAGCCCGCAAGGGCACCTTGGTTGAGCATGGATTTCGCCTGCCCTCCGCACTGGATAACCGCCCGATGAATTTTGACGAGTTCCTTTCCGTCGCCAATGAAATGATTTTCATGTCGGCAACGCCATCCGTCTTCGAGCAGGAGCATGCGGGCACACCGATCGAACAGATTATTCGCCCGACGGGCATCATTGATCCGCCCGTGGAACTGCGGCCGCTCAAAAACCAGATTGACGACCTCATGGAAGAAGTACGTATCCGTGCTGAACGGGGCGAACGCACCCTGGTCACCACGCTGACCAAGCGAACGGCGGAGGATTTAACCGAATATCTCGAAAAGACCGGGCTGAAGGTTCAATACCTGCATTCGGATATTGGCGCACTGGAGCGGGTCGATATTCTCCGCGAACTGCGCAGTGGAAAGTTTGACTGCCTGATCGGAATCAACCTGCTGCGCGAAGGGCTTGACCTTCCGGAAGTGTCGCTCGTCGCCATTCTCGATGCCGACAAGGAAGGCTTCCTGCGTTCGGAAACTTCACTGGTCCAAACCGCCGGACGCGCGGCACGGCACCTCGACGGGCGTGTTATCATGTATGCCGAAAAGATTACCGACTCCATGCAGCGTATGCTCGACAAGTGCGACCACCGTCGCCAAAAGCAAACGGCATACAACGAAGAGCATGGCATTGTTCCTCAAGCGATCAAGAAGGACATACAGGACAGCCTCAAAACCATCTATGATACCGCAGAAGAAACCGTGGAAGCAGCTGTGGCGGAAGAGGGTGTCGAATACAATGTGAACGAGGTGATTCATCAGCTTGAGCAGGAAATGCTCGAAGCCGCAGAGGCGCTTGAATTTGAACGCGCCGCCGTCCTGCGCGACCAGATCAAGGATTTGAAGAACTCTTAATGGAGGGGACAGCGTCCCTCCTAACTACCCACGTGTTGCTTTTTTCAGCATCTCGCGTTCTTTGTGTGTCAGAGCCCCCATACCCTCCTTACCGATTTTATCAAGGATGTGGTCGACCTCTGCTTTCGAGAGGTTTGGTTTTTGCGCGGCCGGGCGCGGCATTCCGGTCTTTTTAATCCCGCGGATTTTGTTGAACAGATTGTTTAACATGCGCGGGTGTTTGAGTGAAATGGCATAGCAGAATCCGGCAAGCCCCCCCATCAGGTGAGCGGCATTGGCGATTCCTCCAATGGCTGGTTCCCAGATCGTTTCGTGAAGTTCCCAAAGAGCCAGAATAGCTACCAGCACCCAAGCCTTGATGGGAATAATAAACCAAAGCAATAGTTTGGCTTGCGGGTAGAGCGCGCCGAATGCGCCAAGCACCCCCATCAGCGCGCCGGAGGCCCCAACGCAATAGGCATGTTCAGATGCGATCAGCGACCATCCCAGACCGCCAAGAATTCCGCTGGCATAGTAGAGAATGAAGAATCGATACGAACCCAACGTCCGTTCCACAATCGGGCCGATGAAGAATATGCCCAACATATTCATCAGCAGATGGGTCGTCCCCCCGTGCACGAACATATAGGTGAACAGTTGTCCAACGGAAAAGGATCGCCACCACACCGCCGGCAGTGCAAACAGGTTGGTCAGCACATGGCGTCCGCTGAATCGATACAGCAGCATATCGAGCACGAATACTGAGATGTTTAAAATGAGAATGAATTTCACCGCAGGGGTGATTCCACGAACATTACCGATGTTTCTAGGTTCTTGTTGATACATATTATTTTCCAAATCCCGGGAAGTAGACCGAAACTGATGCACGGGGTCAATACTTCAAAACAGTTCAATTATAGACTCATCCATGACACAAATGTTCATGCTTAACGCTTGCCCGTTTCAGCGAGCTGCATATTATGTGGTTCGTAATTCCCCGAGGAATGGAACCTATTATGACTGATGAAACAAAACTGACCGGCCTGACCCTGCTGAAAAAGGGCGAAACCCGCTATCCGACCTCCCCGGACGAGGCGGAGCTTGAAACCTTCGAGAATGCGAATCTGCAGCGCAACTATTGGATTACCTTTGAAACGTCGGAATTCACCTCACTGTGCCCCATCACGGGACAGCCCGACTTTGCGACGATCCGAATCGAATATATTCCCGGCGAGCTGTGCGTGGAAAGTAAATCCTTGAAACTGTATCTTTTTTCATTCCGGCAGACCGGTACGTTCTACGAGGAAATCGTCAACCGCATCTACTCTGATCTGTCTGAGCTGCTGAAGCCCCGCCGACTCGTGGTGAATGGCGACTTTACCGCACGCGGCGGCATCACCTCTTCGGTAAAGATTGATTCGGACGAAGCCTATCCGCCTGCATAAATGCAGACATTCGTCGGATTTTCCTTCACAACAACCTGAACGAGTTGTGGCAGCACCGGCTTGATCTTGTTCCACAGCCACAGCGACAGGTTTTCGCTTGTGGGATTCTCCAGGCCTTCAATGTCGTTCATAACGGCATGGTCCAATTGATCAATCAGGGGTTCGACGTGCGTGCGTAGTACGTTGTAGTCCAGAACCCACCCCAGCTGTGGATCGATTTCATCTTCCACGTGAATCTCAACAGCAAAGGTGTGCCCATGCATTTTTGAGCACTTGTGGTTCGGCCCCACATTGGGAAGCCAGTGGGCCGCATCAAATTTAAATTCCTTGTATATCCGCATCTTTGGCATTTGTTTAATCCTCGATATATGGTCGCGGGTCCTTCGTACCCGCATTTTCGAATCCCTTGATGCGCAACAGACAGGAGTCGCAATGCCCGCAGGCACGCCCGTCCGGCGCAGGGTCGTAACAGCTCGTGGTTTTAGCGTAATCGACCCCCAGATCAAGCCCGCGTTTAATAATTTCGGCCTTGGTCAGGTCAATCAAGGGGGCATGGATCGTTAGTTTTTGCCCCTGAACACCGGCCACGGTGGCAAGATTGGCCATCCTTTCGAAGGCCTCGATAAATTCGGGACGACAGTCGGGATAGCCGCTGTAATCCAGCGCATTGACACCCACAAAAATATCGCAGGCTCCCAGCACTTCCGCCCAGGCCAGCGCATAGGAGAGAAACACCGTATTTCGCGCCGGAACGTAGGTGACCGGAATCTCTTCACTTAATTCCTCAACCGAGTCATGTTTCGGAACCTCAATATCACCGGTTAGGGCTGAACCACCAAACGCCTTAAGATCAATGTCGACAATCCGATGCTCCCGGGTCCCGCTTGCGGCTTGCTCAGCGGCGCAATCCAACTCGATGGAATGCCGCTGGCCGTATCGAACCGACATGGCATACACATCATAACCTTCATGAATCGCCATGGCCATTGCGGTGGCCGAATCCAGTCCGCCACTCAGAAGCACTACCGCTTTCTTTTTTCCGCCGCCCATTAAAGCATTTCCATCATTTTATGGGTTTGGGGAATGACCCGCACATTCGGCATAATCTGAGCAATCTTATCCTGCCAGCACAATAGCTGTTCGCTACTGGGCACCGCATCGGTTTTTTCCGACTTGGTCATGGGCTGAATGACCACCAGGGTATCCTTGCCACCCGCTTTTTTTATGCCCTGCACCGCCTGTATCAGTTCGCCATCGTGCGTATTCGCAGAAAGCACGAGCTTGGTAAACACCTCAATATCCCAATCCCGGCAGGTTTTTAAAAACTGCCAATGCGCCGGAAAGGTGCTTTTTTCCTGAGTTACGCTTTCGAGTTTGACATCCATCGCCACGATGTCGATCCACTCGATGATCGACTTTAGCTGCTGTGGCAGATCGCCGGCGGATTCCAGATAGATGCTGTAATCGTCGCTGCTCAAATGCGGAAGGAGTTCCCGCAGATACTGAGCCTGCAGCAACGGGGCCCCGCCCGTCAGCGAAATGCGGCGGTTATTCTTTTTGGTGTCCACGGCATGAATCAGTTCAACCAACTGCGCTGCGGAAAGCGGATTTGGAACCTGCTCGAAGGCTCCCGATCCCGGAACTTTTTCAACCATTACGGTCTCTGTACGGTCGGTATTGGTATCGCAATAGATGCAATCACGGTGGCATCCGCAAAAACGGACAAAAAGGTGTCGTTCGCCCACATAGGGACCTTCACCTTGAACGGAGCTGAATATTTCTGAAAGGTATGTTTTCATGGCTCAGACAAAGTACCCGACAAGTTCTGAAAACGAAGCAAAATATACATTGGGTTTATACGTTCTGGCCTCGCCAAACCCGTACCGAACAAAAGCGCTTTTAATCCCCGCGTTTTCCGCAACGGCAAGATCGGTGTAGTGATCGCCGATCATCCATGTCCGGGAAGCATCCATGCCCGCTGTTTTCCGGCACTGGAAAACACCTTCAGGCTCCGGTTTGAGCGCTGCGATATCCCCGCCTCCAATAATGGATGAAAAAGAGTCGGCAAGCCCAAAATATTTCAGGATTGTCCGGCTCGGATCACCAGGCTTATTGGTGAGCAAGGCCAGTTTATGACCTGCATGCTCCAGCCGCCGAATGCCTTCAGCCACCCCTTCGTATAGGTACGTATGAACCGTCAGATGCGCGTAATAGTATTCCTTATTGATTCGAAGGGCCTCTTCCATCTCAACCGGAGCCCCTTGCAAGGACCGCTCAACCAGTTTACGAACCCCATTGCCGATATATCCACTGATGGTTTCCAAGGGAAGCGGTTCAAGGCCAAAGTGCTGGCGCATGTGGTTTATCCCCGCCGCCAGATCTGCACGAGAATCGATCAGTGTACCATCCAAATCAAAAATCAACAACTGTGGTTCCATCCGTCCATCTCCGAAAGTTTTAAAAGTGCGCTCCAGCTATGAACGGCCACATCCACCGGATACATCACCGGCTGGCCATTATCGATGGCAATCACGTGGGCCCCGGCGGAACGCGCCGCCTTAATGCCAATCAACTGATCCTCAAACACCAGCGTTTTCTTCGCATCAACCTGCAGCTTTTGAACCGTTACCTTAATAATTTCCGGATCAGGTTTGCGATCGGTCACGTCATCGGCTGTGGTGATGCAGTCAAAATATTTCAACACATCGGCCTTTTCCAATGCGGATCCAACAAATGCGGACGGAGAGTTGCTGGCCAAAGCCATGGGTTTCCTTCCATGCCATAACTCAAGAAATTCCCGCGCGCCTCTAAACAGTTTCACTGCAAAAATTTCTACAACCCTTTTGCGCTTTCGTTTCAGCACGGCATCGGGATCCAGCGACAGTCCATGGCGTTGGTTAAGCACCGTCGCGAAGGAAGAACTGTGACTCGCAAAAAACTCGTGGCGCTCATTCTCCGTTAGTCGATAACCGCTCTGTTCAAAAACGGCATCGGCAAATGCCTGGGAATGATATTTGCCCGAATCAATGAGCGTACCGTCCAGATCAAAGATGAAGGCATCAAAATTCCAAAGCTTCACGATGGAACCTCTAGGCCGCACCACACAGGGTTAAGATTACGGCTTTTTGTGCGTGCAACCGATTTTCGGCTTCGTCAAATACGATCGACTGCGGACCGTCGATCACTTCGGCCGTCTGTTCACAGCCCCGGATCGCGGGCAGGCAATTCATGAAAACGGCCTCGGGATTGGCATGCGCCATCAACTCGCTGTTCACCTGATACGGCATAAACTTTGCAATCCGCGCCTCTTCCTGATCTTTCGGAATATGGTAGCTCATCCATGAGTCGGTGTAGACGATATCCGCATCCTTAATGGCTGCAACCGGATCGTCTGAAACGAAGATAGATCCCCCGGATTGGGCGGCAAATGCTTCGCAGGCTTCAACCACATCGGCCCGGGGAGAATAATCGGCACCGGCAGGCGAACCGACACTCACATGCATGCCCATTTTCGCGCCGCCATACATCAATGAATGGGTCACGTTGTTAAACCCGTCTCCCAGATAGGCCAGCTTCAATTCTTTCAGCTGACCTTTCTTTTCTTCGATGGCCTGAAGGTCCGCAAGAATCTGGCAGGGGTGGCTATCGTCGGTCAGCGCATTGATCACGGGCACGGTTGCATATTCAGCCATTTCGAGCAGGTCTTCATGTTTGAAAAGCCGCGCCATGATGACGTCGACAAAGCGTGATGCCGTCTTGACGGAATCGCTGATGCTTTCTTTTCCGCTGCCCATCGGCGAGTTGCCGGTGTGGTAGTAGATCGCGTGCCCACCCATCTGTGTCATGCCCGCCTCGAAGGAAAGTCGTGTCCGCAGGCTCGGTTTTTCAAAAATCATCAGCAGCGTCTTCCGCTGCATGGCATTGCCATACTTATCCGGCTGGGTCTTCACATCCTGGGCCAGATCCAGTACTGCCCGTATTTTTTCAGGGCTCCATTCCTTCAGTGAAATCAAATGTTCCATAGTTCTTCTCCAAAATTATTCAGACGAGAGTTCGGCATAGTAGGCATTAACCTCATCCTGTCGCCCGAACGTTTTCAATATCAGGGCGGCCCGCGCCCACATTCCATTACGCACCTGCCGCCAGTACATTGCACGCGGGTCGGCATCCACCTCGACGCCGATCTCCTTCCGGCGCGGCAAGGGGTGCAAGATGACAGCCGACTGCTTTAATTTGCTCAAGTGTTCTTCATTGATGCTGAAAGCCGAAGTGTCAATGGTCGTGCTTTCGCCATCGGCATCCCACTCGTCCTGAATGCGTGTCATATAAAGGGCATCGGCCTTCGGCATGACCGATGCGAAATCGTCGGTCACTTCATACTTCATTCCGGAGGCATCCAGCAACTCGAGAATATCCACTCCAATTTGCAGCGGCTCCGGCGCCACAAAGTAGGCCGTCACATCTTTATAAAGAGTCAGGAGCCAGGCCAGCGAGCGTACCGTGCGTCCGCGCATCAGATCCCCGACAAATGCGACGCTTTTACCATCGATCCCACCGCTTTCTTCAAAGCTGCGTTCGAGGGTGTAGATATCCAGCAGCGCCTGCGTCGGATGCTGGTCGGCACCCGACCCCGCGTTCAGTACCGGGATAGCACGATTTGTATTGGAGAGCATCCAGGCCACGCGCTCGGCAAAACCGCCCACCGGGTGCCGCATGATGATCATGTCGGCATAGGAGCTGAAGGTTCGAATTGTATCCTCCGGTGATTCCCCCTTTACTTCGCTCGACGTTTTGCTGTCGCGAACATCCATTGTGCTGAGCCCCAGAATCTGGCAGGCCGAGTTAAAGGAAAGATAGGTGCGCGAAGACGGCTGCGCAAAATAAAGCATGGCTCGTTTATCC
>CAZWZW010000110.1:0-9944 GCA_964639125.1 uncultured Verrucomicrobiota bacterium
ATGGCAATCTACTCCCCTGCAACCTGCATGGCCGTCCGGTTGGACGCCGCCTCTGCGGCGGAAAAATGCGGGTTGCCGCAAACCGGCCGCGGTTGCTTTTGGTTATGGCGCGGCAGTTAAGCGAACCCGTTTTGCTTTATCCAGCACAATCCTCGGAAATGTATCCCATCAGCGTTCAAGCCATTCATGGAACAGGATGATGGCCACGCTGGCCACGGCGCAGGTGGCGATCGTGGCGAGCGTGCCGGATTTGAACCAGGTGAGGAAGGTGATCGGTTCATCCGTTTCCGCGCTTTTGCTGACGACCACGACATTGGCGGTCGAGCCGATCGGCGAGCCGTTGCCGCCGAAGCCGACGCCCAGCGCCAGCGCCCACCAGTAGAGGTGGACTTCCAGACCGTCGGCCTCCATCTGCATGATGACCGGCAGCATGGCCATGGTGAACGGGATGTTGTCGATGATGGCGGAGGCGAAAAGGGGTCGGGCCGCCTAAATCGTCATTCGTTAAAGTTTATGAGCTTTCCCTCTAAACTCATCCTGGTTTACGCTCACGATTTCGCGCAGTTAAACAGGATTTAATTCAAAATCAGGCGGATCGAGCTCCTCGACAACCGTGTCTACGCCGTCAGGCCTCGGACCTGGTATTTGCGGTAAGCCCGGCAGTTGCATTGTTAGGTTTACCGTTCAAGCCATTCATGGAACAGGATGATGGCCACGCTGGCCACGGCGCAGGTGGCGATCGTGGCGAGCGTGCCGGATTTGAACCAGGTGAGGAAGGTGATCGGTTCATCCGTTTCCGCGCTTTTGCTGACGACCACGACATTGGCGGTCGAGCCGATCGGCGAGCCGTTGCCGCCGAAGCCGACGCCCAGCGCCAGCGCCCACCAGTAGAGGTGGACTTCCAGACCGTCGGCCTCCATCTGCATGATGACCGGCAGCATGGCCATGGTGAACGGGATGTTGTCGATGATGGCGGAGGCGAAGGCCGATACCCACAGGATGATGAGGGCCGTGACGACTTTGCTGTTGCCGTTCGTGTCGTTGACGATCAAGCTGGTAACCGAGCCGATCACCCCGCTGTGCTCCAGCGCGCCGACGAGGACAAAGAGGGCGATGAAGAAGGCGAGTACACTCCACTCCACTTTTTCGAGAATGGGCTGCGGGTCCTTCTTGATGGTGACGAGCACCAAGGTCAGGGAAGCCCCGATGATGGCCACCATGGAGGGCTCGATGTGGATGTAGTGGTGGAAGAAAAAGAGGGCGACGACCAGGGCGAGCACGGAAAGCGTCTTGATGATATCGCCCTTGTTCTTGATGGATTTAGAGGCGTCCCAGTTCATCAGGTCGTCGAGGTGGTCCGGTTTTTTCGACAGCTCTTTATGGTAGACGAACTTCAGCACCAGCAGGGTGGCAAACCATGCAAAGATTACGATCGGCGCAACGTGGGTGAGAAAGTCGTTGAATGAAAAATGGGCCGCGCTGCCGATCATCACGTTGGGCGGGTCGCCGACGAGCGTGGCTACGCCACCGGTATCGGAAAGCAGGGCCTCGGCCATCAGCAGGGGCGTGGCGCTGATGCGTGTGACCTTGGCAATCAGAATGGTGATGGGCGCAATGATGACCACGGTGGTGACGTTGTCGAGAATGAAGGAAACCAGCGTGGTCACCGTGCCGAGCGCCACCACCAGCAGCCACGGGTTCCCCTTGGTTTTCTTGGCGGTGACAATGGCCAGGTATTCGAGGAATCCGGTTTGTTCCAGGACGGTCACGATGATCATCATGCCGGCCAGCAGGGTCAGGGTATGGAAGTCGATGGCCTCGAAGGCCAACTCCGGGGAATAGAACCCGAAGAAATGCCCGAGCAGGACAACGAGTACCGCCCCGGCCAAGGCGATGACGGTGCGGTGCACCCGTTCGCTGATGATCAGGATGAAGGTGATGATGAAGACGGCAGAGCTGATGAGAGCCGGTAGGTTATTCATAGTATTATCGCGGGTTGGGCGGAATTCAGCCGCCGAGGGTTACAGGTTGAGAATCTTGTCCATGACGGTGATCGGGTCGATGACGCCGATCAGCCGTTCGTTTCGGCACACGTAGAGGAGCGGGTATTTTTTTACGGAGAGCAGATAGAGGATTTCCAGTAAGGACCCCTTTTCATCGATGATCGAGCCGCAGGGGGTCATCAGGTCGCCGACCGAGCGGCTGGTGTCCTCGGTAAAATATTCATGGAACGGAGAAAAGTCCGTCAAGTGGGGCACGCTGTGCAGCTGCCGGATGTAATCGGGGAGTTCCTGTTCGAAGATTACATTGCAGTTGATTTCACCGACGATCCGCCGCTCGCCGTCGAGGACCGGGGCCGCAACGGTGCGGCAGCGGTGCATCAGCTGGGTGGCTTCCTGGATAGGCTGCTTCTGGGCAAGCCGGACCCGTTCCGGGCGCATCAGGTCCAGCGCAATGATCGGGGTATCGATTTCAAGGGCGGCCTGCTGCATCGTATTCAGAATCTCGGCCGGCGAGGCGGCTTCGAGCAGGGCGGTGCGGATTTCCGGTTGCATGAGAAAACGGCTACAGGCCGAGTTGATCTTCACGCCCAGTTCGGCCCGGGCGGCCGGCAGCAGGATGAGGAAGATCAGCTGGGCGGGCAGGCCATCGGCGGATTCAAAGTCGACGCCTTCCTTGACGGTGGCAAAAGCCATCAGAGGGCGCTCAAGGCCTTCGATTCGCGCATGGGGGAAGGCGATCCCTTCCCCAAGCCCGGTACTGCCGAGCTTTTCGCGCCGTTCAATTTCCCCGAAAAAGGATCCGCGCAGCGCTTCAGGTAGTTCGGATACGAATTGGATCCGGCCCAGTGCTTCGATCATTTGCCGGATCACACTCCATTTGTCCGGGCGGCCTGCAATCTGCAGGATAGCTTCCTTACTCAGCAGATTCGATAATTTCATGGTGCACACTCCTGTCGGGTTGAACGAAAAACGAGCAGATAAAAATATACAAGTAGTACGGGTTTATCCAGTCATGTCTGCTAGACATGATAGATAAAAAATGTCCAAAAACAGACAGAGATAGAATTATATTGTCATATATGTGAACAAATGTCCAAGAATGTCCAACTATGCGAGTTGTTATGGAAATCGGAGTCAAACAAGCCGCAGAATTGTTGAATGTTTCGGACAAAACCATCTACCGGTGGGTATCCGCCGCGCAGGTTCCTTTTTACCGCGTGGGAGCCCAATACCGGTTTTCCAGGAATGAGCTGCTCGCGTGGGCTGCGGGCGAACATTCGGTTGCCGCGGCCGAGATGGCAGCGGACGAGCCCATGGTGCTTTCCCTGGCGAACAGCCTGCGTGCAGGCGGTATTTTCTACCGCGTGGGCGGTGCGGATGTGCGCGGGGTGCTCGAAGCGATGCTGGGGCTGATGAAGTTGCCCTCGGCGGCGGATATCCCGCGCATTCTGGAGCGCCTTTGGACCCGCGAGCAGATAACCACAACCGGCCTGGGCGACGGCATCGCCTTTCCCCATTGCCGCGAACTGGCGATTCCGGATCTCTCTGAACCCATACTGGCCCTCGGCTTTTTGGAAGCTTCCGTTGATTTTAAGGCGATCGACAAAAAACCAGTGGATACCGTCTTCATGCTGCTGAGCCCGTCCGCGCGCTCCAGCATCCGGCTGATGTCGCGGCTGGCCTATGCGGTCCGGCAACCCCGGTTTTCGCAGCTGTTGCACGAAATCGGTTCGCGAGATCGGATCTTCGAGGAGGCGGAAGCCATCGACCATATACTGGAAGAATGATCGCTTGGAGAATGGATACGATATGTTTCAGGAGAAAAAATGAACATTTTAAACTATACCCTAAAAGAAAAATCCTGGCTACCGGGGCTTGATGCGGCATCCAGGGACGACGTTTTCCGGATGATGCTCGATCAATTGTGCACCCCGGAGTTTTTGGAGGTGAATGCCGAGCTTACGAAAGAGGGGATTCTGCAGGCTCTGATTGAACGCGAATCCCTGCGCACGACGGCCGTCGGCAACGGAATTGCCTTTCCCCATGCCCGGTTGGAAAATCTTACCCGCGCCCAGTTTGCCGTCGCTTCCCTGAAGGAGCCGGTCCCGTTTGGGGAGCAGTATGTCGATATCGTCTGCCTGATTCTCGTCCCCTCCTCCGATCCCTCGATCTCACTTAAGCTGATGGCGCAGTTTTCGCGGGTGTTGATGGACGATGAAAACCGCAACCGGGTGGTGACCGCCCAGGCCCCGGAAGAACTCAAGCAGCTGTTCAGCAAGGATGCCAGTATCGATAAGCCCCTGATTGCACGCGACATTATGCGCCTGCCCCGGTGGAGCGTAAACGAAGACACCCCCTTGACCGAATGTTCCAGAATGATGAGCAACTATCAGCTGCGGGCCATTCCCGTACTGGATCATGAGAAGCGCATCGTGGGCGAAATAACCACCGACCTGCTCTTCCGCTATGGACTGCCTGACTTTTTCGCCCGCCTCAAAAGCGTCTCCTTTGTGGCCGAGTTCGATCCCTTCGAAAAATATTTCGAAGATGAACGCAAAACGGAGGCGGGTGCCATCATGTCTCACGCCCCGCGCATCGTTAAGCCGGAACACACCGTCATGGAGATCGTGTTCGACCTGGCCGTGACCAATTTCAGCAAACTGTATGTTGTCGATCATAAGGATCGGTGGATCGGAACCGTGACCAAAGGCACACTCCTCGACAACGTTATCAATGTTTAATTCTTTCCGGAGTTCATCATGCTTTTTCCTATTATCGTTTTCCTGATTGTTTATCTGTTCATTGCCACGGAGTGGGTCGACAAGACCGTAGCAGCCGTCGTCGGCGGCGGTTTGGTGGTCGGCCTGCACCTGATCGGATATGAGGAGGCATTGCATGCGGTCGACCTCAACGTGCTCTACCTGCTCATTGGAATGATGGTGGTGGTCAACACCCTGTCGGATACGGGGGTCTTCGAATGGTTGGCCATCAAACTGGCCCGCGTGGCCCGAGGCAACGGTTTGCTGATTGCCGTCTTCTTCATGCTCCTCACCGCCGTGTTGTCTGCCTTCCTCGACAACGTGACCACCGTGATCCTGATGGCCCCGATCACCATCCTGCTCTGCCAGTTGCTGGAATTGCCGGCCTCGCCGATCCTGATTATGGAAGCCGTTTTCTCCAACATCGGCGGAACAGCGACGCTGGTGGGCGACCCGCCCAACATCCTGATCGGTTCGGCTGAACATCTTTCCTTCAACGACTTTCTGCTGAACCTTGGCCCGCCGATCCTGATCATGATGGTGGCGCTCATTGCCCTGATGGCCTTCATGTTCCGCAAATCGGTCCGGACTACGGAGCAAACCCGTAAACGCATCGAGCAGTCCCGTCCGGAGAGGGCGATCCTCCAACCAAAGGAGCTCCGGCGCGCCCTGATTGTCTTCGGCCTGATCATCGCCGGATTTCTGGCCGGCCGCGCCCTCGACATCGAGCCGGGCATCATTGCCCTGTGCGGCGGAATGATCATGGTGGTGGTCTGCGGCAAAAGCCTGCACCACGCGCTGGCCCACGTCGAGTGGGACACCATCCTCTTCTTTGCCGGACTCTTCATGATGGTGGCCGCCCTGGAAGAAGCGCATGTCTTCGAGGCCATGGGAACATGGGTGCTGGGGATATGCCATAACGATCTCAAGCTGACCGCCTTTGCCATTCTATGGGTGGCGGCGCTGGCCTCCACCATCCTCAACAATATTCCGCTGGTGATGGCCATGATTCCGCTGGTGGAGGGGATCAGCCCGCAGATCGCCGCCCATATGGGAATCACCGATCCGGAGATGATTCGCGCCCAAATTGCCCAGCCGCTGTTTTGGGCGCTGGCGCTGGGGGCTTGCCTCGGCGGCAACGGCACGCTCGTCGGCGCCTCCGCCAACGTGGTGATTGCGCAGGTGGCCAACCGCAACGACTGTCCCATCACGTTCTGGTCGTTCACCAAATACGGGTTCCCCTTCATGTTGATCAGTCTCGTCGTTGCCAGCACCTTCCTCTACCTGCGTTATTTCATGAACTAAAAAGGAGTCGAATATGTCTGCAAAACTTCCCCCCAGCCAAGGCCTTCTCATCAGCCGCCCCGATCCGGTCATCCAGTTTTCCGCCCGGCGTCATCTGGAACAGAAGGGGAACCGCATCGATGTCCTCACGGCGGAAGACCCGCTGCATGTTTTCTTCCATAATGTGGATCGGGAAGCCCTGGAGCAGCTGAGCAGATATATTTCCGCATTCCTCAATGAGGCTGAAAACAAACGCCTCATTCTGGCTGGCGGGCAGCGTCCGGACAAGCTGACCGACAGCGAGGTGCATTTTAAACTCGAAACGGCCGCATTTCACCTGCATGAGCGTTTCCCGAATGCCCGGGTGGAGGCCCTGTTCGTCAATCAGCAAACCGGTCAGGTGGAGCGGGTGGTTACCGGCGATGCGTAGAATTGAAGCCCCTGCAGCATGACGACACACAACCCCATTTCATGGATCCTCGTCTCCGTACTGCTCAATGCGATGAGCGGTGTGCCCGGCTTGCTGTGCCCGCGCTCGACCGGGACCGGCCAGCGCACATCGCTGCTCCTGTCGCTGACCGCGACGGTTTCGGGGTTGACGGGCGCCGTGTTGGTATTTATGCGGGGAACGGCTTTCGCTGTGCTGCCCTGGCAGGCGCTCGGCTCGGCGCTACCGGTGCAGGCCGATGCCTTGGGGGCCTTTTTTCTGGTGCCCGTGCTGGTCATCGGCGGACTGGGTTCCTGCTATGGACTCGGCTATTGGCCGCAACCGCTCCATCCGTATAACGGGCGCGGACTTCGCCTGTTCTGGGGGCTGACCGTGGCCGGCATGACGCTACTGCTGATTGCCCGCCACGCGGCCCTGTTCCTGACCGGCTGGGAAATTATGGCCGTGTCCGCATTCTTTCTGATTACCACCGAACATGAAGACGGGGAGGTGCGCAACGCCGGGTGGGTCTATTTTGTGGCAACGCATCTGGGTACGCTGGCTCTGTTCGGGTTGTTTGCGATCTTTCACGCGGTCACCGGCTCGTACGAACTGCGTCCGCTGGCCGCCTCCGAGGCCGGACTTGGCATACTCTTCCCCATGTTCTTTCTCACGCTGGCCGGATTCGGAATCAAGGCCGGCATCATGCCGCTGCACTTCTGGCTGCCGGCAGCGCATGCCAATGCCCCAAGCCATGTTTCCGCGCTGCTCTCGGGCGTCATGCTCAAGATCGGGCTCTACGGCATCATCCGTTTTATCGGCTTCCTGCCCGATCCGCCCGTTAGTTGGGGCATGATTATTCTCGCCCTCGGCGGCATCAGCGGCGTACTGGGCGTGGTGTTCGCGCTCGGGCAGCACGACCTCAAACGGCTGCTCGCCTACCACAGTGTCGAAAATATCGGCATCATCCTGATCGGATTCGGTCTGGCACTGATTGGCCGGTCTTGGCACCAACCGCTGCTGGTGGCGCTTGGGATGGCGGGCTGCCTGCTGCACATTTGGAACCACGCCCTCTTTAAATCGCTGCTGTTCCTGGGCGCTGGATCGGTCATCCACGCCACCGGAACCCGCGAGATCGACCGGATGGGCGGGCTGGCCAAAGCCATGCCCTGGACCGCGGGCCTCTTCCTGGTAGGAGCGCTGGCCATTTGCGGTCTGCCGCCCTTGAACGGGTTTATCAGCGAGTGGTTCATCTATCTCGGTCTCTTCCATGCCGCAGCGGACGGCTCTTCGCTGTCGTGGACGGTGACCGCGCTGGCGGCTCCCATCCTGGCGGTCATCGGTGCGCTGGCGCTGGCCTGTTTTGTAAAGGCCTACGGCGCGGTATTCCTCGGTACGGCCCGTTTCCCTGAGGAGTCCAAACCGCACGAAGCACCGGCTTCCATGAAACTGCCTATGGGGATTCTTGCCGGATGCTGCACGTTGATCGGCCTGTTGCCGATGCTCGTCGTTCCTATGCTGAGCCGGGCCATCGCGGCGTGGGATACCGGAGGATTGTTCCCGCCGTCCTTTCTGGATGCCTTGGCCCCGCTGCCCGCCGTGGCGCTCTGTGGTCTGGCGCTCGTGCTGGGCGGATTGCTGCTGTACTTCCTGCTGGCCCGCCGCATCCGGCTGCACACGGCCCCGCGCGGTTCCACCTGGGGCTGCGGCTACGCGCGGCTCACGCCGCGTATGCAATACACGGCCTCTTCCTTCGCCCAGTTGCTGACCCGTCTCTTCCGCTTTGTGCTCCATCCGCGCGTGTACGCGCCGCGTATCCATTCGGCCTTCCCTCAGGCCTCGCATTTTGAAAGTCATATCGATGAACCGGTGCTGGACCGGAGCCTCCTGCCCATGATGCGCTTTTTCAAACGGCTGTTCAGCAAGGCGCTGCCCTTGCAGCGCGGGTTGACGCACCAGTACCTCATCTATGTGGCCCTGATGCTGTTGGCCATGCTGCTTTGGCTCCTGCCGTTTAAGGAAATTTTTTCAGAACTGTTTACCCGATAGAGGCAACAATGAAGGATATGCTACACATACAAATGACCACAGGGGTTGCGGCATGAACGGACTGGTTATTCTGCTGGCAGCGACCCTGCTGCTCATTTTCAGCGGGGCTCCCGCCTGTTTTTTTTCGCGCCGGTCGGTCGCCTCCCAGCGCCTGACCACGGCGCTGGTGCTGCTGGGCAGCGGACTGGGCTGGTGGGGGCTGATCGCGGCTTCGTTCGGCACTCCCGGCTGCGAACTCTCCTGGGCCTGGCAATGGCCCGGCGGCTATTTTTCCATTGGGCTCGATGCCCTCGGGGCCGTATTTCTGATTCCCGTCTTCTCGATTCCGGTGCTGGGTTCATTCTACGGACTCGCGTATTGGCGGCAAAACGAACATCCCGAAAACGGGCGCGGCATGGGGCTCTTCTACGGGATGCTGGCCGGGGGCATGGCGCTGGTCGTCCTCTCGCGCAATTCAGTCCTCTTCCTGATCGCCTGGGAGCTCATGGCCACGGCGGCGTTTTTCCTTGCCGGTGCCGAAGATGAAAAGGCCGAAGTGCGCCGCGCCGGATGGATCTATTTGATGGCCACCCACGCCGGTACCGTCTGCCTGCTGGCGCTGTTTGCCCTGCTGCATCAGATCACCGGCAGCTTTGCGCTGACAGCGGTTGAGCCTGGCCAGCTGACCCCGGCCCTGGCCACGGTGCTTTTTGTGCTGACGGTGGTGGGGTTTGGTTTCAAAGCCGGGTTGATGCCGCTGCATGTTTGGCTGCCGGGGGCGCATGCCAATGCCCCGAGCCATGTTTCCGCCGTCATGTCGGGTGTCATGCTCAAAATGGGGATCTATGGAATCGTTCGCCTGCTCACTCTCCTGCCGGTCACCGAACTCTGGAGCGGGGAGGTGTTGCTGGGAATGGGGGCGGTTACCGGCATGCTCGGTATTCTTTTTGCTTTGGCCCAAAACGATATCAAACGTCTGATGGCCTACAGCAGTATTGAAAACATCGGCATCATCACCATGGGAATCGGGCTGGCCCTGATTGGCCGTACGCTCCAGCGGCCCGACTTTATCCTGCTGGGTCTTGGCGGTGCGCTGCTGCACGTCTGGAACCACAGCTTGTTTAAGTCGCTGCTCTTTCTTAATTCCGGCGCGATCATGCACGCCGTGCATACCCGCGATATGAACCGTATGGGCGGCCTCGCCAAAACCATGCCGATGACCGCCGGACTTTTTCTGCTGGGGGCCGTGGCCATCTGCGGCCTGCCGCCGCTCAACGGCTTTGCCAGCGAATGGCTGATTTATCTCGGGCTCTTCCACGGGGTCGCCACGGCGGGCGGGACCTGCTGGCCGGTAGCGCCGGCGGCGGTGGCGGCGGCGGGGAGTCGGGCGGTGGCGGCGGCCTGTTTTGTTAAAATCTACTCGTCTCTGTTTTCTGGAAACCG
>CAZWZW010000111.1:0-9917 GCA_964639125.1 uncultured Verrucomicrobiota bacterium
GACCGGAGACCTTCGAGTAGGTCAGGGTGTCGCCGACATCCACATCCGTCGCAGAACCGGCAATCGTATCGCTGTAGGCCGCATTTTCAAGGCCGTTGGGCTTGTTGATTGGATCAACGGTGAACGTTGGCGCATCATTGACGTTATCGACGGTGATTTCCAGCGTGGCGGTATCCGTATCGGTTCCATCCGAAACCTGAACGGTCCAACTGTTGAGGCCGACATCAGCATTGACTGGCGTACCGGAAAGCGTGCCATCGGTCGCGACGTTCAGCCAGGCCGGCCCCACAATGCTTGAGAAGGTCAACGGATCGCTGTCGGCATCGGAGGCATTGTCCAGCAACGTGGCATTGTAGGCCACGTCCTCGGTGGCATTGACTTCAACCACCGGATCGCTGTTGAACGTCGGCGCACTATTGCCGACACCTTGGGCCAGACCGATATTAACGGATTTGCCATTAACGCAAGTGACATCAATGAGCGTATCCGTCGGGCCGGAGCTGACCAGGGTCGCATTCGGATGCGGTTCACTGATCGACCAAACTCCCGCCAGTGTGACGCGGACTACATTGGTCTGACTTTCATTCAGATAGTATGCATCTTCGCGGAGGTTTCCTTGTACATCCTGCGTGGGATTACCCCCGTCGTCAACATGCAGATCCGGATCGGCCACACACACTTTCAATTGATCGGCCGCGACTTCGCGAATCATCACCAGACCGGGCTTGTCGATCGACTTCAGGTGTCCCTGGCCGACCGAAGCACTCGCGCTCCACATGGCATAGCCGATGGTGGAGGTCAGGTTGTCCTGCACGATATGCGCATTGGTGTCCTTTTGCAGCACCTGATAGCTCGGCGCACTGGCAAAGCTCTGAACCGAGGAGAGATCGGACTGGACCTTGATCGCGTATTCATACTGCTCGTTCGCAGGCGAACTGCCGTGATCGATCCAGGCCGTGGCATAGTTACCACTGCTGGCGGTCGTTCCGTCCGGAGCCAGACTTGATTGGGATTGCTTGGCCACATTCAAGCCGGAGGCGGCCGGTACGTAGTATCCGTTATTGAACGCATCCATCAGCCAGGCACTGCCGCTGTTGTAGGTTGTACTATAAGGGAATGCCGTGACCGGAGAGGTGCTGTTGTCGTAGATCGCATCCGATGTAGCATTCAACTTACCCTGGAACAGGGGGGTTTCAATGGTGTTATTGCCCGAGTTATTGGAGATATCTGAACCCAAACAGACAATGACATCATCGAAGAAGAACCAGGATTTCTTGGCCCACAGATCGATGCCATACAGGTTGTCGTGCAGGCTCATCGCATAGATTCCGCTGGTCTGTTCCAGACTGGCGCCTCCGACAAAACCCTGATCGCTCAAATCGCGCTCCACACGACTCTTCAAATCCGTCGTTGTGGTATGGGCGGCGGTAGTGCCGGGGAAGCGGTTCCAGTCCCAGCCGTTATCGAAGTCATAGCCATTGGCCAGAC
The DNA here is from genome assembly GCA_964639125.1 of uncultured Verrucomicrobiota bacterium. Lineage (GTDB taxonomy): Bacteria > Verrucomicrobiota > Kiritimatiellia > Kiritimatiellales > Pontiellaceae > Pontiella. The sequence goes on from CAZWZW010000111.1 coordinate 1,489, forward strand.
GTCCGGCTTCTGTGAAGATCTGCAGGTTGCCGTGGCTCTGGTACCATCCCAGTTCATTCGATGAACCGTCGGTCTCATAATTCAAAACCGAACGGCTCCAGCCCTTCAGGGATGCCAGCCAATTGCCGACCCGATGTGCCATTAAACCCGACCAATTGTAGCTGTAGTTTCCGGTTGGGGCCGCTTCTGCCGCAGGGGTTGCCGCAGCGACTTGATCCATCAGGTTGATAGCTTCCAACGAGTTCAGGTACATTTTTTCCGCATTGGATGCCGCATCGGACAGCATATCCAGCACAGCGGGTTCGGTAGTGTCGTAAAGGCGCTTGAAGATCGGTGTCATCGGGGAGGTTTCCACATTCCCGCTGGCTAGAGCCAGAAACGCATAGGACGGAATATGGGCCGCCAAGGCGCTTTCTCCAACGCTCTTTGCTCCCGTGCGTCCACCGATGCCCGGATTCATGCTGTATTTGTTCATGTAGATCCGGAAGGCTTCCAGATATTTGGCCAGATTATCGACCGCCGCCGAATCCACCGCGAACTGGGTACCGCTCAACATATAGCTGACAAAACAACCGCCCATGATACCGTGGGGCGCATAGGAACTGCTCTGAATGCCCATGTGGTGGTATCCGGTAAAGTCCGGTTTGAGCGCTCCGCCCCAGCCTCCGACCGGAGAAAAAGCATTGCTCAACCAGCCGACATAGCTGTTCATGTCGCGGACTTTATCGGGTGTATCATCACTGAGCAGGATCTTGATCAAACGCATGGTCTCGGCATATTGCAAGCGATCGGCGGTTTGGCCGAAACGTTCGAAGGGCCGGCGGTAGATTTCGCCGAAATCCGAGAACCAATCCAAGGCGGCTAAGGTTTCGGCCTTTTGTGCCGCACTCAATTCATTCCACATGATCAGAATGGAATTGACCCAGCCGGCAGTTTCATTGCCCGCGTGATCCAGATCCCCCATACTGCTGCCGGAAGCCCATCCCTGGTCGTACAGGTAATCCAAACCGTCGAGATATTTATCGCGACTGGTGGTCGTCCCGCGCATGACATAGTCCAGCGCCAGGGGCCACAGAACGCCTTCGCCGAAGTCCAAGGCCGCCTTTGGGCTTTGAGGGTCGTTGCGGGCAAACAACGGCACACCGGTGATGGTATCTACCGTGCGGACGATATTGTAGCTGTTGTAGGCAGCCACACCGGCGTCGATGATCGCTGTTAAATTGGCCTTGCGCATTGCCATGCCGGGGTTGCCGCCCGACCAGACGATATCGTCGAAGGTCAAATGTCCTGATAAAATGGGCGGGGTTTCTACATAGAGACCGCTGCCATCTACATTGCCTCCGATTAGACTGGAGAAAGAACCGGTGTTCGCGGTTAGACCCAGCGCCGCTTCATCCCCATCGGCCAAAGCATTCAGGTTGGCGTTGGCCGCGGTGGTGAGCGCCGTCCATGGCACGCTGTCCACGGCAAAGCTTCCACTCGGGACAACGGGATCCGAGAGGTACCAGGTCGAGTCCGAGGCACGACGCACCAGATAGCGGATTGCTTCGGGCACTTCATTGGCCATGGTATAGCTGATATTCTGCAATGGAATGGAAGACGCGAAGATCGTGTAGGCATAGCTGCCGTTGGCACCGCCATCACGGAAACGCAAACGGCTGGAACTATTGAACTGAATCGTTGCCCCCGTGGTGTAGGCTCCCCAGCGCATTCCCGAGTTGGGAGAAACCTTGGTGGTTTCATTCCCGTTACCGCTTTTATCCAGATTGTCGTTTACCGTGGTATCAAACTGTTCGGTAACCGAACTGCCGCCGCCGGAGAGGGGTTCGCCCAGAACAAAGTTTAGGTAACGGGCTTTGAGCGCGGCAAAATCATCGATTTCCGGCTGAGTGATGGAACCCGGCGGGGTTGGGGCCGGTTCCTGACTCCATTTGTAGGTATGCATCCATACGTCGATAAAACGGTTCTCGCCAGTGCGCAGATAGGGTGCCTGAAAGTCGGGCGAACGCTCTACCGTGATGGATGATTCAAAGTCCAGGTTGTCAATGTACAGATCGCCCGATCCCGTGGTCGGAGCATAGATATACATCGCGTTAAAGGTGTCGTTGTTCTGATCCCAGGACGGGTTTGTTCCATCGTCCCGGAAACGGATCCACAGGGCCCGCCAGCCGGTATAATTCAGGTTAAAGGTAAATTCATGACGCTGAGTGCCTGATCCGAATTTCGATTCCTGCCCGACCGCAAAAACAATCTCATCATTCACTGCGGTTTCGTTATGGATCCAGATTTTCATGCCGCCGCGATTGGCGTCGGCAGCGGATAATCCACTGGGTTGCGTCACTTGAATACGCGATCCGCCGACCCAGCTCCATTTCAAGGCCGTTGAACCATCCTTCCAATGCCGGGTTGAAGTGGCCAGCGAACCCCCGCTTGCCGTGCTCCATTCACTAGGAACCCCCGCTTCAAATGAATATTCCGGGCTCTGCGCATGTACGGAGAGCGTCAAACCCACCAGCGCGGTCAACCATGATATTTTGAATCTTCGTCTCATTATTTCTCCTCCAATTTTTTCTCTATGACTCATTTTTAGAAACAACTATTGGTCTTACTTCATTGCATGTGTCCGAGCTTGCACGCCTCCTTTCCATAACCCCTTAACGATCAAACCCTGGCCAAACAGCGCCTTGACCAGCTAGTAAAAATTACTAGCACGGCTAAAAAGTTCTGCATAGTTGCACAAAAGTTGAACCGTAAACCTTCTTGCATCTGCTTTGGGGTAACAAAAAGAAGAGGCTCAAAGGAAAACCCAAGGAACCTCTTCGAAAGTGCAGAAAATCGGTTCTATGTAGAATTTTGTGGTAGAAGGTGCAGGGCAGGAGGGTTTTTAGACCGGATTCACAGGATAAACAGGATGGGTATCATGTTAATCACATCAAGAATATGGAACTGGATGTGCATAGTCGCAGTTTCGGAAGTTAGGCAATTCAAAGCAAATAGCACGGGTTCGGCTGCGGTTGAACAGGATTCTCTGGAAAGCATCCTGTAATTCCTGATCATCCTGTCAAAAAAATAGCTACTGCATGGCGGTCATAAGAATATTCGAAGAACCACAAAATCTGCTTTTTATTCGGCGGGCAACAAACCGATCTCTTCGGTGAGTCCATCCTTGCAGAGGATGGTCATCAGGGTTTCATTGCCCGTGATGCTTAGACTGGCATTGAGGCACGCTTCCGCCAACTTCCATTGCCCTCGGAGCACGAGTTGAAGTAGGTGTGTTTTCGCTTCTTGTCGGGCGAAATATTCCGAAGCATACGACAGCCCGTCCAACTTTAACGCATCAACATCGGTTTTCCATCCAAGATCAGGAACACTGGCTGCCAACTGGATTCCTTGATCCTCCTGCAGTGTCATCACAGTGGCATTCAGGTTTGCGCTTTTTACCAGCTGCGGCTCCGGCGTTTCAACCCGTTCATAGAAGGCATAAGCTGTAATCTGCTGTTCAGGGAAATAGACCAGATGCATCCGATCATTCTCCACTACCTGAAAGTAGGCAGAGGGGTTGGCAGCGAGCTTCTTTAACTTTTCCCCCTCCTTGTCGGCTGGAATCACCACATACTGGTATTGGTCGCTTTCCGGCTTGATGCCGTGGTTGAGGAAGGCTGTCGCATAGGCGCCCTCGGTCGGCTTGTATTCCGGTGTCATGCTATTTTGCATCCGACGAGCGACCACCAGCTCCGAAGAAGCATTGACGAGATAATAGCTATTGCCAACACTATCGGCCATGGCGACTGCTTCTCCGGCAGCATGGCTCTCCCTGGTTTCCACGCCGATGTTTTCAATCCTGGTTTGAAACAATGTCGTGTGGGTCTCATCCTGCTCGGTTCCGCCTGAAATATGAGAGCCCATAGCCAGTACCTTGTCGCCCACAAAGAAATAACTTTTACGGGCGCGCAGGTCGGTCGGCGAGGTAAACGGCACCGCCTCCAGATCTTGAACAAACAAACCATGGCCACCAAGACTCACGCCGCCCACAAAGGTTTTGCTATTGTAGTTGCGATGGATACTCTTTCGTTTGATACCGGCCCTCTCTCGAGCCACTTTCACTTTCCTGAAAGAACGCTTTTCGATGGGATAATGACTGGCCGTGGTGCCCGGCACATGATACCAGTCCCACCCGTTGGCCAGGTCATAGCCCGAACCTGCTTCGCTGACGGGATCGCCGGCGCTGAACACCTGAAGCAGTCCATAGGCCCAGTTCTGGCCGAAGCTGTTTTGGCGCTTATTGAGCGGCCCTTCGTAGTCCCAAAAATATTGGCTGAAGCCTTTAGCGGTCACCAACCAATTATCGCGCCGGAAGAAGCCGGCGGCCGCATATGGTTTGATCCATGCCCCCGAAGGGGTTGTGGCGGGCTGAACTCCCCTATTTTGAAGGTCGGAGATCATTCGATAGATCCCCAATCCCTTGATGGGCACTCCCCGCTTGCCTTTATAGTAATCGGCCAGCGGATCACCCTTGAAAAAATAATCCGGATCAAAATATTCCAGCAACCGCGCCTGCATATCGGAATCGCCCACCCCGTCAGGGTGCGCCAATAAAGCCATGGCTTTGGTGATCGCCACGGCCGCAGAATCATCCCGACCGTTCAGCAGGCGCCCTTTCAAGGAAGTAGACACGGTGTATTGCTGCGCCATCACTCGAAACCCCTCCAGAGCCAGCTTAACCGCATCGAGACTATCCGGACCATAGAGACCGGTGCCGGACAGCAGATAGAGCAACTGGGCAAATGACTCGAACGCATAGGGACTGTATCCGCCCACATAGGCGTTGGCATGGTGAAAACCGACACCGTCGGGTTTGATGGTGTCCTGAGTACCGCATTTTTTGGCGACGTTCCGGGCAATCACCTTTTTTAATATTTCCACCATTTGCTGGTGTTCATCCTCGTCTTCGATGAGGAGGAAGTAAGGCATAAAATAATCCACGAACAAGCGTACGCCGTCCGCATTGAGGCAATAGGCCTCTTCCGCTGAAACCATGTTGTCAAAACTGATACCCGCCTCTTTCCGGGCAATCTCGAAGAAGGCCGGATACATAGGACCGCAGTTGACCACCAGGTTCCGCAATACAGCACAATATTTTTCCAACAGCCCTGCTTCGGCCAGCGGTTTGCGCATTATGAAAACCGATTGGATAAAACCGCCAAGGTGCAGGCCGACGGATGAAAAATCGCCCCCGGACCGAACCAACCCCGCGTTCAATGCCTTTGCGCTGGCATTGCCGGCATGATCCGGAGCCCAGGCATATTCATTCAAACCCCGGCTATAGCTATACTCCAATGCACGTACGTAAAGCTTGAGGATCTCTTGATTGTGGTAATAGGGATTTTCGCCGGGTGTTTGATAGGCATAAGCCAAAACCGGCAAGGTATAGGAAAACAGCCGGGCAAACTTTTTATTCGACTGGTCCTGCTCCTTTCTTGCGGCGGAAACCTCATCCTCGGCATTTACTTTGAAATCAAAATATGCCGGCTCTCCTTCAAGATCATAGGCATAGTTTTGGGCCGCTGCTACTGCCGAATCCATCTCCGGCAACAACGCATCCTTGAGGATCGAATATGCCACTTCGACCGACTGATAATCACTCGATTTGAACAATAGAAGGTTCTGGTATTTCTCTTTTTGTTTCCCGACATCCCATCCGTTTCCGAGCGCCTGCATCACGGCGAATGCGCAGATTCCTATTCCGAACAACCATTGCTTCATATCTCAATCTCCAGTTTAGTTTTCAACTCCAATCCATTAGACGATTACGAGACAGCGCGTTGAACAAGTCTGATGGTTTAACCGTTAACCCAGGCCTGTTTTTACTTTCATTCAACCAAACGTATACTAGTGTTCTGTCATGAAAAGAGGTTTCCCTTTGATTGGCTCCACCCTTCCGTTGCGGCGGAGCCCCCCTGCTCCATTCAGAATAAAAGGAGGGTCTGATGCGGAAAAAAAATGAAACCAGTGAACTGCTCCAGCAGTTGATGGATAACATTACCGACCACATCTATTTCAAAGATCTGGACTCTCGATTCATCTTGATGAACAAGGCAGATTCGAAATGGCTGGGAGTGGTTTCCCCGGAGGAGGCCATTGGAAAAACCGACTTTGATTTTTTTGAAGAGGAACATGCCCAGGCCTACCTGCAAGATGAAAAGCGGATTATGGAAACCGGGGAGCCCATGATCGGGATAGAAGAAGAAGAGATATGGGAAGACGGGCATGCAACCTGGGTTTCAACCACAAAGATTCCCCTTCGAAACAAGGATGGAGAAATCACCGGCTGCATCGGCATCGGGCGGGACATCACGGAGCGCAAGGAACAGGAATTTAAACTCAAGGCATATGCAAAGGAGCTCAAAAAATATAACCAACAGCTCAAAGCCTTGAATGACCAGATGCAGGAGGATCTGGAGATGGCGGCAAACCTGCAACAGGCCTTCTTTCCTCAAAGCTACCCATCATTCACCACCACCCAAGGTACACCACTCGTTGACTTTTTCCATTATGATGAAGCCGATGTGATGGTTGGCGGGGATTTCTGTTCCATCCATAAACTAAGCGACACCACGGCGGGCCTGCTCATTGGCGATGTCATGGGACACGGCGTTCGTTCGGCTCTCATCACCGGAATTATTAAGGCACTGACCGATCAGTTACTTGACAAACCGCATACGCCGGGAGAACTGCTGACCGAACTGAACCGTCAGCTCTCGCGCATTATCCGACCCCAGGAAGCCTATATGTTTGTTTCCGCGTCCTACCTTATTGTTAACGTTCAAACCGGCAAACTGGATGGCGCGCTGGCAGGACACACCCACCCTATTCGAGTTAATCCCGCCAACAACGATGCGGCGTTGCTGGAGATTAATGAGAGACATATCGGCCCCGCCCTGTCCATTGATGATCAATATATCTACCCGACTTTTTCAAGTCAGCTTTCACCCGACGAATCATTGCTTCTTTATACCGATGGCATCATTGAAGCAACCAATGCACTTGATGATGAGTTTGGAACCGACCGCTTTCTACGCACGATTCAAACTCATTGCACATTGCCGATTCAGCAAATAATCAAGCAAAGCATTGAGAAGGCGCGCGACTTCAGTGCTCAGAAAAAATTTAACGACGACATTTGCATGCTGGGGTTTACGCTTCGCCAGTAACGCATTTTCAAGAATTATAGAGGACAGAACGCCGCATTGAGTGGCACATGCCACGCAAATCGGTTCTTTCGCAACGCGGCTTAACACCATTGCTGCGTTAATCCACCAAAACGTGGCGAATATTATGGCCGAGATGGCAGGTGATTTCATACGGGACGGTTCCCGCAAGCCGCGCGAGATTTTCAACATTATTGGGCGCAGAAGGTTCGGCGGATATGATTTCCACCTCATCCCCAACCTGAACGCCTGGGATATCGGTAACATCCACTGTCATCTGATCCATCGAAACGCGCCCGCAAACCGGCGCGTCCATTCCGTGGATGCGCACAACCGCCTTATTCGAAAGGTTGCGGAAGTAGCCGTCGCCATAACCGATCGGCACAACGCCAACCCGACTATTGCGCGAATATTGATGCGTCAGGCCATAGCCGCTTCGGCTGCCTTCGGGAACATGCTTCACGGCAATCAACTTGGCCTGAACGCTCATGCAGGGCTTTAACTCCACCCCTGTGCGCAGCTCATCCGATGGATGGCAGCCATATACCGCAATCCCGGGGCGAACCATATCAAAGTGGGTTTCCGGCCAATCAATGGTTGCCGCCGAATTGGCCGCATGCCGAATCAGCTTGTCGCCATTGGGCAGAACCGATTTAAAAATTTCCAGCTGCTGGAACGTGGGTTCCCGGTCCGCTTCGTCAGCCGTGGCAAAGTGAGTATAAATGCCGGACAACTCAACACCGGGCGCATTATGGATGGAATCAACCATCTCCGCGGCCTGCCGGGCCAAAACCCCCAAACGCCCCATGCCCGTATCCACCTTTAGATGTACCCGGGCCGTTTCCCCCGTCCGTTCTGCCGCAGATTGGATGGAATCAAGCGCGGCATTGGACATTACGGTTTGAGTGATCTTTTGTCTGACCAACTCATCCTGCACGTCGAAATCATCAAAGTAAGCCGAAAGGAAACAGAGAATAAAGCCGTCAAACCCCCGTTGACGGAGAGCAAGGGCTTCGGTTGGAGAAGCAACGCCAAATCCATCCACCAGTCCGGACAACACGGGATAGAGCACATCCATGCCGTGGCCATAGCAGTCATCCTTGACGACCGGACACAGCTTTACATCGGGACCGACAAGCTGACGAAGTACGCCAATATTATGCTTTATCGCACCCGCTGAAATGGATGCTGTCAGATAGTTTTTCATTTACGTTTCCAATA
>CAZWZW010000112.1:0-9909 GCA_964639125.1 uncultured Verrucomicrobiota bacterium
ATATCACTATACAAAACACCGTTTCCTTCATTTCCATTCCCGGATCTAGGATAAAAATATCGGAGAGGGCAAGGCGGGGAGTTTTTAAAAAAATATACGAAGGGCCGCTTTTCGGGACCCAAAAAAGCCCGGAGCCTTTCGGCATCCGGGCTGACTCAATCCATTCGGAGATGATTTAATCCATCATAAACCGACGGCGCAAGAACAGCAGAGCGCCTGAGAAGATACCAACCAGACCCAATGTGGCCGGTTCCGGAATGGCTTCGATGTTCAAGCTATCGAGAGTACCCTTACCAGCGGTTCCACTGGTGGTAACCGTGAACTGGATGGCATTGATATCCTGAGTGATCGCCACAGGAGCTTTCGTCGTGGCATTTGCTCCGCCATTGGCTTCGTCATCCCAGAACAAGCTGATCTGACCATTTTCCCAAGCCACTTGGTAGCCATTGAAGGCGTTAACGGTTTCGCTGGCAAAAGCGTTGTCTGCAGCTCCCTCAACCGTCCAACGCAGCGCATTATTTCTGCGCATATTCAGCTCAGCAACCGTTGTTCCGCCATTGAGAAATCTAACCTTGGCGCTGAAAGTACTGCTTCCTGAGGTCTGTTCAGCCATAGCGCGCATATCGAGCCATCCGGCGCTCATATCTCCGCCCAGGTCAAATTTAAAGCGCGATTCCTGGCCAATCACAGGTGCCTGATACGTCAGCGTTCCTGCCGTTGTGTCGACGAACAGATTGGTATCCTTATTGGCATTGGTATACGCCGGACCAAAAGTTGAGTCTATTTCCGCAAGGACGCTGTCCGCGGAATTGTTCACCCAGTCTGTACCGGACGCACCGGAGTCCACGGTACCACCGAGGGCGCCATCGCCGTCAAAGTTCCAGCTTTTGATTACGTTCAAACCGGTCGGCTTGGTCAATGCAGCATGGGTAATAACACCCGTCATTGCAACCACACTGATGATGATCATCATTTTACGCGTTTTCATTTTTTCTCCTTTTGTTTTAAAATTCCCCGGCCCTCGCCGGGGAAACAAAGCTTGCTATTCGTTGATAGTGATATCGAGCTTGGTAAACTCCTCGCTCTGACCAACCGTGGAAATCCGGTTGGTGACAGCTTCGAAGTCCGCATCGATTACAGCGGTTCCAACTTCTACGTATTCGTTGGTCCACGCTCCCAACACCAGATCATCATTGTTCTGAAGGTCATAGGTCAGTTTGCGTAGCGCGGCATCGGTACGACGCCGATAGACATACTCGAAGTAGTCGGTTCCAGCATCGTTAACGATTCCGCTGGTTGGTAGAATACCCACATCTGTAGCATTGGTCGGATTGCCTCCCAAAGCATACTCAAGGAGATTGATCATTTCATCCGCATCCGGATTTGCCGTAAGAGCGGCATCGCCACCGGTCAGACCGAAATCCGAAGTCCAATCGGCATAGGTCACCAGCGACTGTGCCCACATGTAGGAATAATTCACCCCGTTTGTATCTGCATAGAGAACAATGTTGTTGGCATTCGTCCACGTAAGGTCCGCATTCACTTTGTCGTATGTGGATGCCAGTGAACCAACAGGACCGTTGGTCCAGGTCAATACGCCTGCGGTAATCAACGCATCCATTTTTTCAACAATGTTGGATGTCGAGGCATGGCGCAACTTCAAGACCGCGCCCTTGAGAGCGAAGGATTCATTGGCACTGTTCCCGTCAGCATAAATATCGTGAATCTGGAAAAGTCCATCATCGGCATTGATGAGACTGGTCGAAACCACCTCAACGGTACCGGTATTTCCAAGGAACAACTCCTGGGCTTTCAAATAGGTATCTGTACCGCTCAGTGTCAGAGTTCCAGTCGTACTGAGCTGGTTCCCAACCTTCAACGTGCCGGCGGTCATCGAGCCACCGCTCATATTCAACGTACCTTCCGCGCCGTTTGAAGCCGTCGTGCTCTGGTTGCCCACAGCCACGATTCCGCTAACGGTATTGGAACCGCCGGACATGTTCATGGTTCCGGTCGAACCCTTCAAGTGACCGATATAAAGATCCTGGGCATTAATCACACCGTCGGTCTGGGTAATGGTTGCCACACCATCGCGAATCTGGACGCTGCTGTTGGTGGCAATCAACGTACCCCCATGAATATTGAGTTCGGCGGTCGCGGTTGCGTTGTCCGTGATTCTCAAGTTCCCGTCGCTGACCAACGTTCCCGAATTCAGTGTAATGATTGCGTGCGTTCCCGCAGCACTCCCGATTTGGGCATCGATATTATTAAACGTCGCCGTTCCGCCATTCACATTGATGATGGCAACGCCGCCCGTCTTCTTGCCGGCAACGAGCTTCTGATTCACGGTCAGGCTTCCGCCGGTTGCAATATTAACCGTTCCCGTGGCCACGTTTCCCATTTCAAATTCACCGGTTCCTTCAAAGGTAACCGAAGAATTGCTATAGATATTGAGCGTGGTGCTAGCCCCCGCTCCTCCAGCCAATCTGTTATCCCCGGAGGTGCCAATGCTCGTGCCAAGCCCCGTGAGAGCCGCGCCGTTGGTAACATTGAGGACGGAAGCTCCCGGCGTGAGGTGCCCACGCAAGTTTAATGCGCCAACCGTTGTCGTTGCATCGAGATCGCATTCTTTATTCGACTGAAGCCGTGCAGTATCGCCGGCACCGGGAACCACCCCGACGCCTCCTACAGTATTGTTCGTCCAGTTGGCTCCGACGGTCCATAACGAATTAGACGTCCCGTTAAAACGGTACTCATCCGCCTGGACCTGCATTGTGAATGCCGCCGCTGTAACAACAGCCAGCGCCATGTATTTATTAGCCTTCTTTTTCATATTTAAGACTCCTCTATTAGGTTTCTAGTTTAACGATTCTCTACCTATCAGCGTTGCCGACAAACATATTGCCTTTGCGCTAGTTTCGGTTTTGCCACGGCCTGTCAATATTTGCCATAAACTTTTGTTGCAGTTCAGGTTGAACCGTAAACCCAGATATATTGCGTAACGGGTAGTGCGTAGCGTTTGGTGTGATTGATCGCCTTGTCTTTAGGCTATTTCCGGGAGTGAAAACCCCGGACATTCTTATCTAATAGTATATGTTTAATACACTTACGATAACTCCCAAGGATTGAGTAATTCGGGTTCCATTTAGGTAGGGATTTCGTTGGGGAAGCTTCAGATCGGGTGTTTTAGGCTTGCTCAGGTTGGTAGTTCCGCCTTTAGGTGGTATCTGTTCGACTAGCCGCCTAAAGGCGGAACTACATACCCTTTATAGTCCTGAGCCAAATAGTGCCCACCACCTTCCGAATCGTCGTCGAGCAAGACTGGAACCAGCGCGCCGGGCAACACGGTATCAACCTCATTAGGGGCTTTTTCACCGCCAATTTCGGTCTTCAGCCATCCCGGATCAAGCGCGTTGATAAGTACACCTGTGTTGTGCAGTTCTACCGCCAAATCCCGGGTATATTTGTCGATGGCTGCCTTTGAAGCGCTATACGGTGCGCGCTGGGGTCGATCCTTGATCCCGGATGTCACATTAACCACGCGTCCCCACCCGCGATTGACCATCGGCGGAATAAAGGCATTGCAAAGCCGCACCGTTGAAAAGACATTGATATGGAAAACCTTAAGCCACTCATCCATCGAAATATCGAAAGCGCTGTCGTTCCAATCGCTGATGATTCCGGCATTGTTATACAGGATGTCCACCGGGACGTTTTCGGCGAAGACCGCATCAATGACCGCCTGATCTCCCGCCTCAGAACCAAGTTCACCAGCCACAACCCGAACATCCACAGTATAGGCCTTTAACAGTTCGACGGTGGCCTCGCATCCCTGCCGACTCCTGCCGTGCACGATTATGTTGCAGCCATGCTCCGCAAGACCCAGAGCAACCTGTTTTCCGATACCACGACTCGAGCCGGTAATCAGCGCCCATCTTCCTGCAATTTTATCGGTCATCTGTCTTCCCCTAATTTACACAAATCCACCACCTCAACGTCGCAGACCCTATGGAGAATACTGGAGGGTCGACGTCCTCGTTGACCACGGACACCGAGGCCGGTGTCCCTCCAATTCGATCGGAAAAAAGGGTTTGAACAGGAGCTCTACTCCACACTGATATTCAGACGCATATATTGTTCGTCCACACCCGCAGTCGGGATCTGATTGGTCACCGTTTCAAAACCGGTTTCAGCCGGAGCGCTTCCGCTTACAGAAACACCGTTCGTACTCCATGCCCCGGAAGCCAGATTCGTGCTGCACTCCACCATATAGCTTAGTCCGAGCTCAACATGGTTGGTGCGGCGTCGGTAGATATACTCGAAGGCCGTGCCGGTATGCTCGCCCAGCGTCGGGATCACAGCCGCGGAATCGCTTCCATTGGTCGGCACAGCGCCAATGGCATATTCATACAGATTGTCCATCCCATCGAAATCCGGGTCAGCCAGCATGTTTGTATCCGAATTTTGCAGGCCGTATCCACTAATCCACTCAAGATAAGGATCACCGCCACCAGACGGGTCGGCTTCTGCAAACGTGGTCGCCACGCGAATATTGTCGTGATGAACAATTCGCAACGTGGAATCCGTTGGATTGCTGGCCCAGGTAGACTTGTAGATGCCCCACTTGATATAGCCATCCTTGTCATTCAGCAGCGTGGCACCCTGATAGTGCATAAGCAAGGTATAGGTCGACTCGCTGGCCTTCTTGTACCAGAACTTAAAGTAGCCGGCTCCGGTGTAGTTGTACTCGGGAAGAAACTCGAGCACGAAATCATACCAGATCCCCTTCGTGTATCCGCCCGTCTCAAAATAGGGACTGGTCACTCCGCTCGGGTTATCATTGTTGTTGTAGTGGAATTTAAATTTTCCCTCATCCGTCATGAAGTGGAAGGAGGGCTGACTGCTGGATTGCTTCACCTGAAACAAAATATCGCCATTACTGTCGTAGTCATAGTTCCCCGGACCGGGATCCAGCATAACGGAAAAGCCGTAGAATTTGAGGACGCCCCGTTCGATAATGGGCTCCGCGCCGGAAAACCGGGTGCTGCTTTCAGCCCGAACGCCTACATCCGTCGTATCGCCATAACGCAGTTCGGAACGTACCGACCAGCTTCCCGCACGAGCATACGCCATGCTCGCCTCGATCCGGTCCGGAGCGGGTTCAACCACCTTGATCTCCGCATTCCCATCGTCCTCCAGTCCGCTTTCATAGCCAGCCTCGAAAACGACGGTCCCTTTTGCTGCGGAAATCAAAGTTCCCATAAAAACCAGTATTAAAATAGAATAACGCATGGATTCACCTCATTTGTACCCCGTCCGCAACAAGTCGGTCGCAGTCGGATTATTTACTGATTTTTAAGCGGACATACTGCTCGTCCACACCCGTTGTCGGGATTTGGTTGGTCACAATTTCAAAGCCCGCCTCCGCCGAGGCGGTGCCGGTTTCAGAAATTCCGTTCGTGGTCCATGTTCCGGCAACCAGATTGGTGTTGCGTTCCACCCAGTAGTCCAACCCCCGCGTTACACGGTCGGTGCGGCGGCGATAAATATATTCAAGGACGGAACTATTCGGGATTCCAAGTATTGGAAGAATGCCGGCGGCCTCCATGGCATTGGTCGGGTTCGCTCCGATGGCATATTCATAAAGGTTATCCCGCGCGTCATGATCCGGGTTGGCAGTCATATCGGCATCCGGCCCGATCAGGTTAAAGCTATCTGTCCAAATGGAATAAGGCGTACTCGTCGAAGCCGATGCTGCGACAGCTATTTGGATGTTATCGAACCATACCGCCTGCTGACCGCTTGAATAGGTTTCGATGCGGAAGCTCTTGATGTCGGAAAGCGTATTGGTGCCCAGCGCACGATCATTGACAACATCATCCGCAACTCGGGTTCCATCGCGCCACACATCCATTTTTCCGGAAGCCAGGGTTTCCGAGCTTCCATTGGGGTCGAGATAGGTAATGGAATTGGTTTGTTCGTTGAAGTAAACATCCACATGCACCCGGGTTGCAAACGCGTAGGATTCGTTGATCGGTTCCAATTTGCCGTCGTCCAGACGGATTCGACCAATGGCCTCCCCCTGGCTTTTCTTCACATTGTCGATACCCATACGCACATCCAGCGAACCCGTAGCGCCGTTATTCGGCTCTGCAAAATCAAAACTCAGGCGCGTAGCACGTGTATTAAGAATATCCTGCGCCACAAGGATAGCGGATGAGCCGCCCCCGTCATCGAACCCGAGATACTGATTAGTCGCCCCCGCACCGAAGATCGCACCCGCGTCGGTGCGCACATGCACATAGACGTTCTGTCCCTCGTTGTAATTGCTCGAAGTCCACTGGCCCGTGGTCGGCAACGCGGCACCCGAAACATAGCTCTCGAAGTCATCCTCGAAAACCACGGTCGTGAATTCGAGCGGCCCGGGCAGCGGCCCTCCGGCCGGAAGGGTCGCATGAACAGGTGCTCCGGCATAAAGCTCTCCCTGATAATTGTATGCCGCATCATTTGAAGCGTCAGGCAGCAAGACTTTGACGGACGCACCGTTTCCAGACACAGCGGCCGTCATTGTTTCACCACCGATGGGATAGATGCCTGGCAGGTTATAATTATAGTTGCCCGGAGCCAGAGATACATTAATCTGCAGGTTGATTTCCGTCGCGGCATATTCATGTTTCGGATCCGTTACACCCAACGACCAATCCCCGGCCACCTTGCGCAGCTGAACCAGTGCCGCACGATCGGACGACACTTGCAATCCTCCCGCAGTCTGCGCCGTACCGGCCGAATAGAACGCCAGCTGAAGCAGCTCCAGCGAGGAATCATAAATGCCCTGCACACCACTGCCGTTGGACACAATCTCAACGCGATTAGTCAGATCCGTAACATAGGCCGGCATTTCCGCCGCAGTCACATTCGGCACGATTACATAGTGATATTGAGTCAGACCGGACGAACCCGGATCGGTTCCATGCCCCAGCGCAAAATGGATCACGTCGTCACCCGTCGTGTTCCCCGGGTCGGTTACGTTGACTGCGGCCCCACCGCGGATATAGAGCGGCTGTGCGCCCTGCGGAAAGACCACATAGCCCACGCTTCCCTGGTGAATCCAGCTCACACCAGAAGGGTTAAGCGTGATATCGGTGTTTACCCCTTGCGATATCGTCGAGGGCGATGCTCCGTCGATTGAATAGGTCACAGTGCCCACCCAAAGGGTCTGATCGACCGTGGTGACAATCTCACGGCTCTGCCCGGCATTGCTGCGCGCCACATTGGAGCCCAGAGCAACCGCTTCTTTTTCCGTGAAAAAGAAGCTCTTGTCGGCATTGACCACGGAATAGCTGCCCGCCGGGGAGCGGTATTCCATCGCCGCAAAGCCATAGCGCCCATCCGAGGCCATACCGGCATAGGGGCTCCCGCCCGGAAGGTAGGTCTTGTCGTAAACGATGGAGTCGGTGCGCCACTCCTCGGTCACGCCGGGCAACACATGCCAGTCCCAGTTGAAGCGGGTTTTGTCATACTCGTCGCCGCGCACCTTGGCCTGCAGCATACCGCTGCCCATGTGCCACGATTTTTTTGGCGATTCAAAATCCTCGGCACCGGAGGTGCGATCGTTTTCCAGTTTGGCGGAAAAATAGTATGGGGCCTCACCGCCCTGCCCACCGCGGCGGTGCACCAGCGACTGGCCCACCCAGAACGGGAAATTGCCGGACTGCTCGTGGGTATCGTTGGCGATTGAGTTGCGCCAGGCCACCAGTTCCGTCTCGTTGGAGATGACCGTTCCCGGTTGCTTTGCGGCGATAAGGTTGTCGATATGGCCAACCATGTCGTCAACAAACTTGCTGTTGCCGCTCATGTCGGAAAAATAGGAGCGACCTACCACCGAGAAATCCATGTCGCCCTTGTAGATTAATTTGTCGTAGCTATAGAGGTAGCGGTCGGCGATGAACTGATAGCCCGCGCTACCGAGATCATAGAATGTGTCCCGGAACATTTCATAGCCACTGATCGCCTCGGTCAACCAGCTGTAGCCATAGGCATTCATCGCCACGTCCGATGAATTGCTCAAGTGGTGCGTCACCGTTCCATCGGGATGGAAGCCCGACTGCTCGAAATAGTGGGACGGCCGATGGAACGTCTTGACCCAGAAATAAATGTCATCCAGCACGCCACCCGGTGACCAGCCGGGCATCAGCTCGGCGTTCGGGAAACCCTGCCCGTCATAATATTCCTCATACCAATAGGGTGTATAGCTGACGGGTCGATTGTAGTCCGCCCAAATAGTCGGAAGCGTCAGCCACGAGCGCAGGTGATGCCCAAGGTTCGCATCTGAATTTGCCCCCTCGGTATGGTTGGTATCCGTCAGTTGTCCCCAGCGGGCAGTAGGATCATTGATATTGCGATAGCTGGGAACCAATCCAAATGAGATCTGGAAAAACGCTACCAGCTTTTCGTGCAGCCGGATCGCCTGCGGATCGCCACCTTCGACATCGGCCATGATTTCCGGCATCAGCCACACCGACGGTCCCACCATCGGGTCGGTAATCCGCCATTGGTGAGACAGGAAGCTAAAAGTAACAGCACCAATATCGTTCAGCCCATAGAACCCATCGCCATAATCGTCGCCAATCGGCTGCCCGTTGTAGATGACCGCAGCCGGATCCATCGGAATCCGGTCGGTAAAGGTTTCCATGGCATCGTACAGCACGGCCTTGAGACGGGCACGTTCGGTGGCGTTACCCCCCGGCCCATAGGTGGAGGAACTCATATAGGCCTTGCCCAGTCCACCAATAATGGAAGCCGCCGCTTCAAAATCATCCTCCAGCACCGTTCCCTGACCGACAAAGTCCGTCAAGGGTTGCGTATAAAAACCGAACCCCGACAGGGCCCCGCCACTCGCCTCCAGTTCCGTAATATAGGCCGCCACCTGGCTATCGGAAAAGTTTTTGCGCCCCCAGAGCCTACTGTTCGACAGCGCCAGATTCCGACTAAAGGTCGTCAGCTCATCCAACAAACGGGTTGAAACCACATTCACCGTAATGCCCGTCGTCGCCAGCGTAGTCGTCCCGTCCGACAATGCAATGGTCAAAGAGTAGGTGGCAGGCGTCGAGGACACCGTCTGACCCGCCGCGACCTTGAGCGCACCGAACAGGCGGCTTTCCGTATCGCGCTCATCAGCAATCTCAAAAATTCCCGATGGATCGGAGGCAATCAAAAAGGTATAGTTTGCAGGAATCGGCGTCGTATGCGCCTCCTTGTTCGACCTCAGGTGGACCTTGCCGGTCACTTCCGTGCCTGCGCCGCTACTCGTCTGAATATCGAAATAATTTGCAAACAGAGTTTCCGCTGAGACCATTCGGCCCATCAAAACGAAACCTGCCACAACATACGGAAGCCAAACCTTTAAACTGGCTTTGCCACTACACCCACCCGGCATTGATCGGGCTGCAACCGGTAAACGCTCCATCATAATCCCTCTTTCTTTTTTGACTTATTCTCAGGGATTTAGACGCAAAACATTCATTTCCAGCAACTTATTTTTCGCCCCCATCAGGTTTAACCGTAAACCCCGCATGAACTTAAACGACTGAATACGGCTCTACGTAGAATTTTGTGGTGAATGGATTCGGCCAGGAGCGTTTTTAGACAGGATAACAGGATGGGAATCGTGTTAATCCCAAAAAGAACAACGAGCAGAGAGAGAATGGAGACCGTGCCGTAAGTTAGGTAATACAAAGCAAATAACGGCAGTTTGTCCGTGATTAAGCAGGATCATGCCCAGAGGCATCCTGTAGATCCTGTTAATCCCGTCCCGCGAGTGAAGCGACCGATAATCTTCAAAGAAGATAATGGCCGGCAAAAGTGTCAGTCCTATCTTTTAACCTTTTCTTTCAGTTCCAACAACTCTCC
>CAZWZW010000113.1:0-9899 GCA_964639125.1 uncultured Verrucomicrobiota bacterium
CCAGGCCGTCGATGCCTTCTTCGATTTCAACGAATGCGCCGAAGGAAGAGATCTTGGTAATAACCCCGCTGACCTTCTGGCCAACCGGATAGCGGTCAACGATTCCGGCCCACGGGTCGTCTTGAGCCTGCTTGAGGCCCAGGCTGATGCGTTGGCTGTTCGCATCGATTTCGAGAACGATGGTTTCAACCTCTTCACCCTTCTTAAGGATTTCGGAAGGATGGTTGACCTTGCGGGTCCAAGACATGTCGGACACGTGAATCATACCATCAACGCCTTCTTCGAGCTCAACAAATGCACCGTAAGAGGTGAAGTTGCGAACCTTGCCTTGTACCAGCGACCCGATCGGATACTTGCCGGCAACAACTTCCCAAGGATTGTCTTCGGTCTGGCGCATGCCCAGCGAGATCTTCTTGTCGTCCGTGCTGACCGAGAGGACAACCGCGTCAACTTCGTCGCCAACATTAAGAACATCGGCAGCACGCTGAATACGCTTGGTCCAAGACATTTCAGAAACGTGAACCAGACCTTCAACCCCTTCGGAAAGCTCAACAAAGGCCCCGTACGGAGCAAGGTTGACCACCTTTCCATGTACTCGGGCGCCAATCGGGAAGCGCGACTCGATATCTTCCCATGGATTGTCCATGGTCTGCTTGAGGCCCAGGCTGATCCGTTCTTTTTCCAGATCAATTTCGAGGATCATCACTTCAACGTCATCGCCAACCTTCAGCACTTCGGAAGGATGGTTGATGCGGCCCCAGGTCATGTCGGTGACGTGCAGCAGGCCGTCGATACCGTCGAGATCAACGAAGGCACCGAAGTCGGTGATGTTCTTGACCTGCCCCTTGCGGAGCTGGCCAACCTGAATTTCCGCCAGAATCTTACGGCGGGATTCACGACGGGACTCTTCGATGAGTTCACGACGGGAAACAACAATGTTCTTCCGCTCAAGATTGATCTTGAGGATTCTAAACTGATAGGTCTTGCCCATATGTTCGTCGGGGTTGCGAACCGGAGTAACATCCAGCTGGGAACCCGGGAGGAACGCATCCACGCCAACGTCGACGATGAAGCCGCCCTTGACGATGTTCTTGATGGTGCCTTCGACAATGCTGCCTTCAGAGCATTCGTTGACCACATAGTCCCACGCACGCTGCTGTTCCGCACGGCGCTTGCTGATTACGATCATACCATAATCGTCTTCGAGGCGTTCGAGGAAGACTTCGACTTCCAGTCCAACCGCCTCTTCAGGAAGATCTTTGAATTCCTGAACGGGAACGACGCCTTCGGATTTGTATCCAATGTCGATGAGCACGTCGCCATCGTGGACACTGATGATTTTACCGCTGACAATAGACCCTTCGTTAAAGTTTTTGAGGGTCTCTTCGTACATTGCTTCCATGGCTGCGTTATCCACAACCAGGTCTGTGTTAGTTGTTAATTCCATACGATTAAAGCGGGAACACGCGCTCCCTAGCCTTGTTTTATTATTTATTCTGGGAAAAGCGATCGGCCACTCGGCCAAAACACACTTCCCCCTTAATTCGAGCGCGCCATAATAGACGTAATCCCCTGTTATACAAGCTGTAAATAAAGAAATTACAGGCGCATTCATCCCTGTTTCCCAGCGGGAATCCGGGAAAATGACGGGCGGAAGGAAACCATTTTTCGCGAGGCCGCAATCGGAGCCTATGCGGCATAACTAAAACGGGCGGGTGAATGGTTTAGAAAAACGGACCCCCTCTGTAGGCATCCGAATCCTATTTGCAAAACCACGGAGACTACAGAGCTCCCTGAAACGAATGACTGCTGGTCTGCCATATTTTGGGCGATTTGAAAATCAACTGTCCTCACAACATAGTAATTATACGGACTGCGTGCCTCTCGCCCACTCTCTCGTATCCTTATTCCGGGATAAACAGCTTCTGCCCAACGTAGATGTTGTCGGACTTGAGGTTGTTGGCCTGCTTGATGGCTTGAACCGTGGTGCCGTAGGCCTGGGCAATGGCGGAAAGGGTGTGGCCGGATTCAACAACGTGCTCGCGCCCCGCGCCTCGGCCGGGCTTGGCTGTACGCGTTGGCACCGCCTTTTTGAGCAATCCTTCCACGCGCTTGACGACTTCCTGCGTGTCGCGCCCCTGTCGGGCTTCCAACGATTTTACCGAGGAGTCAAGCCGGGAAATCTGCTGATTGAATGTCCGCACTTCGTTGTGCAGCTGCTGTAATTCCTGCAGCAATCTGGCGTTTTCCATTTCGATCGACTCCACGCGGCCTTGCAAACGGTGGACTTTTTCATCGGCCATACGAGTCGCCGCCCGTTGGCGCGCGGCGGTTTCCTGCCGCTGTTGCGGTGTTTGCAGGGTTTCGCAGCCCGTAAGGATTGTCAGGGCTGAAAGGCTAATAAACAGCTTCATTTTCATGGGTTGTCTCTCCAGCAATCAGGGTTTCCAAAGATAGAGGAAGCGGGGCGATGCAACCGCATCCAGATTAGGAAGGTCGGGCACTTTGACCCCCATCAACGAATCGAAGAAGCTGCGCTCCTTGCGGTATCGTACGATATACAAGTCGTCCTCGCCCAGCAACTCGGACAGTTTTTTAACGGCATCGTCCCAATAGCCAACGCGATCGATCAATCCCAACTGCACGGCCTGATCGGCACTGAACACCCGCCCATCGAGCAGTGCGCGGCTTTCCAGTCCACGGGAATTTTCGACGATGGAGGCAAAACGATCCTGCATTCCATTCACCAACGTTTGCAACAATTCGACATGCCGGGGATTCACCTCTTTGAGCGGATTGAGCATATCCTTGTTTGCGCCGGAGGCAATGGTGACGGAACTGAGGCCGATTTTATCGCTGAGGGCTTTCATATTGATCGTGTGCATGATGACCCCGACGGACCCGACAATGGAGGTGGGCTCGGCCATGATAAAGTCGCCGGCCATGGCGGCGTAGTAGGCCCCGGATGCGCCGAGATCGCGAATAAATACCATGATCCGGCGCTCTTCATCGGCCCGTTTGAAAGCTTGAAGTTCCGCATAGATTTCGTCGCTGGGGGTCACGGCCCCTCCCGGAGAGGACACTTCGAGAATGATGGCCTTCACTTCGCAGTCCAGCGTCGCGGCACGAATCTGCCCAAGGACTGATTCAACCATATCGGGCTCATTGCCCAGCAGGCGCCCGCGCTGCCCGCGCATGATCACTCCGGACAGCTCGATCCGAACCGCTTTGGTCTCGCCGTAGCCCTCCGACCAGATTTCCTCATAGTCCGGCTGTTGGTCCACCGGAAAATCGCCGCTGGACCCCGATGGCCCGGAAAAAAGTGCCGCCGTCAGCCCGATATTCGTTAAAAAACTTCCGATCAGCAAAAGTCCCAGCACCGAGATGGCAATCCAGCAGCCTACCTTTGATCCATTATTGGCCATATACGCTCCATTCTTTTCCAATGATCAGGAAACATAATGGAGCGCCCCCATTATTTGAATAAATAAATTCCAATTGGCGGAAAAAATCGGCTAGTTTGTCGCTCACCTGAGGGAACCAAGGAGAAGATTTTGGACTATATTGAGCACGCTAAGCGAGTTGTGGATATTGAAATGGCCGGTTTGGAAACAGTAAAGGCCGAGCTGGGCGACGGATTTGTCCAGGCGATTGATGCCATTTTAGCCACCGTTGCCAACGGGGGGAAGGTGGTTGTGACCGGCGTCGGCAAAAACCTGCACATCGGCAACAAAATGGCCGCTACCTTCACCAGCACCGGCACCCCGGCGGTTGTAATGCACCCGATCGAAGCCATGCATGGCGACTTCGGCCTCCTCGGCGATCGCGATATTCTGCTGGCCATGAGCTATTCCGGCGCATCCGACGAACTGATTGCCCTGCTTCAACCCGTAAAACGCAAGGGCGTGAAAATTATCGCCATGACCGGCGAAATGGACAGCCCGCTGGCCCTGCACAGCGACATCATCGTTTCGGTCCGGGTGGAGCAGGAAGCCTGCCCCTTCAATATGGCACCGACCACCAGCACCACGGCAACCTTGGCCATGGGCGACGCCATGGCCATGGTACTGCTCGAAGCCCGAGGCTTTAAAATTGAAGACTATGCCAAACTGCACCCCGGCGGAGCCATTGGCCGCACCCTGCTGCTGCACGTCGAGGATGTCATGCGTACCGGCGACCGCTGCGCCACCGTTGGCGTTGGCCACAAGGTTCGCGAAGCCCTTATCGCCATGACCGGCGCCAAGGCGGGTTGCGTGGCGGTGGTGAATGAGGATGACACGCTGGTGGGGATTATGACCGACGGCGACCTGCGCCGCCACCTGATCGAAACGCCCAATCTCGTCGACCTGCCGGTCGAAGAGGTCATCACCCGCGATCCCGTCACCCTCACCAAAGATATGCTTGCGCTCGAAATCCTGAATATCTACGAACAACACAACATTGACGACTTGATCGTGGTTGATGAGAAAAATCGCGTCATCGGCGCCGTGGATATTCAGGACATGCCTAAGTTGAAAATTCTTTAGCCAGAATTTTGCCTTCCCGCTAAAAACTTCGGTAACTCGCATCCCTGATCCGTACGAGTTCCCGGTTGACCCAATTCGGTGCAATCGGTACTGTTTGCGGGTTCTTTTTATACACTATTGGAAGGAGAGAGGAACAGACTATGGCAATGATGATTTCTAAGTTTCATAAGATTATTCAGTCGAAGGTCGTTTGGACGGCATTTGCAATCCTGATCAGCGTGGCATTCGTGGGCGTTTACACGGGCTCCAAAAGCGGTGGCCAGAAAGCGCGCAAAGCAAAGGGGTCCGAAGTGGCCGGGCACCTGTATGGCGAGGATATTTCGCGCCTCGAATTTGGAGCGGCCTACCGCAGTATCTACGTGATGTATTCCATGACGATCGGCCGCGCCATCAATATCAATGACGAGGTTGATAAGATCCTGAGCCGCACCGCCTGGCAGCGTCTGGCGACACTGAAAAAGGCCAAGACCATGGGGTTCAATGTGACGCCGGAACAAACCATTGCAATGATCCAGCGCCAGCCCATCTTCAGGAACCAGAAGACCGGGCAGTTTGACAAAAACATTTACAATGCGTTTATCAGCGGGTTCCTTCCGCGCACCGGCATGAGTGTTAAGGCTTTTGAGCAAATGTTTGCCGAAAATGTGCTGATTCAAAAAGCCTCTTCGCTGGCCGCAAAGAATGCTCTCGTGACCGAGGCTGAAATTCTGAAAGCCTTCCACCGCAACACCGACATGCTGACCGTGAGCTATGCCTCTATTCCACGCGAACTCGCCGACACCCCGACGGTAAGCGAAGCGGATGCCAACGCCTATTTCAGCGCAAACCAGGATCAGTTCCGCATGCCTGAAAAAGCCATTGTGGACTATGTCCAGTTTGCCGTGGCTGATTATACCAATAGCGTGGTGGTTACCGACGAGCTGATTGGCCGCTATTACGAAAGCAACAAACAGCGCTATCTCAAACCTGCTGCAGACGATGCACCCGCAGGGGCCGCTGCGGAATACACCCCGCTTGAAGAGGTGAAGGATGCGATCATCGCTGAGTTGACCACCGGGATGGCACGCAATGCCGCCATCGACCAGGCCGATGCACTGGTATCCAGTCTGGCCGACGAGACCACGACCTTCCAGCAGGCGACCGAGAAGAGCGGTCTTAAGATTGTCGACAATACGCCCGCCTTCACCATGACGGACCGCGTACGGGGCGTTGATCCTACCGCACCTTTTGCGCGCGCTGCATTTGCCTTGGAAAAAGATAGCTCCCACTACTACAGTGATCCGGTTGTCGGCCGCGATTTTGTATATGTCATCTCGCTAACCAAGAAGCTGCCCTCCTTCCTTCCGTCCTTCGACGTGGTTAAGGCCGAGGCCATTGAATCTGCAAAAATTGCAGCCGCTGAAAAAGCATACGTTGAAAAGGCCGGAGTCATCCGGACCGAGCTGTCCGCAGCCGTCAAGTCGGGAACCGCTTTCGACGTTGCTGCGGCCAAATATAAACTGGATTTGAAAACAACGACGCCGTTTAACGCAAACACCAAGCTCGAAGATGAATTTGGCCGTCAGATTATGGACGCGACCATTGCGCTCGAGCAAGGCTCGGTGGCGGAGCTGATTCCAACTCAAGCCGACTTTCTGGTTGCCTATGTCTCCAGCAAAATCCCCGGCGACGAAGCGGATATGCTGCCATCCATGCGTGAAGAACTGTCGAAAAGCATCGAATACGAAAAATCGGCCCAGCTTGCTGCCGCCTGGCAGGAATCGCTTTTGGTTGAGGCCAAATTCGAAGACCTAAGAGGTAGTGCCAAAGGCGAATCGTAAACCCCGGAGCCGAACATGCCCCTGCACTACCTGATTGCCCTGTTTATTGGCCTGCCGATTGTCGAACTGGCTCTGCTCATTAAACTGCATGGTATGGTGGGATTTTTCCCAACGATTGCGGTGGTCTTTCTGACCGGCGTGGCAGGGGCCGCACTGGTTCGGCGACAGGGGCTCTCGATCCTCTTCAAGATTCAGCAGCAGTTGTCGGTCGGCAACCTTCCTGCCCCCCAACTAATGGATGGGGTTATGATTCTCATTGCGGGGGCCCTGCTGGTTACGCCTGGACTCATTACGGACGTTACAGGCTTTCTCCTGCTGGTCCCCCGGATTCGCGAATACATCCGCAAATGGTTGCGCAAGACGCTCGAAGGAAAAATGCGCAGCAGCTATATACAGGTGCATGTAAACCGCTCCGACGATTGATAATAAGGGGTGGTATGGTGGGTTCCGTTTTACGACTCACGTTTAACTATGAGCGAAAGCAATTCCATTCCATTATGCGTCGACCTCGACGGGACATTGGTCAAGCTCGACACCCTTCATCAGGCGTTCTTCCTACTGCTGCGCCGTAAACCGTCCAGCATCCTTCAGATCCCCGGCTGGCTTTTGAAAGGAAAGGCCCACCTGAAAGACCAGGTCATGCAACGGGTTGAGGTCGATGCCACAGCCCTGCCCTACCACCGGGAGTTTCTGGCCTTCCTGCAAAAGGAACATGCCGCAGGCCGAAAGCTGATTCTGGCCACGGCGTCCAACTATCGGACCGCCGATGCGGTGGCCAAACACCTCGGTATTTTTTCCGACACCCTTTCAAGCACCGCCGGCACCAACTTGCGCCACGCGCAGAAACTGACCGCCATACAAGAGCACTATCCGAACTTTGGATATGCCGGAAACGATGTCGCCGACTTCCCTATCTGGGATGCGGCCCGAGAGATTATTCTCGTGAACCCGACCCCGCCGGCCAAAGCCGCCTATGCCGCCAAGGCCGACCGTACCTTCATTGAACAAAGACCGATCTGGCGCATGTTCATCAAAGCCATGCGTTGCCAGCAGTGGCTGAAAAACCTGCTCATTTTCGCCCCGGTGCTGCTGGCCCACAAGTTCACCGACTCCGAAACCCTGCTTAAATCGGTTCAAGCGTTTTTTGCCTTTAGCTTCGCCGCTTCTTCCATCTACGTCCTGAATGACCTTTTTGATCTGAGCGCCGACCAGCATCATCCACGAAAATCCAAGCGCCCCTTTGCAGCAGGCGACCTCTCCATCACCACCGGCTCCCTGCTGATGCCCCTGCTGGTATTGTTCAGCATCATTTTCGGGTTGTTGCTTTCCCCGCCATTTGTTCTGACCCTGGCCGCCTATTATCTCATTACGACGCTCTATTCCTGGCGGATCAAACAAGTGCCCGTGGCCGATGTGCTTACCCTGGCCGTACTCTATTCCCTGCGGATTGTTGCGGGGTCGGCCGCCACCGGTATTCCGCCATCGGCCTGGTTCATCCAGTTTTCCATTTTTCTTTTTCTTAGTCTCGCGCTGGTTAAGCGGCTGGCAGAGCTTCGCGAAATACAGCAGGCCAGCGAGACCGACAACCCCCTCCGCGAGCGCGGGTATCAGGTTTCCGACCAGCCCCTGCTGCTGGCATTCGGCGCAGCCAGCGGCTATATTGCCACCTTCGTTTTCACGCTGTACCTCAACAGCGAAAAAGTGGCCCAACTCTACTCGAGACCGGCCCTGCTGTGGATTTTTTGCCCCCTGCTGCTCTATTGGATTACGCGGATCTGGTATCTCGCCTGGCGCGGAAAAATGAGGGATGATCCGCTGGCCTTTGCCGCCAGGGATCTTCAAACCTATCTGGCGGCCGCAGCGGGCATCGCCACTATTTTTTATGCCATTTAACCCCCAAGAGCCATTCGTGCAACGAATGATAATTTGTAAATATAGAACGACCTAAAGGAGTGATTCACCCATGACCAAACCTGCCGTTGACCTGACCATTGTTGGATCCATTGGGATCGACACCATCGAAACTCCTGCTGAAAAGCACGAGGAAATCCTCGGAGGCTCCGTCAGCTATGCCTGTGCCGCGGCCTCGTTCTTCGCCCACACCGGTATGGTCGGCGTGGTCGGCACCGACTTCCCGCAGGAATTCCTCGATACTTGGAAAAATATGAATATCGACCTCGAAGGGTTGCAGACCGTCGAAGGAAAAACCTTCCGCTGGTCCGGGGTTTACGAAGAAAACATGGACAACCGCCGCACGCTCTCCACCGAGCTGAACGTGTTTGAAACCTTCTCCCCCGAACTGCCGGCCGACTACCGCGATGCCCCCTACCTCTTCCTCGGCAACATTCACCCCGCACTGCAACTGCACGTACTCGAGCAGGTGAACAATCCAAAATTTATCCTGATCGATACCATGGATCTCTGGATCAATATCGACAAGGAAGACCTCGTTAAGGTTATCTCAAAGTGCAACATGCTCACGCTCAACGAATCCGAAGCACAGCTTTTCACGGGAGAGCTTACACTCACCAAAGCCGCCCAGCAGCTGCTCGAACTCGGCCCGGAATATGTGCTGATCAAAAAAGGCGGCAACGGATCCATGCTCTTCACAAAAGACGACGTCTTTCTGTTGCATGCCTACCCGCTCAACAGTTTCAAGGATCCCACCGGCGCAGGCGACACCTTTGCCGGCGGTCTGATGGGCGCTCTCGCCGCCTCCGGTAAAACGGATAAGGAAGCGATTCGCCAGGCAATGGTCTATGGCAGCATCGTGGCCTCTTTCGGCGTCGAAGAATTCAGCCTTGAGCAACTTAAACGGATCAACCGCGATGCAATTGAAGCCCGCGTTTCCGACTTCAAGGAAATGTGTCGGATCTAGAGCATTTTCGATTCGTTTTGTCGCACCACAAGGCCGCCGAGACGGCGGCGATACGTACCGCAGGCGTCCCGCCTGCCAGGAACCACGCGACAAACTAAGCGGATCGTAACGGGCAGCGAACATGCACCGGATATCCAGGCAGCTTGCAGGCAAGTGCCTGCTTGAGTGCCGGCACACCGCCTAAACTAAACCGGGCGCTATACGCTCGAACCTCCTCCTGCATCACGGCGGCCTCCGATACCTTAGCGGCCACGACCAGCATGTCCATTGCGGAGTAGAGCTCCGGCCGCACGTTGGCCGTCGCCGAGACAAACCCAGCCGCCCCCTGCTGTACCGGGCCGTAGATGTTGGTGCTGCTGCCCACAAAATAGTGTGGCGTATGCTCCATCAGCGTCAGGTCTTGAGCCGAATCCTTCATGGCATAATGCGGCACCGCCTTCAGGATTTCAGGCGTGATGGCATTGCCCGAATGCTTCGGAAAATTGTAGAGAATAAACGGCACCTCGGCGACCGCCTCCAAGGCCTTGAAATATTCAATGATCCCCTCCGCCGGCAATCCGGCCGGATAAATCGGCGGAAGCGCGGCCACCGCATCCGCGCCCCAGTCGTTTGCCCACCTCACCCCCCACCTCTCTCTCTACAACCACCCCGCCGCCCGCTCGCGCATCCTGTTTC
>CAZWZW010000114.1:0-9848 GCA_964639125.1 uncultured Verrucomicrobiota bacterium
CATCGGAACTCCCCACCATCTTCACGACCGATGCCGAGCAGTTTTGCTCGTGATCGGCATGCAGGATCAGCAATTTATTCAGCGCCTTCGCCACCACCGGGTCGACCTCATAATTGTTCACCGGTGTGCTGAACATCATGTTCAGGAAGTTTTCACAATATTTCAGATCGTGACGGGGATGGACAATCGGGTGGCCCTGGGACTTCTTAAACGAAAATGCTGCAATGGTACGCAATTTGGAAAGCAGACGCGTTACTTTGTAGTCAATGTTTTCCTGTTTGCTCGTGTCCTCCAGTTCCGGATAGAAAGACGACAGGGAAACCGCCATGGCCGAGAGCGTCGCCATCGGATGTGCATGGTCGGGATAGTTGCCGAAAAAGTGCCGCATGTCTTCGTGAAGCAAAGAGTGGGTATTGAGGTTGGCGGAAAACTCCGCGTGCTGCTGCTTGTTCGGCAGCGTGCCATGCACCAGCAGGTAGGCCACATCAATAAACTCGCACTTTTCCGCCAGATCGTTGATGTCGTATCCACGATAGCGCAGAATGCCCTCTTCCCCATCAATATAGGTGATATCGCTTTTGCAGCAACCGGTGTTAACGAACCCGGGGTCGTAGGTAATCATGCCCGTTTCCTTGCGCAGGGCACGAATATCAACCGCCGCCTCCCGCTCGGACCCTTCAAACACGGGAAGCTCAATCGTTTTGTCCCCGAAGGTGAGCGTGGCAGTTCCTAAATCTTTTGTATCTGACATAATAAATCTCCATACATCGTCGGTTTTTATATTCGAATGGCCTTAAAAATACGGTTCCAAAGGCGGCATTCAAGACTAAAAGCGCAGGCATGGTGGTTGGCGAGGGGATTCGAACGCACAAAAGGGGCTGTTTTTTTCATCCTTTTGTGTTGCGTGAGCAGGTCTGTTTATGTTTTATCCACGGGTCTTTCAACAAAAGGAATTACAAATTTATGGCCAAGAAAAGCATGATCGTGAAGAACGAGCAGCGCATTAAGTGCGCCGCCAAGTACTATGAACGCCGCATGGAACTAAAAAAGACCATCAGCAATCCGGAAACCGCTCCGGAAGATCGTATGCTGGCAATCCGTAAGCTGCGCAAGCTTCCGCTGGACGCCAACCCCAACCGCATCATGAACCGCTGCTCCGTAACCGGTCGTCCGCACGCCGTATACCGGAAGTTCGCTCTTTCCCGTATTACCCTGCGCGAAATGGCATCCAAGGGGCAAATCCCCGGCATGACCAAAGCCAGCTGGTAAACAGACCCTTGCATTGAAAGATATGACAAACACTCCGCAGCTGCGGGGTGTTTTTTTGTGCACACACGGCAACCCATTGCAAGGCCACGCGACCAACCCCAAATGGATTGAGGATAAAAACTGTACGATTTAAGTATTTTAATGCTGAAATAGTCAAACGACTGTGATTTATATTGCCTTAAGCTCACTGAGGCCGGTAATGCGGATCGGATTATCCCTCTATTTGTCTCAGCAAAGAAATCGGAGAAATAAGCGTGAAGCCGACGGATGTTAAAAACCCGGAATATTTTCATAAAGTTGTCGATTGCCAGTTTGCGTGCCCGTCCCATACGCCAGTGCCGGAATATATCCGGCTGATTGCCGCCGGACGCTACACCGACGCCTACATGATCAACTGGGAATCGAATGTTTTCCCGGGAATCCTTGGCCGAACCTGCGACCGCCCCTGCGAACCGGCTTGCCGCCGCGGCCGCGTTGAGGACAAACCCGTGGCGATTTGCCGCCTTAAACGAGTCTGTGCCGACTTTAAGGAAGAGATCAAGGATCGCCTTCCGGCCATTCCTAAAGAAAAAAACGGTCACCGCGTGGCGTTGATCGGTGGCGGCCCCGCCTCGCTGACCGTCGCACGCGACCTGATGCCGCTGGGCTACGAATGCGACCTCTATGACGAACACGCCAAGGCCGGCGGCTTTATGCGCAGCCAGATTCCCTCCTTCCGACTGCCGGAGGAAGTGCTCGACGAAGAGGTAAACTATATCCTCGATATGGGTGTCACCCAAATCTTCAATACTTATGTCGACAGCCTGAAGAGTATTCTCGATAAGGGTTATGATGCCATATTCATCGGCACCGGCGCCCCTCGCGGTCGTAAACTCGAACTGCCGGGATTTTCAGAAGAAACCACCAAAGCCATCCGCGTCGGCATTGAATGGCTCGCCGATGTGGCGTTTGAACACATCACCACCATTGGCAAAAAAGTGATCGTACTGGGCGGCGGAAACACCGCCATGGACTGCTGCCGCACCGCGATCCGTCTTGGAGCGGAAGAAGTGAATGTGCTCATCCGCAGCCCGCTCCACGAAATGAAAGCCTCGCCGTGGGAAATCGAGGATGCCCGCGTAGAAGGCATCCCCATGCGCGAAAACCACAACCCCAAGGCCTATGTGGTCGAAGAGGGGAAACTGGTCGGCATGTTGTTCGACAAGGTCGAAGCCATCCACGATGAAAGCGGCAAGCGCACGCTGGTGAACACCGACGAAGAAGTCTTCATTGCGTGCGACCATGTACTGATCGCCATTGGTCAGGAAAATGCATTCCCGTGGATTGAAAAAAACCTGGGGCTGGAATTTGGCGAATGGGATATGCCGGTGGTGGATCCGGTGACCTTCCGCTCAACCCACCCGAAAGTCTTTTTTGGCGGCGATGCCGCGTTTGGGCCCGAAAACATTATTACTGCCGTGGCCCAGGGCCATCAGGCCGCGTTATCGATCGATATGATGATCAACGGCCACGACCTGAAAGAGCGTCCCGATCCCGGAACCAATCTGATCAGCCAAAAGATGGGCATCCACGACTGGAGCTATGCCAGCCTCGTCTCCGAGGACGCACGAAAACCCGTTCCCCACGCCGATCTATCCAAGGCACTCCGCAACCGCAAGATGGAGGTGGAACTGGGCTTTGATGTTGCCACCGCGTTCGAGGAAGCCCAGCGTTGCCTCAACTGCGATGTCCAAACCGTCTTCACCACCGAGAAGTGCATCGAGTGCGATGCCTGCATCGATATCTGCCCCGTCGACTGCCTGTCGTTTGCCGAGAACGAAGAAGAGGCCGAACTCCGGCGCAAGCTGAAAGTTCCCGCCTACAACCTTTCTCAGGATATCTATGTTTCGACCGACCTGCCGACCGGGCGGGTGATGGTGAAAGACGAAGATGTGTGCCTGCACTGCGGGCTGTGCGCAGAACGCTGCCCCACCGCGGCCTGGGATATGCAAAAATTTCTCTACATGGTTACAAAAGCAGGAATTCAATAATGAAGCGCGATATCATTACCAATCAGTTTGTCATTAAATTCGCCAACGTGAACGGAACCGGATCGGCCAGCGCCAACCGCCTGTTTTCAAAAGCGATTTTCCGCATGGGCGTTCCGATCAGCCCGAAAAATATTTTCCCGTCGAACATTCAGGGATTGCCCACATGGTACGAGGTGCGCATCAACGAAAACGGGTTTCTCGGGCGGCGCGGCGGCATCGACATCATGCTGAGTGTAAATCCGCAGAGTATGGAACGTGATATTGCCGAAGTGGAAAAGGGCGGATATTTTATCTACGATTCCTCCAAACCCATCGATAAGCGACTCCTTCGCGATGATATCGATTTTATCGGCATCCCATTCATGGAGCGGTGCCGCGAAGCCTATCAGGATGAACGACAGCGACAACTGTTCCGCAACATTATGTATGTCGGCTCGGTAGCCGCCCTGCTCAACATGGAACTGGACGTCCTCACAGGATTGATCAGCGACCAGTTCAAAGGCAAGGAAAAGCTGATTGCCCCGAACGTGCAAGCCTTGGAAATGGGCTACAATACCGCGAAAGAGCTTTACAGCTGCCCTATCGCCTTCCGCATCAAACAACGGGACAACGTTGGCAACAAAATCCTGATGGACGGCAATTCGGCCTGCGGACTCGGCGCAGTCTACGGCGGGGCCACCGTGGCGGGCTGGTATCCCATCACACCTTCCACCTCCGTCATTGACAGCTTTTCAAAATATTGCCGCCAGATGCGCGTCGACTCCGAAACAGGGGAAAAGAACTTTGCCATTGTTCAGGCCGAAGATGAGCTGGCGGCCATCGGTATGGTGATTGGCGCATCGTGGAACGGCGCGCGCGCCTTCACCGCCACCAGCGGTCCCGGTGTGTCACTGATGTGCGAGTTTCTCGGGCTCGCTTATTTTGCGGAGATCCCATCGGTGCTGATCAACGTGCAGCGGGCCGGTCCCTCAACCGGCATGCCGACCCGCACACAGCAATCAGACGTGCTCAGTTGTGCGTACGCCTCGCATGGCGACACCAAGCATATTTGCCTGTACCCTTCCACTCCGAAGGAATGTTTCGAACTGACGGCCGCCGCATTTGATCTGGCCGAACGCTTCCAGACTCCCGTCATCGTACTCTCCGATCTCGACCTCGGCATGAACGACAATATGTCTGATCCGCTCGAATGGGACGACGAACGCAAATATGACCGCGGAAAGGTACTCACCGAAGCCGATCTCGAAGCGATGGACAAGCGCTTTGGTCGCTACCTCGATGTGGACAACGACGGCATTCCCTTCCGCACCTATCCCGGTACCCATCCGACCAAAGGCTCCTTCTTTACGCGCGGAACCTCCAAGGATGAATATGCGGTCTATACCGAATCGGGCGAAAAATATATTGCCAACATGGAACGACTGCTCAAGAAGTGGGATACCGCTAAAAGCAATGTGCCCTCCCCGGTCATCCGCAAAACCAACAAGCCCTGCACGGTCGGCGTGGTCTACTATGGAACCAGCGAAGCCTCCACGCTCGAAGCGCTCTACCATCTCGATGAACTTCACGGCATTTCACTCGATAGCCTCGGCATCAAGGCCTTGCCTTTCAACCATGAGATAGAGGCATTCATCGAACAACACGAATATGTCTTCGTCGTGGAGCAAAACCGCGATGCGCAAATGCGCTCGCTGCTCATTAATGAGTTCGACTTCAGCCCCGAGAAGCTGGTTTCCGTTCTGCACTATGACGGCAGCCCGATCACCGCCCGATTCATTCGCCACCAAATTCGCGACTGGATTCTACGCAGCACCACCTCACCGGGCCGCAATCACAACAACCATTAAACAGGACACAAACCATGAGTTATGCCGTTCCAGGCTTTCGCCATCCCAACCTTCCAACCAATGATCTCGGTTACACCACCAAGGATTATGAGGGTGCCGTCTCCACGCTCTGCGCCGGCTGCGGCCACGACTCCATCAGCGCGGCGATCATTGATGCCTGCTTTGAAATGTCGATTCCTCCCCACCGCGTTGCCAAGCTTTCCGGCATCGGCTGTTCGTCGAAAACGCCCACCTACTTCCTAGGGAACTCGCACGGCTTCAACTCCGTTCACGGCCGCATGCCCGCCGTTGCCACCGGCGCAAACATGGCCAACCGCGACCTGCTCTATATTGGCGTCTCCGGCGATGGCGACACCGCATCCATCGGTATGGGGCAGTTTGTCCATGCCGTCCGCCGCAACGTCAACATGATCTACATCTGCGAAAACAACGGCGTGTACGGCCTGACCAAAGGACAGGACTCCGCAACGACCGACATCGGTTCAAAAAGCAAAAAAGGCGAGCCTAACGCACTGGAACCGATCGACCTGTGCGCCATTGCCCTGCAGCTTGGAGCCACCTTCGTGGCCAACAGCTTTTCCGGCGACAAGCAACAGCTTATCCCGATCATCCAAGCCGCCATTGCCCACCAAGGCTTTGCATTCATCAACGTCATCTCACCGTGTGTCACGTTCAACAACGTGCCCGGATCGACCAAGGCCTACGACTATATCCGCCAGCACATGGCCTCCACCAACACGGTAGATTATGTGCCGCCTGCCACGGAAATCACCGCCGACTACGATGAAGGCACCGATGAACTGGTAACCATGCACGACGGCTCCGTCCTCAACCTGCACAAACTTGAATCCAAGCACGACATCCATAGCCGGAGCTCCGCGCTCTCGTTGATGCAGGAATACAAGGCCCAGGACAAGGTGCTCACCGGAATCCTCTTCATTGATTCCGAATCGCAGGAAATTCATGAAACCATGAACACCACCCAGACGCCCCTGCGCAATCTCGACGAGTCCACGCTCTGCCCCGGTTCCGAAAAACTCGAGGCCATCAACAACCTGCTGCGTTAAGACAAGGTTTTCGGTTTGCGAGCTTTCCTGCCGTATGATTCCGGGCGTGTAAAGACGGGACTGTCGGGTTTAGATAGCGCCTCGCTGTAGGCATAGCCATCCAAGGCAAACTCCTGCACCCCTTTGAGGTCGTCGATCCGGTTTTGAATGATGAAGCGGGCCATGCTTCCGCGTGCTTTCTTTGCATAGAAGCTGATGATCTTGAACGTTCCGTTTTTCTCATCCTTGAACACCGGGGTAATAATCTGTTTGTTCAGGTTACGCTTGTCAATGGCCTTGAAATATTCCTGCGAGGCAAGATTTACGAGCGGACCTGCGTTGGTCGTGTTTAGCTCTTCAGTGATGGTTTCTCGCCAGAATGCATAGAGGTTTTTGGCATGGCGTGTTTCAAGCGCGCGCCCCATTTCAAGACGATAGGGCTGGATCAGGTCGAGCGGACGAAGCAAGCCATAGAGGCCGGACAGGATGCGCAGGTGCTTCTGTGCAAAGGTCATATCACGCTTGTTTAATGACTTGGCATCAAGTCCGTCATAGACATCGCCGGCAAAGGCAAGGACGGCCGGTTTGGCATTGTTGATGGAAAAAGGCGGTTTCCAGTCCTTGAAGCGCTGGTGGTTCAGGGAGGCCAGTTTTTCGCTGACTCCCATAAAATCCCTAAGTTCGGTGATCGACAGCTTCCGGGCTTTTGAAACCAGCTCCCCGGATTGTTCAAGAAACTCCGGTTGGGAAAAACCGGTACCCTTCGCCGCGTCCATATCCATACTTTTGGATGGGGATAGAACAATAATCATTTCACTACTCCTATGAAAAGTTGTCACACAAAGCCGCTGAGGGTGTCAGTTCGTTGTATCCTGCGGTATATACCTCGCAAGGCGCAAAGGACACAGAGGCCGATGATTCAAACTTCGTGGCTTCGCGTCAGTCTACGGTTTTTCGAGCATGTTCCGGATGGATTCGGCGTAAAGTTCGGGTTCCAGCAGGAACGAATCGTGACCCTTGTCGGACGAAACGCAGATATATTCAGATTTTATGCCGTATTTCTGAAGTTTTTCGAAAAGATATTCCTGCTCATCGGGATAGAAACAGCAGTCCGAATCGATGCTGAACACCAGGTATTCCTGATGAGCACATCCATGGAACACATCGGCATAGTCCTTGGTACCGAAGTCGCGCGCAAGGTGGTAGCTTGTCCAGGCGGCGACGAGATAAAGATAGGTGTTGGCATCGAACCGACGAAGAAATTTCCGGCCCTGGTGCAGAATATAGGATTCAAGTGGAGTCTTGATCTTATACCACGAAAACTCGTCCTGCTCCTGCTCGCACTTATCGACCATACGGGCCTCCATGGCATGGAGCGACACAAACGTCTTGTGCGAAATCATGCGGGCCAAAGCAAGGCCCCGCAACGGGGGCGGGCCATCATAATAGTGCCCGTTGTTAAAATTCGGGTCGTTTTCAATCGCGAGAATCTGTTCGAGATTGTGGGTGCGCGTCAGGGTGGTGGACTCAATACCGCAGGCGACCGGAATCACGCGGCCGACCCTTTCAGGATAACGCGTCGCAAAGTTCATGACGAGCATGCCGCCGAGCGAGGAGCCGATGGCGGCATGGAATTCTTCGATGCCCAGCTTATTGTAGAGCGGGATCTGGGAATCAACAATATCGCCAAAGGAAATATGCGGAAAGTCGCCACCCCATTTCTTACCGGTTTCGGGATTGATGCTGGAGGGTCCGGTACTCCCGTAGCAGCCCCCGAAATAGTTTGCACACACCACGAAAAACCGGTCGGTATCCACCGGTTTTCCGGGGCCGACAAAATCGTCCCACCAACCCGTTTGACACTCCGTATTCCAGCGTTCGCCCACTTCCGGCACCTCGGGGTTGAACCCGCAGACATGCTGCGACCCCGACAAAGCGTGAAAGATCAGGACGGCATTGTCCTTTTTTTCATTCAAAGTGCCATAGGTTTCGTAGGCCAGGGTGACAGGACCAAAATCCCGCCCATCGTGTAACACGAGGCGGGATTCGGCGTCTTCACCATAGGTGTAAAACTTGCTTCTTACTTCCATTCCATCCTTTAAGCCATCCCCGCAGGGATGGCCGTGATATTTCTTAAACGTTCGCCAAAGCCTGGTCGATATCAGACAGGATATCGTCGATATGTTCAAGCCCAACAGAAAGACGAACCAGATCCGGCGTAATGCGGCCAGCCGCCTGCTGCTCTTCGCTCAGCTGCGAGTGCGTGGTCGTGGCCGGATGAA
Organism: uncultured Verrucomicrobiota bacterium; assembly: GCA_964639125.1. Lineage (GTDB taxonomy): Bacteria > Verrucomicrobiota > Kiritimatiellia > Kiritimatiellales > Pontiellaceae > Pontiella. The sequence continues at coordinate 8,475 of CAZWZW010000114.1, forward strand.
TAGCCAGGCTACGCGCATCGCCCACATTGGCAAGGTGCGAGAAAAGTTCGAGGTTTTCGATGAACTTTTTACCGGCTTCCGCGCCGCCCTTGATGCCAAAGATCACCATGCCGCCCGCGCCGTTCGGAAGATATTTCTGCGCCAGTTTGTGCGACGGATCACCCTTGAGGGCCGGATGACGTACCCATTCAACCTTGTCGTGGTGTTTGAGGTGCTTGGCCACGGCCAGCCCATTTTCGGAATGACGCTCCATGCGCAGCGGAAGGGTTTCAATACCCTGCAAAGCCATCCAGGCGTTATCCGGAGAAATGCAGGCTCCGAGGTTGCGGAGCGGAATCAAACGCATACGCAGAATATAAGCAAGCGGAGCCAGATCGCCGAGATCCTTGGCAAAGCTCACGTTCCAGTAGCTCGGCTCCGGTTCGGACAGAAGCGGATGCTTGCCGGTGGTCCAGTCAAACTTGCCGGAATCGACCACGATACCGCCGATGCCGGTGCCGTGTCCGCCGAGCCATTTGGTCAGCGAATGCACCACGATATCCGCACCGTGTTCCATCGGTCGGGTGAGCGCCGGCGTGGAAAAGGTGCTGTCAACAATCAGCGGCAAACCATGGGCGTGTGCGATATCGGCAATAGCCTGAATGTCAACCACGTCCAGCAGCGGATTGCCGATGCTTTCCGCATAGACGGCTTTGGTCTTATCGGTAATGGCCGCTTCATAGTTTTGCGGGTCGGTCGGGTCAACGAAGACCACCTTGATGCCCATGGAAGGCAGAATGTCGTTAAACTGGGTATAGGTGCCGCCATAAAGATTGTTGGCAGCCACTACTTCATCGCCCGCCTTGGCCAGATTAATGATGCTGTAGAAGATGGCGCTGGTGCCGGAAGCAACGGCCAGACCTGCCGCGCCGCCTTCCATGGCGGCAACCCGCTGTTCGAGCACGTCGGTGGTCGGGTTCATCAGACGGGTGTAAATGTTTCCGAGCTCTTTAAGCGTGAAAAGGTTGGCAGCATGTTCAGTGCTGTCAAAACGATACGATGCAGTACGATACAGCGGTACAGCATGGGCGTGGGTGGTGGCTTCTGCCGATTCATATCCGGCGTGAAGGCATTGGGTTTCCAGTTTGCTCATGGGTCTTTTCCTTTCAGTTCTACTACCTGTTTCCGGGTAAGGGATACTTTGAGGAAAGATATCGAATATTTCCCCTGTAAATCAGGGAACACATCGTTACTTTGCGCTGCAAAGCCTGGCCTTGGCACCTTACCTTCCAGGTTGCCGGGCGATCACCGGGCCAGTTCCCTCACGCCGCTCTCAATGATAAAATATGAGAAACACGGTAGTGTTTTGTGTGATTTAGTCAAGTGGGTTTTTTT
>CAZWZW010000115.1:0-9704 GCA_964639125.1 uncultured Verrucomicrobiota bacterium
GAGCTAGTAAAATTTACTAGATCCACGGAAGTGCGCCTACTAGTCGAACAACTAGGTCAAAGCACTAGAGGTGAAAAAAGAGTTCATGGTCAATTTTCGGGAAATTTCGCCATGGGCTTTGTAGGGCGGGAGCCATGATCCCGCCTTCACTTTTCCATAGGTTCCGCGATCATCCCCCTTCGCTGAGGCTACGGAGGGACAAGTGGATCGCGGCTACACCCATATATTTTCACTTTCTCCGCACATGCGCCCTAAACGCAAAAAAGCCCGGAAGCAAATTGCTTCCGGGCTTCGATCATCACACCAATAGAGGAGGTGTTTTAGTTGGCCATAAACCGACGGCGAATGAACAATGTAGCACCAGCGAAGACGCCCACCAGCCCCATCGTGGCCGGTTCAGGAATAGCAGCAACGGACATGCTTTCGATCTGGTTCGTGTATCCATGCGTACCAGAAGCCTTGCCGCTGATAAACTGAATATGGCTTACAGCAGTACTGCCAGCCAGCGTGATACCTGTATCGATCGTTTCAGTTCCCAATCCGCCTTCGTCACCAAAGTAGAGGCCAATCAAGCCGTTATCCCAACCTACCTGATAGGTATTGAAACCATCTTTAATGCCCGCAGTCGACAAGGTAGTATCAACCACGTCTGTACCACCAACATTAAGCCGCAGTCGATTGTGCTTGTTAATATGCAACTGGAACAACTCGTTGTTGGCTGCATCCTGGAATGACAAGCGTGTATTGACGGTGGTACCGGTTCCGGCCGTCTTCGCGAATTTACCGGACATTTCAAAGAAACCGCTGGTTGCCACTGCACCCAGGCCGAGCTTGAATTTTTGAACACCGGTTCCATCGGTGATAAACTGCAACTCACCACTACCCGACGCTGTGTCAACAAACAGACGATCATTCGCTCCGTTGGTCGTGAAGTACGAATTGACACTGTCCAAACCCATACTGCTGATCGTAGAGGCCGTATTATTATTGATCCAGTCCGTTGCACTGCTTCCGGAATCCACTGTTCCGCCAACCGCGCCGTCACCGTTAAAGTTCCAGTCGTTCAAGACGGTTAATCCGGACGGCTGGGTTAATGCGGCATTGGCAAGCATGCCTGTCATGACAACCGCACTGATTGTCATTATAATTTTACGTGTTTTCATTTGTTTCTCCTTTTGTTTTTAAACACCCCGGCTTTCGCCGGGGACCATTAAAATATGATTACTGATTCAGGAAGATTTTCAGACGCAGGAATTCCTGGCTCTGTCCATCGGTCGAAATGCGATTGGTTACCGCTTCAAACTCGGCGTCAATTGGACCGATACCTACCTGCTGGACTTCGTTGGTATAGTCACCAAACACCAGATTATCCGTGTTCCGGAGCTTGTAGGTCAGGCCGCGGAATCCGCGATCGAGACGACGTTGGTAAATATATTCATACCAGTTAGTTCCGCCTTCTTCATACATGGAGCTGGACTTGACGGTATCGCCACCGCTGGTCGGGTTTCCACCCAGGGCATATTCCATGAGGTTGTCCATGTCATCCCCATCCGGGTTTGCGGTAAGGTTGGTATCGCTACCGGTCAAACCATTTGCTGCAACCCAATCGCCTAAGTAATCAGGAACATCGGCTTTCGCCCAGAAGTAGCTGTAAAGTGATCCATCCGTATCGGCAAACAGGATATCGCCGGTTCCGTTGGTATAGCTTTGAGTGGCATCGGCAGGATCGAGACCGCTCAGGAGCGGGGCCTGCGCCCAAGTGAGAACGTTGCTGGCAATCATTTGCTCAACAACAGCAACATTGTTACTGCCGCTTCCAATATGACGCACCTTGAATACACCGCCTTCAATGTGGAAGGATTCGTTGCCGGAAAATCCAATTGAATCCGCCTTGATTTCGGTAACTTGCAACTCCCCGCCATTGAGTACAACTGTACTCACCGGACCTTCATTGGAAACTGCTCCCATGAAGAAATCTCCAGCCTTAACAAATCCGCCATTCATCGTGAATGTACCCACGGAATGAGGCGTCGCATCGATAGATGCATCGTCAGCTACGCGCAGCTTCGAAGTGTCCACGTATCCGTCTGCGATGGTCACTGTACCCGTAGCACCTGCTTGACGACCCACTTTGAAGTCTGCACATAAATTGGTGCCGCCCGATTGAGTATATGTACCATCACCACCGCCAATAGCACCCAAGGCGATCTCTTCTGCTTCTAGCGTGCCGCCGGACAGGTCCAAAACCCCTACACCCTGACGTCCCACAGCCAATAATTCATTCGTGAGAACAACGGATCCACCGCTTATGTTCAGCTCACCATAAGTCGCTGGATAACCTTTAGTTGTATTTGGACCAGAATTACCTACGCGAAATTCTGAATTGGTCGTCATACCGACCAACGACCCGGCAGTAACATTCACAATGCCAGTCGAGCCAGAAAAACTACCGGCCCGGAACATGTTACTGAATGTCATTGATCCACCATTCAGGTTTAGGTACCCAACCCCGAACTGTTTATCACCAATCTTGATTCCATCCAGCTGATTAACGGTCAAGGTTCCACCTTCCGCAATATTCACGACTCCTGTGCTCGTTACGCCTCCCGCCATCGAAAATTCAATATTTCCGGTCAAGTTGACCGTAGCATTGCTTTGAATATTCAGTGTGGCCATTCCGCCACCAGTACCACCAACGCGGTTTTGACCATTCCACTGCGATCCATTGGAGTAGAGCGAAGCTCCGCTGTTTACATTCAGGACCGCGTTCGAGGCGGCTCCACGATAGTTCAACGCACCCACTTCCACTGCAGTGGTGAGGTCACAGGTCCTGGGAACCTGTATACGTGCTTCATCGCCGGCACCAGGCACTCCATTAAGTAAGGTTGTCTGGTTGGTCCAGTTATTCGCATTTTCAAATGCTGTATCTGCCAGCCCAAAGAAACGATATTGCGTCGCTTGGGCCTGCAGTCCAATGCCTGCCAAACCAGCAGTAACCAGCACCGTGTATAATGTTCTCTTTTTCATGTGTATCTCCTTCTCCTTTAGTTTGTGTAGAGACTATGTCGATCTCTCACATACGGTACCAAGGTCGCCCTTTGCGGGTCTACTAGTCGAATAACTAGGTGAGGTCATTGGGTCGAAAAAATACACGAGCGTCGTATACACGGCGTTAAAGACAGCCGCTCCACTACCGCCACCCAGATATTGTTTTGGGCATTCATGAGTGAGATGAATAAACCGCGAATGGACACTAGAATATTTTTCAATTGAGATGCCGTATTTCATAGTTGGAGGGCCGGGCTCGGCCACTCGGCTTTACCTCATTGCCTCCTACGGAGGCCTCGCTTCGCGTGTCCCGTCCTAGGACGACGCGGAGGTCGTCCCTCCAGAAGACCACATTGGATTGAGGAATGGCCTAGGTTTCACAACCTCTCCATAATTCGTGTTGATTAGTGCTTATTCGCGGTAAAGCCATGAAGACTAATCAATGATTCCCTGATCAATATGACACCGGAAAACCGGTCGTACTAATGACCGAACCCCACCCAACTCTACCTCACGTCTTATTCATTGATCTCAATACTCAACCGAATAAATTCGTTCGTCTTGCCTGCTGTGGAAATGCGGTTTGTCACCGATTCAAAGTCGGAATCAACTGTTCCTGCGCCGATTTTGGCATAGCCGTTGGTCGACCATGAACCGGAAACCAGATCGGAAGTGAGTTGCAATGCATACGTCAGACCGCGATCCCCTGCATCCAACCTGCGGCGATAAATATATTCGACCCAGTTGGTGCCGCCCTCCTGCTCCATGGCATATTGCGGCAGAAGAGCCGCGTCGTCCGAAATAGTGGGATTACCACCCAAGCCGTATTCCATAAGGTTGTCCAACGAATCGCCATCAGGGTTTGCAGTAAGGTTGGTGTTGGAGCCGACAAGTCCGTATAGATCACTCCATTGCTCATAGGGAGAAACAGGGTTTGAATAGCTCACTTCCAGCACTGGATCGTTGGCTGTCTCGCGCGTGGCAATTTCGCGCCCATTCGTTCCATCCGAAGTGCTCACAGCAAAGCTGTAGGTTCCATTCCCGGTGATCGCCGCAGTAACATCGAGCTCAACCCATTGTCCGGCTGATACTCCAGTAACCGTATCCAATGCACCGCCAATGACCGGCGCATTGTTCCACGTCAACGTAGACTCGCCCCAGCTGGTGTCGGCAACGCTCGACGCAATAACATTTGCAACACCAGTTTGTGCATACACCTTCAGCGTTGCGGAAGAGACGGATCCTTGAAGTCCGGAAACGTTAAACTTTAAATAGCCGTCACGTTGCTTGGAGCCGTTGTTGCGCACCTTCATCCTTGTTTCGCTGCCAAAGTTGCTGCCGGGACTGTATTGGTCGCGATAGGTATCGGCCACGGCGTTGAAGTCCAAGACAACCGAAACTGTTGTTGAGGTGGCAGCAGCTTCATTCGACAAGTGCGATTCCATGCCATTGGTTCCGACCACGGAAACCGCATAGTAATAGGTGTCGCCCATGTTTACGTGCGGATCCACATAGGCGCTGGAGCCCAAGCCGGCAGCAACCTGCACTGCATGTCCCCCCGAATAGTTCCGGCGGTAAACATTAAAGGTTCCCGAAACATTCGACCACGTCAGTTCAATTGAACCATTGCTTTTGGACGCGGCTGCGAGGCCTGTAGGACTCGCCGGCAAGGCATCATTGTTGAGCGAACTGAGGAAGTCGGCGGTCTTGGCCAGATGCCAGGTATCGCCATGGTTGTGCGAAACGAGCAGCGCCCGATACTTGTAGAGTTGCGTGCCATCATCCGGATCCGGATAGTTCTTGGTACCTTCGCTCGTGTTGTTGGAGTGATAGCTATACGACAGATAAAGGCTGCCGTTCTTGTCTATCGTAAGCTTCTGCTTGTAGCCGGCATAGGACGAAAACACCGGAGCCACGAGGCGGGTCAGCTTCTTATAGTCCGTCTCCCAGGCCTCGCCTGCCTTCTTGCGTTGATGCACCATATATTTGTGCTGGTTTCCGACAGCACCGAACAGTGTAGTCGCATCGGTACCATCGTTCTTTCTTCCATTTCGATAGATCAGGTGCAGTGTATCTTCGTCGTCACATATGAATGCAGGATAGGTCATGTTGGGGGGCCCATCCATACCGCCGGTCAACAGTGCCGTGGGAGCACTCCAGCTGGCGGTGGAATCCGGATTGATCGACTTGGCATAGTAGAACGGATTATCCTGATGCGATCCCGAGATGACATGCAGATAGCCCTGGCTATCGACCACCATTGACGGTGTCACATGCGAGTCCCCGGCGGGTTGGGCATTCATAATGGTGACGGTGGAGCTGAAGGTGTCGGTCGTTTTGTTGTAGGTACAGGTCTTGATAGGTACCGACCCCGTTGTATCTTCGCTCCAGACCAGATGCACCTTGTTGCTGATCGTAATCGCATGGTGGGTTCCGCCGGAGTGCGATTTAATCCCCAGCGTATTGTTGGGTGTAAATGTTTTTAACCCTGACAGAACCAGATTGACGCCGGATTTAGTAATCGTGGTGAGGCTCAATGCCAGCTGGCCCGATCCGCCTTTGGAAACCAGCGCCGGAGGTCCGGAAAGCCTGGAGGTGTTGGTCGGCCGCTCAATTCGATAGGCCTTGTCCGGCAGCTCATAAATCTGCCAGGTCTGACATTGGTCTTTGGAATAAAGCAGGAGCGTCTTGTTGGGTGAGTCCATTCTGAGAATCTGGTAGGCATCGTTGTCCGTATCGAAAACCACCGTTGAATCATAATCTTCGCCACCGCCGTCGACCGTGTTGGAAAACTGCGGATAGACGCTTTGGATTGCCCCGAAGAAATCGCGCTGAATCCAGGTGCCATTATCCTGCAAGACGTGAACATAGCCCGGGATCGTTTGATCATCTATGTTTCGGCCGCGGATGTATGCGCGGTTATTGACATCAAACTGGGGTACATTTCGATTAAACAAGGTCGAATAACCAAACTGCGTATCTTCATGACGGAACGCGCGGTTCTGGATCGGAAGCGTGATATAGTCCAGCACTTCGACATAGTCCACCGAACATGAATCGTCGCCGGAAGATTTATTGGCGGTGGCATCGGAAGCATCGACCTGCAGCTTGATGGTTGACGACCCTGTCGTATTGATCGGCACCACGGTTTCCTGCCATCCATTATCCCAATCACTCGTCGGATCAAACGTAACGGTCTCAACGCGAACGCCGTCCACATAGACGCCGCATTGACGAATCATATTTTCAGGATAGCTGAGCGGACTGGCCGCAACACCCAGTGAATAGTGGATTTTGAGATAGGTAGCAGCGGGAACATTATTGAAGGTGATGCTGTCGCCCGACTGTCCAAAATCCGTCGTTCGATATCCACGGGAAGCCGGTGCGCTCACCGTAGTCAACACCCCAGTCAGCGATGCATCCTCGGCTTCGAAATATGCACCTTTCGAAACTCCGGCCAGCATGAGTATTGAAAAAAATATGATTCCCGTCTTTTGTTTCCCTCTTTTCATCGCATACCTCTTTTTTTGCGACTAACAGACCTACAGATCCGATCTTTGCAGATAGGTCTGTACACACATTGCATCGATACATGGGAATTCCAGCGTCGTTGCATTATCCGACCGACTTACAATTTGTACCTTGCTTCCAGCCTCCGGTTGCCACTTTCCATGCAACGTGATTCGCACGGGCTGAGGTGTGCTTTCTGCATAGAGCAGCGGTAAGGCTTTTGCTTCAGTCAAGGAGATGGATTGATCCAGAGGAACTCGACCGAAGTCGGGATTGCAAACACTGATTTTCAATCCCTCATCTGCCTTGCCAACCATAACCAGACAAGGCGTATCGACTTCGGCGACGATTGTGTCGCCTACCTTTCCAGCCTCAAACAAGGCATAGCCGATCAGCTGAGCTGTTGGATGTTGAACGATGTGCGCACGATTGTCTTTGCGAAGTACCTGGTAGTCCGGATTATTCGCAAAGCGTTTTGCATCTTCGAGGGCCATTTGAACAAGTACAACATATTCATAGCCATCATTCCTTGGCTTGTTCCCGTGATCGAACCATGCCTTGGTGTGGAAGCCGGCTGATGGCTTTTTTCGATCGGTTTTCGATTCCTGCTCACCGGACTTTGTGCGCAGCTTGGCAGTATTTGGAACATAGTAAAAGTTGCCGACCCCATCAGAGAGAAGCGACTTGTTCTTCGTTTTTCTCGGCGACTCGTTAACGGCCGTTTGGAACAGCGTGGTGTGTACATCCCCGGCATCCTTTCGTGCGGAGATGCCCGAGCCAAGGGCCACAATCACATCATCAAAAAAGAAATAGGATTTGCGGGCCTCCAACCATCCCTCACCACTCGGATAACATCCCCCGTTTGACTTGTATGCCTTTTTGCCAGGAATAAACTGATGGTGGGCAGCAAAAACCCCGTTTCGGTTATCAAGATCAACGCCACCCATAAAACTGGAGGCCGTCAACTGACGCTCCGCCGACTTATTCTTATCGAGACCGAGCACTGGGGCTGTGACACCGGGAATATGCTCCCAATCCCAACCCGGCTGCGCATATCCCGAAGAACTGCGTGAGGGCTCTGAAGCACCAGCAAAGATCGAGAGAGCAGCAGATGAGCCGTGGTAACCGTAGAGGTTCTGCGTCTTGCTGCTTTCATAGTTCCAGACATATTTGCTCTGCCCTTTTACGCAGGCCATCCAGCCATCACGCCGGTGAATAGCCAACCCACCGTAAGGGAACGTCCAGAATCCTTCCGGTTCCTTTTCGGGAGCAATATTCCGACTTCCAAGCTCCACCATTTTCTGGAATACGCCGATACCCTTTCGCGGGGCGCGCTTCAGCAGGTCAGCACGCTCAACCAGGTGTTCCGGATTCCAAAGACGGCTGAACATGGCATCGCTTTCCGGAGTGCCCAGGAGTGCATACCCGGGAAGCATTTCCAGAATGGGCGACGAGATCGAAGGAAAGCGCCCGGCTATGCCCTGCACCGTGTCATATTTTCCCGAAATAATGCGCATCGTCCGATAGGCATTCAACACGGTTTCCAGTTCAGTCTCGGTGTAGGCGTATGAAGTGTCATTAAGCAGCCATGCCATCAACGCCGCGTCAATGAAGGTCGACGGGCTGTAGGCCCCGATGTATACACCTTTATGGTGGTATCCGAGACCATCGGGCTTGAACGTATCCGCAAAGCCGGTCGCCACTCCGAGTCCCTTGGCCAGCATTTTTCGATAATGCTCAAAGTAGCGAACTTTATTCGGATCATCGTTTTCCAGCAAAAGGACAAAGGGAAAATAGAGCCGGGTCAGCTTGCGGAAACCATCCGAATTGTAACCGGGGAATTTTGCACCGGGAACCTTGTTGGAGGCATCCGGAATAAACAGCTGATTGACCCATTCGAGCGTCTGAAGTTCACGATCGAATAAATTGGCCTGCTTTAGCTCATTGCGCAACAGGAACAGTGCAACCGGATAACCATCGAGCTGATTGTAAAGCGTGCCACCGAAGCCAAAGAACCCGAGGCTTTCCATATCGTTTCGAGCCTCCGCCACATCGATACCCAGCTCAAACCCCGGTTTGAAGCCTTTCTCGTACAGCAGATTGAGCAGGTCAACCGCCACCTCAAACGTTTCGGCATTCTGATAATAGGGACTATCAATCCCCTCCACCTGATAGCCCATGGCAAGCAGCGGCAAAATATCAAAAATATCACGCAACTCATTCTGCGCCGCCTTGGGCATGCCAGCAATGGCGTAGCTACCTTTGCTTGGACGAGACAGGATTCTTTCCGCATCAGCATGCGCCTCCTCGACAGACGCAAGCAGGGTTTCCCAGGCCGCGTTCAAAACAGGATTGCTGTAGTCGGGATGATGGCCAACCAACAATTCATAGTAGCGGGAAGAAATCCCCTCATAGTCGACCCCAGGGTCGCTGCCCCTAGCCCATGAGTCCAATTGAACCAGCCCCAACAACAGCAAAATAGCGATAAAATATTTCTTAAACACGGATTAGTCTCTCTCCATTCAATTCGAGGCTCATAGATCGCACAGCTCCACCGGTCCGGAATCGGTCAGAACGAAACTGTCGTGCTCAAGGAATTACATGCTCACACACTTATCCTTGATGGCGCCCTCTTTGCCTGCATGACTTCTAGAATATCGGTGTGTAACCTACCTGACGCACTGTAAATGGATCTACTAGTCAAATAACTAGGTCTGCCAGAGCGACTATTGTAGCAAAGATTCGATGTGTATCTTGCCCTCAAGTATATTCGGAAGGCTAGCAGCCTGTCGGGCTTACCGGGCAACCGGTACGCCCGTGGGGATGGGTGGAACGCATGTGACCGTGTCCCTGCCACACGAAGCTCAAAAATACTGCACGTCCATCATTTTTGGCGAGAGCGAACCGGTTTGGCGGGATGTATTGAATGACGCCGAGAATACCCGGCTAACCGTTCAGACGAGTCGGGGATGCCCGCATATCTGAAACAATATTTACTTTGAAACGGAGCCTACCCCCTCGAACAACGGACGCTATTCAAGTGACCCGCACGATCAATCCAAGAGTAAATGGTTCTTCTTGTTTTTTTGTGGTGAAACCCTGCTGCGGGACGGCTTTTGATGGGTCGTCCGTGTTAGCCCAACAGG
>CAZWZW010000116.1:0-3195 GCA_964639125.1 uncultured Verrucomicrobiota bacterium
GCGGGCTACGATTTGATGCAGGTGTCGTCCTCCGAACGACTGACCGACGGTGAGCCTGAATTCCCGGTGATTGTAACGCCACACACCGATACGCTGGTGGAGCAATCGCTGGTTTTTGATAAGTTTTTCATCACCTCGCCCGTCTGCACTCCCAGCCGTTTCTCGTTGCTCACTGGCAAGTATGCCTCGACCGCGTATAATTTGAAAAACGATTTTGCGCCGGGGCAGTCAGTGCACTTGATCGATTGGACTCCGCACGTGAAGCAGGGGCAGTATACGCTGCCCGGCATGTTTAAGTCGGCCGGATACCGCACCGGCATTGTCGGCAAGTTGCACTGCGAAGACGGGTATTACAAAATGAGTGCGCTGTATAGGAAATACACCAAGCAAGATCCGCTAAGCCCGGAAGTGGAAGCGGAACTAGCGGCCGCCCACTGGGACTTCGTGAGTGAGGTGAAAGAACTGTATCAATGCGACTATGCCGACCGGATCTATTTCGATAATGCCGAGTCCAAATATTTCCCTAAACAGGTCAAAGGATTTAACCTGGATTGGTGCACCGAGGGAGCCCTCGATTTCCTTGAAGCCAACAAGGACGAGCCCTTCTTTCTCTATTTTTCAGTGAACTACCCACACGGCGTTTCCGGGGCCGGACGGACCAGATTTAATGAAGCAGCGCGCCGCAAAACTCCGGTTGGCATGCTTGATACGATTCCGGGTGTTTTGCCGGACGTCGAAGTCGCGCGGCAACAGATTCGTGACGCGGGCGGCAATCCGAACGAGACCGACAGTCTGACGATGGTGGATTATGCGCTGGGTGCGATTGAACAGAAATTGCGCGACACCGGTAATTACGAAAACACCATTTTTATTTATCTGAGTGACCACCAGAAGCTCGCCAAAAACAATCCGCATGGCGCTGCACATGTGCCCTGTGTCATTCGCTGGCCGGCGAAGTTTAAACAGCAGTGGCGCACGGATGCGCTGTGCGCGAACATCGATCTGCTGCCAACCTTGGCCGAAGTCGTCGGTGCCGGCATCCCTGAGGAAGCGAAGGTCGATGGTAAGAGTTTTGCACCGCTGCTATGCGGGGACGCTCGCTTTGAGGGGCACGAGTCCATTCTCTTGGAAGTCAATTACGCACGCGCCCTGATTCAAGATGAGTATAAATACATCGAATACTTTGCACCGGATAAGGTCCGCAAGGCGGTACTGAGCGGACAAACCGAAATCTTTAAAAAGACCAAGAAAGAGCGTCGGGTTGGCTGGTATGGTATGCGTTTTCTCGCCGACGAGTATTACCCGAACTATTTCGACCCGGTTCAGCTCATCAATCTGCAAAAAGACCCCTTCGAACGGGTCAACCTAGCGGATCACCCGGAATATGCACCGGTCACCCAAAAAATGCGGGCGGCGCTGATGGCTGAAATTGAACGACTGAAAGAGGAGCAAGCAGGCCACAAATAAGCCGATGTTCGTATGATAAAGGAGAAAAATATGAAGAAAAGAATCCTATTGATCGGCACACTGTTGCTGAGCCTTTCGGCGATCGCAGAGAAGCCCAACGTGCTCTTTATCGCAGTCGACGACTTGAATCACTGGATTGAGCCGCTCGGCCGGAATCCACAGGCGAAGACACCGAATATTCAGCGGCTTGCCGATATGGGGGTGACCTTCGTGAATGCACAATGTGCCGTGCCGGCGTGTAACCCGTCGCGGGCCGCTATCATGGGCGGGCGCCGTCCGTGGGTGACGGGGCTCTATATGAACAAAACGGGAGCCTGGATGGATTTTCAGAAACCGGGCGAAGGCTTGAGCGCACAGTTCTTGAAGGAGGGCTACCATGTTGCTGGAGCCGGAAAGGTTTATCATGGAATGAATTACCATCAGGGAGAGTGGTCGGAGTATTTAGATAAATCACCCTACTCAGTGAACGGACCCGGTGTGGGGATCGCAGATGGTTATTCTAATAAAAAAGTTTTTCCGGATCTGAAAGATGAAGACCTCCTCGATTGGCATGCGGTCGATTATATTATTGAGCGTCTGCAACGCGATGACGACAAACCGTTCTTCCTCGCCTGCGGCCTCTATAAACCGCACCTGCCTTTCGTTGTGCCGCGAAAATATTACGAACCGTTCCCGCTCGAATCTATTAAACGGCCCGTAATAAAAGAGGGTGACATCAAAGATCTGCCGCCCGCTGGCAAGAATATGTTGTCTATCAAAGCACATGCTAAAATGCTGATCGATAATCAGTGGGAATGGGCCATCCAATCCTACCTTGCTTGCATTTACTACACGGACATGAATATCGGCCGCCTGCTCGATGCGCTCGAAAAAAGTCCGAAAAAAGAGAACACCATCATCGTGCTCTGGACCGATCACGGTTGGTCGCTCGGCGAAAAACAGCGCTGGAAAAAATTCGCGCTATGGGAAGAGCCGGCGCGCACGCCGTATATTTGGGTCGTGCCTGGCATGACTCCAGCCGGCACCAAATCGAGCAAACCGGTCGATTTGATGAGCCTCTATCCGACGCTCTGCTCTCTGGCCGGTATTGAACGTCCGGAGCATGTAAACGGACACGACATCACCCCGCTGCTTAAAGACCCGAATGCCGATTGGGCCTATCCCGCCATCACCACACATGGCCGCGGGAACCACGCTGTTCGCACCGAAACGCATCGCTATATCCGCTATGCAAACGGCGACGAAGAACTTTATCACAACGCTAAAGATCCGTATGAATGGACAAACCTTGCGAGCAATCCGGAGTATGACTCGCTCAAAGCGGAGCTTGCTACCTGGCTGCCGAAAGAGGAAGTGCTGGAGCCGGAAAAGCCGAAGAAGGAAGGGAAGGCGAAACTGTCACCGGAAGAGAAGAAAGCGCGGAAGTTAAAAAAGAAAAAGCCGTAACGACATTATTTGCATACCTAAATATTAACTTTATAAGGATAAGAAATGAGAAGAATGATATCTAAAATGGTACCGATGGCACTTTGTTTGGGGGCGATGTCCTCTGGAGCGATGGCAGACACAATAAAACCTATGGCGGGAAAACCAAATATCCTTTGGATTACCATGGAAGACACATCGCCACATTTTATTGGATGCTACGGCGATAAAAATGCGCGCACCCCGAACATCGACCGCTTGGCGCGCGAGGGGGTGCGTTTTACGAATGCGTACGCAACCGGA
>CAZWZW010000116.1:3295-9675 GCA_964639125.1 uncultured Verrucomicrobiota bacterium
CCGTTTTTCTGCGTCTTCAATCAGAACGATTCACATCAATCCCGAACGATGTCTAAACCCTTCGATTGGTATGAAAAAAATGTGCTGAGCTCCCTGGGACCGGAGCAGATGATCCGCGACGACCAGTTCGAGATGCCGCCGTTTTTGAAAGACAGCCCGGAAATGCGCAAGCAGTTTGCCCGCGTTTATAACTCGATCAAACTGACGGATGTCCGTATCGGCGAACTGCTCAAAAAACTCGAAGACGACGGACTGCGCGATGATACGATACTCTTTTTCTATGCCGACCACGGCGAAGGCATCCCGCGCGCAAAGCAGAACGGGATCAATATGAGTTATCAGGTTCCCTTTATCATCTCGGTCCCCGAAAAATGGAAGCACCTCTCACCCTGGGGCACGGGCGGCGTAACGACCGACGAGCTGATCAGTTTTGAAGATCTGGCTCCGACGCTGATCAGCCTCGCGGGCGGAAGCATTCCCGAGCACATGAAGGGGCGGATTTTGATGGGCGCAAACCGCACGCCGCCAACCGATCACCTGGTCTTTTCCGCGGATCGTTGTGACAACGGAATCGGGCTGATGCGCGGAGTGAGCGATGGCGACTACTTCTACGCGCGCAACTTCATGGCGTATATGCCGGAAGCGCGCTACAAGTCCTACACCGAAATCTCCGAGATCATGCAGCAGATGCGCAAGGATTTGGGCGAAGGCGCATTGGACGAACTGCAGGAAAGCCTCTTCGTTCCGCGCGAGCCGGAGTTCCTCTTTAATATCAAAGAAGATCCGTGGGAAACAAAAAACCTCGCCGACGAGCCGTCTCAGCAGAAGCGCCTGAAGAAGATGCGCGAACAGCTTGAAGCCAAGCTGGTTGCAGAGCGTGATGTGCACTTATTGCCGGAATACGAAATCGGTTTGGTGTCCCAAGAGGGCACTGCCTATGAGTTTCGCTTGGATGATAACAACTATCCAATTGAGGACGTCTATGCGGCCGCGTCGCTCTCTGGTTTCCGCGGTGCGGATGTGACTAAAAAACAGGTGGCCTTGCTGAAAGACACGAACCGCTTTGTGCGCTATTGGGCCGCGTTGGGCTTGATGTCGCAAAGCAAGCAGGACTTGGCACCGTACGAAGCAGAAATTGCCGGAGTCATGAACGACGCCTATCCGCCCGCCGGCGTAACCGCCGCCGCGGTGATGTGGAAAAATTTCGAGACCTCGGCAGCGGAAGGCAAAATAAAAGACTATTTTCAGCACGACAACTGGTTCATCAAATTGATGGCGATCAACTATCTGTTTTATGTCGATAACCGCGAGCCCTTCATCGATGCCGTCAACGAACTCAACGATCATTGCCGCAAGGCCAAAGTAGAAAAATCGGAAAAGCAGCGCCTCAAATATGTCAGCACCTCTTGTATTATCTTCTTCGAAATCCTTGAACGGGAGGCGCAGTTCGTCGCTAAATAGGCTTAAGTTATACTGTTAACATCGCAGGTAAAAAAGGGGGGTAAATAATAGGGAAAAAATGAATACATTCAAAATGAATATTGCGATGGTTATAGTGCTGATTGCTTCTCTAGGTTTTGCCAATGTTGCTTTTGGTGAAATATATGATGTGAAGAAATACGGTGCCAAAGGGGATGGTAAAACCGACGACACCGCTGCGATTTCCAAGGTGATACTGGAGGCTGCCGGTAGCGGAGGGACCGTTTTTTTTCCAGCCGGCACGTACCTCGTTCTTAATCTCCCCGTTGCGTCAAAAATCACCCTTGCCAGCGATCCTGAAAAAAGGGCAATCCTGAAGTTGAATCACCAGACCATACAAAGAAGGGGCTGTATTATATCTTACTCGGGAGAAAACCCTATTGACCAATTTGTGATCCGGGATCTGAAATTTGATGGTAGTCGTCATGACATTCCAGAAGAAAAAACGGCACAGTTGGTAAATATTTGCGGGCTCCGGGATTCGCAGGTCATTAATTGTGAGTTCTATGACGGGAAAGGCGGTGCGATCTTTCAACGGGGTGTGAGTAACTTAAAGCTGGGAAACTGCACTGTGCGTGATTCTGATTCGATTGGTTTTTATATTCAAAATGGGAAGAATGTAACTCTCACCAACTGCCACTCTATCCGAAATAAGTCGGCCTATGGCATCTTCGAGATCGATTATCTGACCCTGGAAAAATGTACCGGTATGTACAGTACATCAGGCCATATACAGATCGATGCCTCCAGGCATGTGAAGTACATCGACTGTGTCTCCGCCTATAACAAGGGCAAGGGGTTTAATATCATGGCGAGTCATTTCAGGAAAGGCGCGCCGCCCCATGATATCCTCTATGAAAATTGTGTTGCCCATGATAATGGGGAAGAGGGGTTTAATATGTGCGGTGCTCAGAATGTGACCCTGAAAAATTGCAAAAGCTATAACAACAAACTTGCGGGTGTTGCTATGGCGACGGTTGACAGCCTGAAAAGCGGTGAATTGATAGACTCGATTACGGTTAAGGAGTGTGAAATTCGCGATAATGGCATGGAGGCTATTCTGGTCCATGGCGCCCGAAACTGTGAATTTTCTCGGAATGTTATTTCCGGAAACGGCGGCGCCAAGTCGGGTAACTACCATGCCATTAGTATTAATGGAGTTCCTAGAAAAAGTAAGGCAGAGGGATACCTGACCATTGGTATCCGTGTGGCAGGGAATGAATTCACAAAAAATAAGCAGGATGCACACCCCTATCTGGTAAGCGCATCAAGTGATACGGAACACGTCACGGTAATCTCTGACGTTGTTTCAGAGAGTCAGGTTTCTTTGAAAGGACCGGACTCGGATCTGATACGAGTCTCCAGGGGAAGTGTGAACGCAAAGCTGGCTGAAATTGCGAAGCGCGACCGACATGTTCTTGATAATTTGCCAGAAGAGAAAACGGTGGTCGTGACCGAAGATGGGCATGAGGAATGGTTTGGAGAGCGGGGGTATCCGGGCTTTGAGGGTCTTGAGCTAAGCGATAAAAAAGAAAAAATGATTATGAAAGCCTGGAAAGGGGAGGATGCTCCGAATTACAAACGAACGCGTGCCGAGTTGAGGAACAAGGTTGCAGCGTCACCGGAAGGCAGCGCGGAGCGGGCAGCACTTGAAAAACAATATAATGATTTAGTGGGTCAAAGAGGAGCTATCTATACTCAGAAGGTTCGGGAGATCCTCGGAGAGGAGTTGTTCGCGAAATACTTGAAAAACCTAGAGGGGCCCTCGCAGGAGCCAACCGACCGAAAGGTAGCTGAAAGTTCAACGGAAAGCGTGACGCCAGAGGTGATGGAGAAACTTCGCGCCATAAGGTCTGTCAATATTCCAAATGTTAAATTATCACGCTTTGCTGAGTGGGTCCGAAAGGAAACTGGTCTGAAAGTAACCGTTCGTACCGACGACTTCATGCTGACGGGAGAACGTCACGAGAACCTACCTATCGGTTTTATTATCAGAAAGACGGCGACAAAAAACGGTCTCTCATATGGATACGAAAAAGAGAGCGGAGTTATTATTTATAAAGAAAGCGCAGGAAACTGAGGAACATGAATATGAAGATGAAAAAATACAGAGTGTTAATCACAGGTTTACTGTTGATGTTCGTTTGTAGCGCGTTCGGTAAAACCATTCCGCTGGATGGCGAATGGCAGATGCGGGTCGATGAAAAGGGCGAGGGCGTTGAACAGAAGTATTTTGCGGAAACCTTCAGCGGCGAATCGGGTGTGCTGCCGGGGACGAACCACGAAAATCTGAAAGACGAAACCAGCAACAAGCGGGACATGGGCAACTTTTCGGAGCCGCGTTCCTATCGCGGCAGCATCTGGTATCAGCGCGAAATTGAAATCGACGACCTCGCCAAGGAATACGTTTTGTTTATGGAACGTTGCGGCTGGGAATCGTTTGTTTGGGTAAACGGCAACTATGTCGGCACGCACAACTCACTGCTCGCACCCCACGAATACAAGCTGACACCTCTGCTCAACAAAGGGAAAAACCAGCTGACTGTTATGTTCGACAACCTGAACCGCAAAGGGCGCGGGCCGGCGCCGGGAGACAACGAGATGGTGGCGCATTACGACCTGACCACGGATGTGAAAAAGAGCGCTAAACTGAACTGCGGCGGTCATCACCTCGTCCATAACTGGAACGGCGCGATCGGAAAAGTTGAACTGCGGGCTTTTGATACAACACATATCGTCAAAGCCGATGTGTTCAGCGACATTCAACAATCGGAAATCAAGGTCAAAGTCTTGATCGCGAACGCCAATAAAAAGGTGGAAACCATCGAGCTCACCGCTGCAGTGAACGGGCAGTTGAAAACGGCTGAATTTAAATTGAGCGGAGCCGAACAGCAAACGGTTGAGTTTTCGATGCCGATTAAAAACGCGAAGCTGTGGAGCGAGTTTAATCCGGTGCTGTACACGTTGAAGCTCGCGCTCGGCAGCCAGCAAACTGAAACTCAGTTCGGCATGCGCGAGCTGAAAACGGACGGAACCCAAATGATGCTGAACGGGCGCCGCCTGTCATTGCGCGGCACACTCGAATGTATGTTCTACCCGATCTTAGGGCATGAACCGATGGATGTGGCCACCTGGAAAAAGCAGATCGCTACGGCGCAATCCTACGGGTTGAACTATTTTCGTTTCCACAATTGCTGTCCGCCGGATGCAGCGTTTCAAGCGGCGGACGAGCTCGGTTTTTATCTGCAGGTCGAAGTGCCGGGCACCTCCTGCCCGAGCACGAAACGCGAAGAGGATGCGGTCACGACGCAGTATTTGACCGATGAGCTGAAGCGGATGATTGACTACTACGGCAACCATCCGTCGTTTATGCTCGCGTCGATGGGCAACGAGCAGCTGATCGCTCAGGGGGAGCCAGACTTTATTGAGCGGCATACAGAACGACTGCATCAAAAAGTTCGTTACGGACAGAAAACCGATCCGCGCCACCTCTATTCGGCGACCACGCAACCGTGGACGCCAGATCGCGAAGACGACTTTTTCAGTAGTGCCTGGGGGACCGGTAAAGAGCATCTCTGTGGTGTTAAATGGGGCGGTGGGCCGGTGAAAGGCTATGCGCCGTTCAATCTGGCAGGCACCCGCTACGGATCCGCGTTCGACTTCACTGGCCGTTTGGAAGGGTTAGACCGGCCGCTGATTACACATGAAAACGGTCAGTGGTGCGTGTATCCCGATTTTCGCGAAATCACGCGTTATCACGGTGCGATGCGCGCCTACAACTATGAGGATTTTCAAACGGAGTTGCGCGATAAAGGGCTCGGTGGTTGGGCGAGCGACTTCACACTCGCGTCCGGTAAGCTGACCCTGTTGCTCTATAAAGCTGAAATCGAAGCCATTTTGTGCACACCGGAATTGACTGGTTTCCAGCTGCTTTCCTTGCAGGATTATCCGGGGCAGGGGACTTCGCCGATCGGAATTATCAACGCCATGTGGGAATCGAAAGGACTGACCACTCCAGCAGAGTTCCGTCAGTTTTGCTCCGATTTTGTGCCGATGGCGCGGATGGAGAAAATGGTCTGGGATACCAGCGAAACGCTGCAGGCTAAGATCCAGATTTCAAACTATTCCGCCACTGACTTTACGGGCGAGATGGCATGGTCCTTGCGCGACACAATCGGGCAGCTCGTTGCTGCGGGGAGCCTTGAAGAGGTGAACGCGCCGACCGGACAACTTTCGCCAGCGGGTGAAATTACAATCCCACTCGGGGGGATCAAACAAGCCACGGCCTTGCAGCTGGTGGTTAGCGCCTCCAATGGACGCGTCAACCGATACAAGCTCTGGGTGTATCCGCAGCACAATCAGGCCGATGTTTCCGCAGGGGTGACGTTTGTCACGACATGGGACGCATCCGTCGAAGCCGCACTCGAAGACGGGGCGAGGGTGGTCTATGCGCCGAGCGCGGAGGAGATCAAAGATACGATCCCCGGCACCTTTAGCGGCACCTTCTGGAATGCGCGGATGAAACATCGGCAGATTTCGAAAACCATGGGACTGCTGATTGATCCGGCCAATGCGGCACTCGCCGACTTTCCGACGGAATTCTTTAGCGATTGGCAATGGCAGGATCTGGTGAACCGCTCGTTCTCGGTCGGGATCGATTGTTTGCCGCTCGCCCTGCGCCCTGCGGTGCGGACGGTGGATAACTTCCACCGCAACCGTTCGCTGGCGATGATTTTTGAGTTCAAATACAAAAACGGTTCCGTGCTGGTTTGCACCGCCGATATCGTCAATGAACTTGAAGCACGGCCAGACGCACGACAGCTGCGCAAAAGCTTAATCGACTACGCAGCCTCGCCCTTATTCAAACCGGATGTGCTCGTCACGCCGCAAGCGCTGCAGGT
>CAZWZW010000117.1:0-9664 GCA_964639125.1 uncultured Verrucomicrobiota bacterium
CATTGTTTAAAGCCCTCGCATAAGCCGTTCTTTTCTTGATGTGCGATTGTACAACAAAGTGGTCGATGAGCGGGGCCATCACATTCATGAACAGAATGGCCAGCATGGCTCCTTCGGGATAGGCCGGGTTGGCGACGCGAATCAGTACGGTCAGCGCACCAATCAGGAAGCCGTAAATCAGCTTTCCAGTATGGGTTGCCGCACAGGAAACCGGGTCGGTTGCCATAAAGACAATGCCGAACAGGAAGCCGCCCATGACGAGGTGATAATAGAAAGGCAGCGAGGCGAATGCATTATCAAGAGGAAGTGCGGAGAAGAGGGCGCCCATGGCAACCACTCCGATTAAACCACTGAATATGACGCGCCATGAGGCGATTCCGGTAATCAAAAGGAAGACCGCGCCGAGGGCAATGGCAATCACCGATGTCGAACCGATGCAGCCCGGTATGGTCCCGGTGATCATATTAGACAGACTAAAACCGGCGTCGTTAAGGACCGCAACAGCATCGCCGCCTTTTTCAACCGCAGCCGCGACGGCCAGCGGGGTGGCCTGTGTGACACCGTCGATGTTTTCCGCCACTTTACCGAAGTAACCGTTGTCCATCGCCGTTTTGGCCGTGCCGATCCAAACCATGTCGCCTGAGATTTGCGCCGGATAAGCGAAGAATAGGAATGCGCGGGCTGTAAGGGCCGGGTTGAGAATGTTGTATCCCACGCCTCCAAAAATTTCCTTGCCGATGATGATGCCGAACGAAATTCCAACCGCGACCTGCCATAAAGGAAGAGTGGGGGGAAGTGCCAGCGGAAAGAGCATGCCGGTAACGAGGAATCCTTCGTTAATTTCGTGGCGCCGCACAATTGCAAAGAGCACTTCCCATAAACCACCGACAAGGTAGGAAACCATCACGATTGGCAGCACCATGGCTGATCCGCGAATGATGTCGTTCAGGAAGGTTGCCCCTTCCACATTGTTTTGGACGTTGAAGAGGTGTCCCGCATTCCAAATGCCAAAAAACAGGCAGGGAAACAGGGCGTAGACCACAAAAACCATTAACCGTTTCTGGTCGATGGAATCGCGGACGTGTGGCGCACAGGGTGTGACATCCGCTGGTGTGCGAGCAAACGTATCGCCAGCTTCGAACAGCGGGTAAAGCCGTTCGAATTTACCACCCTTTTCAAACAGCGGGGCGATATTTTTATCCATAAAGTCGAACAAAAATTTCATTAGATTCCTTCCTTCTCGATTTCCTGCAGGCCCCGTTTAATGATGCCGCAGACATCGGTTTTGTGCGGGTCAACAAACGCAGCCAGCGCAAAGTCTTCGGGGTCCGTTTCAAGGATGCCAAGCTGGATCATCTCATCCGTATCGTGCGCAAGCGCCGCACGGACCAGATAGTCGGTCATAATATTGAGCGGCTGATGTTTGTCCATCCATCCGGTCACCACCATGGCACGCCGGCTGCCATGCAGGTTGGTGCCGAGCTTCCAGGCATGGGTCATGCCGAGAATGGACGAAAGGTTGACGCGGTGCGAACTATATTGGAACAGGCCCGGCATCGTCCAGGCCATTAGGTGACGCGAACGATCCTCTTCGAGCGCAAACAATTCCGATCCATAGTAGCGTACGCAGGTGTCGGAACCGACGATGTCTCCATGGAGGACGTTGCCCGAAATAATTCGAGTTTCATTGCCTTCAATCGCTTTTTCCAAAAGTGGTTGAAGGCTTGCTCCTACGGGCGCCCGGTAGTGCTTTCGATACTCTTCTTTCACCGCCGGTCCACCGAGGGCAAAAATCTTTGTGCGAGGTAATTCGCCGCTCAGCATCAGCTTGCCGATGAGGATGACATCCTGAGCCGCAATCGTGTAAACCGTGTCGTGCGGTTGGATGGGGCTGATTCGGTTGATGTGTACGCTGGTGTTTCCGGAGGGATGCGGTCCGCTGAACGTATGGCTTTCGGTATTTCCAAAATCGGAAAGTTCCGAGCCTGCTGTTTTGCAGAGGTGCACTTTGCCATCGGTCAGTTTGGCCAATGCATTGATTCCGGTCTGAAATGCTTCCTCATCCCCTTTGAGCACCACGCTAAAGTCGGCCTCGAAAGGAGCTGAACTGGCTGCGTTAATGAATACCGCCTTGGGTGTAACTTCCGGATTGGCAATTTTCGAGAACGGGCGTTGTTTGATCAACGGCCACAATCCCGCATTCAGAAGGTGGTCGACAACCTGTTCACGGGAGAGCTGTCCGATCGAGTCCCGGGAATAGGTCGTGAACGTTTCGCTTTCTTCCTGCGCGGACGGTTCGATCAGGATTTCAATCGGGGCGCGTCGTGCTCCAAGGTTGATGGCCTTGATCGTTCCTCCAGCGGGTGAGCGAAAGAGCATTTTCTCGTTCTTTTTGTTTTCAAACAGAACGGCACCGCGTTTTATGCGATCACCCGCCTTTACTTTAAGGCGAGGCTTAAGCCCTTCGAACTCGGAAGGGTAAACCGCAAAAAGCTGCTGGTTTCCATATTCTTCAATATCGGTGGAGGGTTTACCTAACACCTTGATGTTGAAGCCTTTTTTGATTTTGAAGTCGGCCAAAACTATATCCTCGTTTGGTTTTGGTTAAAATTAATGAGTGTCTCTATACCGATTCATTTCTATCGTGAAAAGCACAAATCATTATAAATGGACTCATGTATGTATTTGCCGTCATATTTTGATCGAAAAATCTTATCCTGCTGATAGGTGCTTGTTGAGCACGGGTTTCATTGTGGTCTCCAAAAAGGTATCCCATCCACCTTGCAGCTTCGGCCATGCGGTGAGCTGCGAGGAGGAGGCGTCAAGTAGGGCGTAAATATAGTTGGTGGGGTTGTCGGGCGCGTTTTGGGTGGCGGTGATGGCTGTGGTTTTTCCGCGCTGGTTGTCCGTTCCGAGTGTCTTTCCCGAAACCTCTTCGTTGCCCGAAGCATCAAGGACATCATCCGCCAGCTGATAAGCCGTGCCCAGAATAAAGCCCGCTTCGCGCAGGGCATTCACTTCATCGGGATCGCCCGAACTTGCCGCTACGGCTGCGAATGCAAAAAGCGAGCCGGTTTTAAACCGTGCGACCTGCTCGCATTCTTCCCAGGTTCCCGGGCTTCCGCGCAGAACCAGTTCCTGCTCCACTTCCGAGCGGCAAACGTGGATCGACATATCGATCAGTTCCTGCAGCAGATCGGCACGGCCAACTTCCGCCAACAGGTTCAGTGCCTTGAAAACCAGCAGATCACCAAATAGGATCGCACCGTTGGTGCCATACTTTTTCCAGAAGGTCGGCGCACCGCGCCGCAGAATCCCTCCGTCGATCACATCGTCGTGCAATAAACTGGCGCCGTGGATAATGTCGACCGCCGCTGCTGCGTTGATCAAGGTTTGTTCATCAACCCCGTTCCCGTTGCCCGCGCTCAGCGAGAGTCGGGAGCGGAGCATTTTGCCGTTACCCAATAGATTTTTATTGGCGGGGAGAAGTTTTGAAATGTTGGTATCCCGAAGGGTATCGACCATCGTCGCCTTAACCTTCGCGAGTTGCTTTTCAATTTGTTTTTTTTCAACAGGCATTGGCGTATAATGCCGTCTAAATTAATCATGTCAACATATAGGTATTTAAATGCACAAACCCGAACGACTGACCGACTGGAAATGGCAAATTGCAAACCGTCTCACTACCCGACCGCAACTCGAAAAATTCATTGAACTGAATGATCGGGAACGTGCCGCATTCGAAGGCGATATTCCGCTCTCTTTTGCCGTTACTCCGCACTATGCCGGATTACTCAAACATGCAGAACTGCGCCGTACGGTCATTCCAACCGGCGGGGAAAATCAACAGGGAACCGGGGAACTGGCCGATCCGCTGGGCGAGGAGGATCATCGCGCCACCCCCCATCTCATCCACACCTATCCCGACAAGGTGTTGTTTTTGGCCACGACCTTTTGCTCCACCTATTGCCGCTATTGCACCCGCTCGCGTCTCGTTGGGGGAAGCCCCTCCGATTTTCAGGCATTGGAAGAAAGCTTTCGTTACATAGAGGAGCACACCGAAATCCGTGATGTCCTCATTTCCGGCGGCGACCCACTGACCCTGACCGATTCCGTTCTCGATGAATTGCTGACCCGAATTCGGGAGATCCCGCATGTTCGAATGGTACGTATCGGATCGAAAGTGCCGGTTGTTCTGCCGATGCGCATTACCGATGAACTGTGTTCCATGCTTCGGAAGCATCGCATCTGGCTCAGTCTGCATTTCATTCATGCCGCCGAACTTTCGCCTGAAACACGGGCCGCCTGCCGAATGCTCTCCGATCATGGTATTGGCATGGTAAGCCAAACGGTCTTGCTCAAGGGAATCAACGACAATACCCAGACCTTGATCGACCTCTTTTACGGGCTGCTCGAAATCAACGTGAAACCGTACTATCTGTTGCAATGCGACCCGGTTCGCGGTTCCGCTCACTTTCGCACATCGGTAGAGAAGGGAATTGAACTGATTCGCTCGCTGCACGGAAATATTTCAGGCCTCGCCGTGCCGCAGTACGTGATTGATGCGCCCGGCGGGGGCGGCAAGGTGCCGATCCTTGGGGGCGAACAAATTCGGCGCGATGGAGACGATGTTGTCTTCATTAATTATGAAGGCAAGGAATACAGATATCCCGACCCGCTGTAGGCCCAGATTAATTATGCATTGCGTTTCGGGACGTCCTTCAGCACGGCAATCAAGTCATCGAACCGAATCGGCTTTACAATATAATTCGACATACCGCAGTTGAGGGCTTGTTCGCGATTTTCCTGCAAAGCGTGTGCCGTCATGGCCACCACCTTGGGTCCGTTTCCGTCCGGATAGAGCGTTAATAGTTCTTCGGTGGCCTCTATTCCATCCATCAGAGGCATTTGGATATCCATTAAAACCAGATCATACTCTTTTTCTTTAACTGCGTTGAGCACTTCAAGTCCATTTGAAGCGATGTCGGTTTCATACCCCAACCGCTCCAGCAGTTTTGTGGCAACCTTTTGGTTTACGATATTGTCTTCCGCAACCAGAATTTTCAGCGGATGAGTGACCCCCAGTGTATGGGTTTCAACCGGTTCAACCTTGGTGGAGGCGGCCAGCCGTTGAACATCGGTGCTCTCGAACAGCATCGCCAGTTTTTCCAGCATTTTATCCGGACGGGCCGGCTTGGAGAGCCAGGCGTTGGCTGCAGTCGTTTCCGGGATTATGGCATTTGCGCTGGAGCTGAGAATCAGTATGGGGCAGGTCTTGAACCCTGGCGATTCCCGTAACTTGGCGGCCAGCATTTCGCCATCCATTTCAGGCATCAGCATGTCGAGAATCACGGCATCAATGTTTCCAAGATTATCGACATTTCGAAGAACATCCGCAGGGTTAGTGAATATCAGGGGAAGCATCGACCATTGCTTGAGCTGATATTCTATGATCTGCAGGTTGGTTTCGTTGTCGTCAACAACGAGTACGCGGCGATTTCTGACCATCTTAAGGTTCACGCGTTCCTGGGCGGTTTCCGCATCATCCTCGGCCTGTTTTAGGATAATATCAAAAGAGAATTCCGAGCCTTCGCCCACGGCACTTTTAACATGAAGACTTCCGCCCATCATTTCAACCAAGCGGTTGCAAATCGACAGGCCGAGGCCGGTTCCACCATATTTTCGGGTGGTTGAGGTATCCGCCTGCTCAAATGGTCTAAAGACACGCGAAACGGTTTCTTCATTCATTCCAATTCCGGTGTCTTTTACAGAAAAATCGAGCTGGTGCAGGCCGGAGTCCATCGGTTTTCCCTTCACCCGAACCACCACTTCGCCATCATGGGTAAACTTGATGGCATTGTTCAGAAGATTGAGTAAAACCTGCCGCAACCGTGGCGAGTCTCCAATAAACACGTGAGGAACTTCACCATTTACACAGCAAGCCATTTCCAGTCCTTTTTCCGTAGCTTTCTGGGCAACGATATCCACGGCTCCATTCACACAATGCCGAATGTTGAAGGGGATCTCTTCCAGATGGAACGCTCCGGCTTCGATCTTGGACAAATCGAGGATATCGTTAATCAGTGTCAGCAGCACTTCACCGCTGGTTTCGATGGTCTGGACAAACTCTCGCTGCTCATCTGTCATTGTGCTGTCCGAGAGGAGGGTTGTCATGCCGATGACGGCGTTCAACGGCGTGCGTATTTCATGACTCATGTTGGCAAGAAATGCGCTCTTCGCTTTTGCTGCATTTTCTGCAAATTGACGCGCGTCATCCAGGTCGGTGACATCCCGGAACAGGGCGAGATAAGCCTTGGTTCCTCGATAATCAATAGATGAAACTTTTATATCCAAACAAAACTGAACTTCGTCGCCCTGCTTGAAAGGGGTTTGGTAGCCAGAATCGGCTTCGCCTTTTTTGTAGAACTCATCATAGTCGGGAACCTGCAGATCGGATACAGACAAGGTTTGTAAGGTTTCGTGTGAATGTTGAAACAGTTTGTGCGCCTCTTCGTTCGAATCCAGAATGTGCCCATTGGAATCATGCACAACAATGGCATCTCGAATATTTCCAAACAGCGTCCGGTAGCACTGTTCGTTCTCTTCCATCTGTTGCCGATATTGTTTCTTGTCGGTAATATCCAAACCAATTCCAACCAGACTCGTGACTTTTCCCGATTTATCCTTAACGGGTATTTTTGTTGTCATTACCCAGCAGTGGCTTCCATCGCGATTGTGCCCGTCTTCTTCGATGTTTAATAGTGGCTTCCCGCTTTTAATCAGTTGCTGTTCATCGTCGAAAAACTTTTGCGCCAACTCTTTTGGAAAATAGTCAAAATCTGTTTTTCCCAGCATGTCATCCGGATCATCCACATTGTTTTCATAGGCGAGCTTGCGGTTGGCCACAAGAAAACGGCTCGATACATCTTTCACATAGATATAGGCCGGCAAATTATCAATCAGTGCTCTGAGCTGCTGATTCTTCTGTTTCAGCCCATATTCCATTTTTCGGATCGAAAACAAACTGGAAAGGCTGGTCGCAAAGATTTGAAAAATGTGCTGTTCAAATATACTCCATGAATCCTGGTCCAGCAGTTTATCTGCCACAAAATAGTTGGGCTCGTCTTCGCCATCGGTCTGAAAGGGAATGCACAGCCTGTTCACCTGATTCTGATAGATTCCCTGCAAGCTCCATTCCTTTACATTCTCTGAAACAGAGACCGTAAGCGGTGCGATATCTGCAATGCATCCATTCGTTTCAAATAAAGAGGCACGACTTTTCATTGGCTGATCCACCCTATAAAAACCGTAGAATGGCGTATCGCTATCGACCGGTATACTACTGAGGTAGATAGAGACCCGTTCGTAGTTGAAGTGTTTTTGAATCAAACTCAAGCCGGTTTGGCAGGCAAGCCGAATGGTTCGGCAA
Organism: uncultured Verrucomicrobiota bacterium; assembly: GCA_964639125.1. Lineage (GTDB taxonomy): Bacteria > Verrucomicrobiota > Kiritimatiellia > Kiritimatiellales > Pontiellaceae > Pontiella. The sequence goes on from CAZWZW010000117.1 coordinate 7,430, forward strand.
TTTTTGAGCTGCTCGCAAATATCGGCCATTGCGATGAGTTGATTTTCTTTCGACAGTTCTTGAACCTGAAAATTTTCAGCCATGAGATTCTTCCGTTTTTTTACTATTTCCGTCAGACCTGATCGTATGAAATCCAGTACTACCTCTCGCGCCTGAGAGGGATCTGTCCTGTTTGTTTGATTCTTTGCCCGAGTTTTACTTCATGGTGCGTCAGAAATTACTCATTTTTGTCCATCAAACCCTGTTTCAATAGATACAACATATTCCATGCCAATATTGGCATGGAATATGTTGTATATATCCGTGCTGATTGGCCCTCACTTGAATTCGAAAAGAAAGTTTCGTGAACATGAAAAACGCAAGGATCCCAAAACGAGACCGACCTCATTCACCGGGGTCGTTTTTTACGTTCTGGGGCTCTGGTGTTTCTCTCCGCTGTACCGGATCGTCCGGTACATTTATTTTTGCATTGGCGAAGGATGGATCGGCAAGGAATATCAAGGTTTACGATTCATTGTTGAATACCCCTTCATCCTTTTAGCCAATGTTTTTTCTGCTCCGTATGCCCCCGAATAGGGGGCCTATCGTTTTTCTCCTTTGCTGAAGGGGATGTCTGTTGACTTGACGCTGATGAATCCCTACTCTTTGCCGCTAATTTTTAGGAGCTGCAATGAGTGAAGAACTTTCTGGAAACGAATATCGCCAGCAACGTGTAGAAAACATGGAACAGCTTGAAGCTGCGGGCTTTCCGGCCTTTGGTAAGGCTTTCGACCGCACCGCACGGTTGGACGAACTGCATAAAACCTTTGAAGAAGGGCGGGAAGTCAAGGCCTGCGGACGTATTGTGGCCATGCGGAAAATGGGAAAAATGGCGTTCGCCCATATTTCCGACGGATCCGATAAATTCCAGCTCATGGTGAAGAAAGATGTGATTGGCGATGAAACCTTTGCGGCATTCAAGCTGCTTGATCTCGGCGATATTATTGGCGTATCCGGCGAAACATTCATCACCCGCACCGAAGAACAAACTATTCGAATCTCCAGTTGGACCTTGCTTTCCAAGGCGCTTTTGCCGCTTCCCGAAAAATTTCACGGGCTTACGGATGTGGAAACCCGCTATCGCCAGCGCTCGCTCGACCTGATCTCCAACTCGGAAGTCATGGAAGTCTTCAAAAAACGGACGCAAGTGATCCGGGAAATCCGCAGTTTTCTGGATGGTCGGGGCTACTTTGAAGTGGAAACCCCGATGCTGCAGCAGATTGCAGGCGGGGCGGCGGCCAAGCCCTTCAAGGCGCATTACAATGCGCTTAATATGGACGTCTTTATGCGCATTGCACCGGAGCTCTATTTGAAGCGCCTGATTGTGGGCGGAATGGATCGCGTTTACGAAATGAACCGCAACTTCCGCAACGAGGGGCTGGACCGCACGCATAACCCCGAGTTTACCGCGCTTGAAATCTATCAGGCCTATGGCGACATGCGGACTATGCAGGAACTCATTCAAAGCATGGTGACGCACGTGGCTTTAACCATTTTCCAGAAGCAGGAATTTGAATGGATGGGGCATACCATCGATCTCAAAACACCTTGGCGTGAAGTTGCCTATTATGACCTGATCAAAGAACACCTGGGCGATGACTGGTTCGAAAAAACCATTGCAGAGTCGAGGGTAAAAGCGGATGAGCTCGACGTCTATATCGAAGATACAATGAACTTTAAGGAAATCACCCACGAAATCTACGATAAGACCATCGAAGGTACACTGATTCAGCCCACCTTCATTACGCGTCTGCCCGCCGAACTCGTGCCGCTGGCAAACCACTGCACCGACGATGCCGAGCTCGTCGATGTTTTTGAGTTGATTATTGGCGGCAAGGAAATTGCCCCGGCCTATAGCGAGCTGAACAACCCGGTTGAACAGCGAAAACGTTTTGAAGAACAGGCCGACGGCGATGCGGCAAAAATTGATGAGGATTTCCTGCAGGCGCTTGAATATGGCATGCCGCCCACCGGCGGAATGGGGATTGGTATCGACCGCTTGCTCATGCTGCTGACGGGCTCCGATGCCATTCGCGACGTCATCCTCTTCCCGCAGCTCAAGCCGCGCGCATAGAAAAACCGAACCCTGTTTGGCCGGTCCTTCGGGAACGGGATCGATGCAATAGGGTTTGCTTCTCTCTTTTTGGTTCTTCTTGTTTTTTTGTGGTGAAACCCTGCTGCGGGATGGCTTTTGAT
>CAZWZW010000118.1:0-9581 GCA_964639125.1 uncultured Verrucomicrobiota bacterium
AGCTTTCAAATCTTGCATCTGCAGCAAACTAGGCCATTCCCGAATCTAGGATAATATCTGCGATCTGAGCGACCATTTTCTCATCCACCGCCGTTCCTGTTGGGAGCAATAGAATGCGCTCAAGAACGGCTTCTGTAATGGGCAGCATCATACCGGCATTCGGCTGCAGCGATCGGTAGGGTTCCATTTTATGACAACCCGGCCAAAAGTATCGGCGCACCAGGACGTTTGCATCATGAAGTCGTTTCATCAGTTCGTCCCGTCTCAGGGGGAATTCTTCAAGAACCTCGACAACAACGTATTGCCGGTTGCACTTTGCTTTGGAAGGATCCGCCGCATCGACATCACAACAATGAAGCATTCTCACGCCGGGAACCGTTTTAAGCGCGCTGGCATATGCGTTGTAGTTACGGTGGTTAATCTCCAAAAAGTGGTCAATGCTCTGAAGGTTTGCCAGCCCCATGGCCGCGCAGACTTCGGTCATTTTTCCATTGGTGCCGATATGGCCAACATCATCCAACCCCAGAAATCCAAAGTTCTGCATCAGCCGGATTTTTTCTGCCAGTACATCATTGTTTGTTGCGACCGCACCACCCTCGAACGAATTGAAAAACTTGGTTGCATGAAAACTGAATACTTCGCAATCGCCAAAGCTTCCGATCATTTTTCCGTTACAGGAACCGCCGAAGGCGTGTGCAGCATCAAACATGAGTTTCAGGTTGTGCTGGTCGGCGATTTCCTGCAGGCCCCTAACGTTGCATGGGTGGCAGTAAACATGTACCCCAAGAATTCCGCTGGTCTTGGGGGTAATGTGCTTTTCCACTTCTTTTGGATCAATGCATAGGGAGACCGGATCAACATCGCAAAAAACCGGCGTGATTTCCTGCCATTGCAGCGCATGTGCCGTGGCGACAAATGTCAGGGAAGGAAGAATGACCTCGCCCTTCATATCCAGTGCACGGATGGCGATTTCGAGGGCGACCGTTCCATTGCACATCGAGATGCAATGCTTAACGCCAAGGTATTCAGCCAGCTCTTTCTCGAACTGCTGGACCAGTTCACCGCGGTTCGTCAACCAGTGACGGTCGAACATTTGTTCAACATACTTCTGGAAGACTTCGCGGTCGCCGATGTTCGGCGATCCAACGTGCAGGGGTTCGTTAAATCTCATAATGATTTGATTATGTTGGGCAGAATGCGGAATAAATCAAGCAAACTCGCCGACTCTATACGAGGGGAAATAGTCGGAGGCTTCCCGGTTGCGCAACGCAGTCAATACGGCATACTGTTCTGTGTCCATAATTCGGCCACAGAAATAGACCGGTTTCGTTTCGCTACTCCAACCCTCCTTATACAAACTCAGCCCATCATCGTTGCTACCGGACAGTCCGGCACCGCCCCCCAGACTCAGCTTTCTGGCGCGACCTGAAAAATACTCAAAGGAGTAATAGTCCATGGCATAGAAAGCACCCACTTCATATCCGGTATCACTCACCGCACCAAGATGGCAATAAGCAACATCGTCTTGCACATAGTAAAGCTGGGCTCCGACAATTTTATTTCGGTAAAAGGCCTGAAGAACGGTCACCTCGGACATGCTCAACTGTTTCGCGAAGGCTCTCCGGGAGAAACCGCGTACCCCTCGAATGTTGTAGCGTTTTTTCAGCGTTTGATAAAGCTGGTCCCAGTCATCCACAAAATTTTCCGGGTCCTTGCAGACCTCAATCTGAATATCCTTCAACGCTCGTCGAGCTATTCTTTGGTGGTGTTTACTGCCAAGAACATCCAGCGGCTTCGTCAGGTCGACAATATAGTGCTCCTTAAATGGATTAACCACATCGAAGCATGCTTCCAAGGTTTCCACGCTATAGGAGCCATAGGGATCGGCAACCAGCGATACGCTGACAATCTCCTCAGGCAAGTCCTCCAGATCTGAGGAAAGGGCCGCCCAGTCTTCGCAAAAGAACAAAGGATACCCCCCCATAGCATCCACCAGGGTCGTTTTGGGGATACGCCGGACCAGCAGGTTGCCTCCGCATTTGGGCAAATGCAATGGCTGACCGAATTCAGATAATGATTCGGCATAGTCTCGGCTCATATAGCCTGTTTGAGCATATTCACACTGTATCATAATGAAACAAGTACTTGCGCAATATCTCGCCTCTGTTGCTGCGTGGGATTCCCCCACCCGAATTGGGCATACGTTGCTCACACATGCTCGCCTGCAGCGTTATCGTATCGAATACTTCGCACATACTATGCCACTCCCCAAAAAAAGGAGGACACTAACCGTTTACGTAAGCATCGTAGTTGTGGCCGTAGCCATAGCCCTCGCCGCCGCTAAATTTTCCGACCAGTGAATTTGGAACATCATTCGCGATGCAACCTAGAACATGCGCATCAATTTCATCCAAATGCGCCAGCACAAATTTTAGCGACCGCCGCTGGGAGACGCCGATTCGAGAGACCAAGACAACCGAATCCGCATGGTCTGCCAAAACAAGAGCATCACCCACCACGCTCAACGGCGGAGAATCAATAATAATGCGTTCATAATGATCACGAGCCCAAGCCAACAGTTCAGCAAGGGGACTGCGCCCAAGCAGCTCCGCCGGACTAATTCCCTGAAGGGGGCGACTGGTAATGACATCCAAATTCTCAACCACATCAGAGGAAACCAGCTGGTCGTGTTCCAGATCCGTATCGTCATCGGCCATCCACTCCAGCAAGGATGGTTTCTCTTCATCAATGTGAAAGATTCCCGCAACCCTTGGGCGACGCAAGTCTGCATCAATTAACAGTGTCTTGGTGCCATTATGCGCGGAACTCACTGCCAGATTGCTGGCCGAAATCGTCTTACCCTCCCCGGGCAACGCACTGCAAACCAGAACAACCTGTGTTTGACCTCTATATCGATTGGATGAGATCAGCGTATTAATCCCAGCAAAGACCTCGACCACTGGGCTAAATTTATCACGCACCCCCACCATGGCAAGCTCCCCGCGGGAGATGATCGTCTTAACGCTAGGCAGGGTTCCTAGAATGGTTAGCCCCATCGCCCTCAATTCGTTGACAGAGCAAATCTTATCCGTCCAGATCTCGCGAAGAAGAGCCAGACCGCTGCCCACCACCAGCCCGATGAATACACTTAAAGCCAACGCCTTTTTCTTATCTGGAGACAGCGGAACAGAAGGCACCTCCGCTTTTCGAATTACTTTTACAAATGCGGTATCTTCATCGGCAGCAACCCGGGCTTCTTCCATTCGGCTCAAGATGGATTGATATGAAGCATCGGCAGCATCCCGTTCTCGTTCAAGACGCTGCAGTTTCCGCGTTCCTTGTGCCAGCGAGATATCAAGTGCGAGGGATTCCGCCTTCATCTTTTCAATTCGTGCATCAACCTGCTGAACTTGCTGCTCTAGCAACTCGATTTCATTGCTGACGGATTCCGCAGACAAATCAATAAAACGGTCCAACCTTCGCCGGGCTCTCATTTCAACCTCAGCGGCCTGCTTATATTGTGGATGAATCGCCGTAAAACGATCCGAAACCTGTAATAATTGATCGTTGGCCGTGCGCCAAGCATTCATCAGCTCGTTAAGCTGGTCCTCCTTGGGAAGTCCGGGGGGCAACGCCTCCAGGCTTTCTTTGCGCACCTGCACACTGGATACAAATTGGTGCAGGGTTTTGCGGGAAGCCAATTGGCTTTCAAGCTGCGCACTTTCCTGAGTGAGCGACCCTTGCATCCCGCTCAATACATCGCGACGTTGCTGCAACGAATCCAGCTGCAACTCCTGCCGAATTTCAGCCAGCTGACTTTCCACCTGCTCAAGAGAACTCCGCTGCTCATCAACCTGCGTCAGCAACCACTGAACTGCACCATCCGAAAGCGCCTGGTTTTCCTGCATCATCAACTCACCGGCACACAAGGTCATTACATTCACCAACCGCGCCGCAAACTCCGCATCCGCGCTGGAAAAGGATACCTGGACAATATTGGCCTGGCTGTCCTTCCACCAGGAAACGGCACGCACCCAATACGCCAAATCTTCCTGGCCAACCCCGAATTTTCGCTGAATATACTCCACCTTCGAATACTGCTGAAAATACATCCGTGTGGCCAATTCTTCCATGGCCGGAGATCGGAATTTTGCAAACCGGGTATTGAAGATAACATCCGAGTCCCGAGCAGAGTTCCCATCCTCGAACATCACATTGCTGTTAACCACCTTCGGGCGGCGAACACTCATCTCAAGTTCCGCCTCAGCGCGGTAAATCGGAGTGGCCGTGGTTGCATAAATGAAACCACCAATGCCGCCTAGCACGCCGAAACACAACAACAGAACCCAGCGGCGCAGCAGCACCTTCACGATTTTAGAAAAGTCCAACCCGCTCCCTCCACTAGCCGTTCCTGACAATACAGGTCTCCCTGCATATGCCGGCCCAGCGGACCCCGGCGGGTTGAACGTATTTACGGACCGTGCAGCCTCTCTTTCGGCTGGATTCTCATCTGCATCAAACACTTTAATAAATCTCACTCGCTTCGTCGGACAATCAGGATTCCCGCATATATAATATAATGCGGATAGTTATCTATCAAACCATGAGTAGCGATCTTATAAACTAAAAACCAGTCGTGTACAGATTGTTCTGCAAAAATTGGAACACAAGTTCCGGTTTAACAAAGAAAGGATCGTTGACGGCCTCTGACCGCCCCTAACGATGAACCATTATCCGAGTCCATCCACAATGGCCTCGGCCATTCCAACGTAAGAGGCTGGCGACATTTCAAGCAATCGTTTTTTGTCGTCGTCGGACAATTCCAAACCCTGAACAAAATCCCGGATGGTTTTCTTGGTGATTTTGTCCTGCCCGCGGGTGAGATCCTTAAGCTTCTCGTAGGGTTTCTCGATGCCGGCTTTGCGCATGACGGTCTGGACGGGCTCGGCAAGCACTTCCCATGCGTTGTCGAGATCGTTCGTCAATACCTCTTCGCGTAACTTCAGCTTTCCGAGACCCTTTATTGTGGACAGATAAGCGATCATGCTGTAGCCGAACCCGACACCCATATTGCGCAGAACGGTAGAGTCGGTGAGGTCGCGCTGGAGGCGCGAAATAGGCAGCTTGGCGGAAAGGTGCCCGAAGATGGCATTGGCCAATCCGAGATTGCCTTCGGAGTTCTCGAAGTCGATAGGATTTACTTTGTGCGGCATGGTAGAGGAACCCACTTCACCCTTGACGGTCTTCTGACCGAAGTAAGCCATGGAAATATAAGTCCAGATATCGCGGTCGATGTCGATAAGGATGGTGTTGAAGCGACTGATGGCATCGAATAGTTCGGCCATGTAGTCGTGCGGCTCAATCTGGGTGGTGAAGAGGTTTTGCTTCAACCCCAGCCGTTTTTCAATAACATTTTTGGCGAGTGCCGACCAGTCGACTTCGGGATAGGCGGAAAGGTGCGCATTGAAATTACCGACGGCACCGTTAAGCTTTCCAAAAATCTCAACCGCTTCGGATTTTTGCTTCTGCATGGTGAGGCGATCGGCAAATACAGCGAGCTCTTTTCCGATGGTAGTCGGGGAAGCGGTCTGGCCGTGGGTGCGTGCAAGCATCGGGACGGATTTCCATTCGACTGCATAAGCCGTGAGCTGATCGATGATTTCCTCCTGGTGCGGCAACAGCGCGGCGAGACCATCCTTGAGCATGAGCGCGTGGGAAAGATTGTTGATGTCCTCGGAGGTACAGGCGAAGTGCAGGAACTCGGAGAGTTCCTCGAGTGTGGTGCCCTCGATCTTTTTCTTGAGGTAGTATTCCACCGCCTTCACGTCGTGATTGGTGGTGCGCTCGATCTCTTTGACTTTTTCGGCTTCCTGCGGCGTGAAGTCGTCGACGATGCCCATAAGCAGATTTTGTTCTTCGAAGGTCAACTCACGGCATTCCGGAATTCCGGTTTCAGCACACAGCGCCATGAGCCACAGGACTTCAACCCGAACGCGGTTGCGCACGAGGGCGTATTCGGAAAAACATTCGGTGAGTTCGGACACCTTGGATGCATAACGCCCGTCGATCGGGCTGATGGCTGTAATCATTTTTTTCTCTCTCTCCCAACGGGTTAATTATTTGACGGGATTAACAGGATGGTCAGGATAACTGCCGCATCGCCCGTGCATTAACCGCTTCATTCTTAAAAACTTAATCCTCTAGACCTAAAGCTGATAAACGAAGAACCGAATATAGACAGGGACGGGAGAGATGGAAACCGCAAATGAACGAGAATCGCCGCGAATAATAAATATGGAGGGATGCTGTCCTCAGCGTCCAGGACATCGGGGACGATGTCCCTCCAATAAAGGTGATTCGTTATTCGAGCAGTTTCATGTCGGCCCCAAACAGATCCCCTGCCTTGAATTTACTGATGAAGCCCGCATTTGCCTGGAGTACTTTATCATCGGACTCCGCCTGAATGATCTGGCCATTCTGAATGGATGCAATGATGAGGTAGCCCACATACTCAACATCATACTTTTTCTGCAACTCGGGCGACCCAAGGGATAGATCGGGACCTGTGATCAGCGCGTTGCGGCTATCGCCACCGAATTGAATCTTCTCGTCGGTGCGCTGCAAAACAACATATGTTTTATCTTTCCCAATCGATCCAACCAGATACAGCGCAATACGAATCGGCGCGGTATAGGTTGCGGAGCTGATTTTTCGAACCTCAATGGAATAGCGAACCACCTGAACCACTCCGGCGGCCGATTTATAAACCGAGGCGACCTTGATTTCCGGTTCCATCTTGAGCGTGGGGGCAATGAGATTGTCGAGATATTCAATGTCCGCAGGGCTGAGAAAGGAGCGGGGTACGGTACGGTTCCGTCCGGATTCATCACGGAGAACCACTTTCCCATCGGAATCCTTAATCAGCTCAGCCTTGATTTGGCTTCCGGTGGTGCCTGTCCAGGTTCGGAGCCCGGCGAAAGTCGATCCTCCGAGAAGGACGGCGAGCATTGCTGCCGGCATACGGCTCTTCATTTTGTGCCTCCTTCTGTTTAAGGTTGATCGTTCGATCAATACTCAAAAACATTACAAAAACACACTGCGGAGACCGTAACCCGCGTTGATCTATCTAGAACCTGCGCCCGGGGAACCGCTTTTTATTTTTAATCTTATCCTTAATGCCACCCCGGCGCTCTTCGCTGCGTTCAACCGGCTTGAAATCCTCGTCCAAAACGGTTCCGCGCTCAGAGCCCATGATGGCCTCCGCATTTTTCTCGAAATCAAGTTTGCTGCATTTCATCGACAGGATGCTTCCTGTCCGATCTTTGACGACTGCGACATAGCCCTCGTACTCCACTCCGGTTTGCTTTCCGGCTTCCAGCTGCCGGAGGCTGATTTTATCGCTTTCATATGAGTGTTCATTGTCATTTTCCGTGGTGAACCGAAACTTGGAGGATGATTTTTCTAAAATCCTGTATTGATCATCACGCTCGGTTTTACCGATTAAATAGAGTTCGGATTTAAGCGGGGCTTCATATGGAGATGGACTTGATTTCCTGATGTTCACGGTGGCTTGCACCGTTTCGCTCTGAACCTGAAACCCACCGCCAATGTTACGACTATAGCCTTTGTTCTCCCGGTCTACTTTTGCAGAAACGGTAATCTCGATGCGGGGAGGTTTCTGCAAAATGGCATAGCGGCGGTCACGCTCACTCAGCGTGTCGAGGGAAACCCGGATTTCGGATCCATCCTCCAGTTTCAGTATAACTTTATCGTCCAACGTGCGGACATGTTCTGCCTCGATGGTTTTACCACTGCTGTCTTTCCAGACGCGCAACTCGGCCCGGGCTTGTCCGCATATTGCCGCCAAAATTGCTGCTGCGAGAAAACTTTTAATCAACAACTTCATGCATCATCCTCCGCTTGTACTTTTAGAGTACTACTCAAATAACGGAAGCGACAGCTAAAAATTGCATCCTCAGAGCGAGGCAAATAGTTCAGACCAGCTGGACTGAGCCGCTTTTAGCGCATTTGCACGATGCGAAATCCGGTTTTTTACATCTGCCGTAAGCTCAGCAAAGGTTTCGGAATAGCCGTCAGGAACAAAAAGCGGGTCATAGCCAAATCCATTGCTTCCGCGCAATTCTTCGGTGATACACCCCGGACAGGTGCCTTCCACCGTTTCGACCTTGCCTCCGGGATCCGATAGCGCAACGACGGTACGGAACCGGGCGGACCGATTGTCCTTATCAGCCAGGTCCTTCAACAGCTTCCGATTGTTGGCACTGTAGGAACATTCTTCGCCGGCATACCTAGCGGAATAGACTCCGGGCGCACCACCGAGTGCGGCAACTTCTAGGCCGGAATCGTCGGCGATGGCCCAGCAGCTAGTCGCTTTCGCGAGTGCGACTGCCTTCATGATGGCATTGGCTTCGAGGGTATCGCCGTCTTCAACCACATCTGGAATTTCTGGAAAATCGAAGGCGGAGAGAACTTCCAATTTCTTGAAATTAAAAATGGCGTGGATTTCTTCGAGCTTATGTTTGTTGCGCGTGGCGATTACGAGTTTCATGGAATCAATAGTAGTCAACATTCGCAATGAGGCAAGACGCCTCATCTACTTATTATGGAAGAAACAAAATTACCCCTCGCTATGCGGGTGCTTCATGTTGATTTTACTATAGCAACCGCATTACTAGCGATCCCAATAATATGGATCGCGATTACAATAGGGGTGCCAATTATAAAAATATTTGGAAGCGGTTCGATTTTCCAGTTTAGAGCTAAAACTGTCCCCTACTCTTAGCTGAACAAAATCATTGATTTGCCGAACGAATTGGTTGCGGTTGGATTTCAAGGCCACCACCTGACTATGCTCATCAAGCACGATGACCAAGAACCCTTTATATTCGATCCCATAATTTGCCGACTGTATGTCGTGCATTCTGAAAAAATTTCCATTGATCAAATGTGTGTCATTGCTACTGAAATCAAATTCAGATTCCGTCCGGTCCAAAATGACATATTCATGCAGGTAGTCATTCTCTCCAAACATATAAAAAATGGCGTGCAGCATTCCGCTGTACGGCATTTTACTGGTTTTTTTTAGGGTTACCTTTCCCTGCATTGAGGTGACTGCGCTTTCGGTTCGTCGATCCTGATTTTTTGAGAATGCGATATCGATCTCTGGAGGAATTTTGCGCTGGAGGTATTTTTGATCATTTTCAGAAAGGGAATCCAACTCAGGTTTGTATTCCTTGCCGTTATGAGCCTTGAGTACTACGCGTCCCATACTCATGCATACGAATTCGGCTTCCAGCTCTTTTCCCTTTTTATCGGTCCAGACTCGATATTCCGCTAGAGCGCTTCCCAACATGGCAATACATGTAAAAAAACAAGCCGTCGTTTTTAACATAATCTCGCCTCCTTCTGCCTTGGCTGAAAGGTGACTTTTCTATAAGCACCTTCCAGTTAGTAAATTAGAGACGTTTAGAAGAATTTGGTTCAGAAATACTAGGCGGGATGTGGACAATCGAGTAGCCGAGGGAGGTTGCCCTCCCTCAGCTCTCACACCACCGGATGTA
>CAZWZW010000119.1:0-9565 GCA_964639125.1 uncultured Verrucomicrobiota bacterium
CTGTAAATCAAGCGGAGCTGCAAGCGAATGGCTCGCCGAAAGGCCTAAAAATAAAATCATTCTTTTCATCAAAATCTCCAAATAAGCATACTACTCCCCGGGACCGGGGGCTTGAACAAGGGCCTCCTGCTATCGAAAGGAATACCCGAACAAAAGGGAGATTGATCAAACGCGTAGAATGATCGAACTAAGGTGCCGAACGGCAAAGGACTGGCGACTGATTCGAGGCCAGGTTTTTCGTGCATCAAACGCCCCTTTCGGGGCGTCCAGCGAAAGGGTCATGCAAATAAAATAAACCGGCGTCACATCCAGGTTTATACCCTGCGAAGGGTTATTATGAAATTCATGGGAATGCGAAGCTTCTACCGGGTGATTCGCCGCTGGGGAATGGCAGTCGCATAGATCCTGACACGTCAGGCCCACCGCACAACTCGTGCAGTCTTTTTCTGCGCCCGATAGATTGTGTGGACACAATAAAAGACTCAACAAAATGGCCATGAGCATGGCCACTCCACCGATCCTTGGAATACTCTGTCTTAACGCACGCATAATCGGTAATCACCAAAGGTTGGTTCCAGTATCCAATCCATAATAAAGCAAAAGGGAGTTATATGGACCAGACCTCAACCTGAGTGTTCAAAAAAACCGCCCGGCGATACGCAGGACGGTTTTTTTGCTGGAAGGCGAGACTTAGCCTTCGATCACGGAGAAGTCGTCTTTGCCCACACCGCATTCAGGGCATTCCCAGTCGTCGGGAATATCTTCAAATGCGGTGCCGGGGGCAATGCCGCTATCGGGATCGCCGGTCTCCGGATCGTAGATCCAGCCACATACATCACAGATATATTTTTTCATGGTCTATACTCCTTGTTTTAAATAATGCGGGCATCATTCCCATCTTTGGCGCTGCCCGCAAGGCCATTTATGAACAAATTCTAGCGATTGAACTGCTCTGCATATTCGCCCAACATGCGGCCGGCTTTGCGACACTCTTCGAGCAATTCCGGAGTGGGAACATACTGTGCACGGAGCGGTTCCTGCATGATTTCGATCTTCATTTCCTTCATCGCCGCTTCCACTTCCGCCGCCCCCCCGCGCTTGCTCCATCCATAGGATCCGAACGCGAAGCCCTGTTTGTTGGTCGGGCGCAAGCCCTTCATGTAGCAAAGGACGCCGGCCATGTTCGGCATAAGCGTGTTATTGAGTGTGGGGGATCCAATGGCGATGGCTGCACAGTCGAGGACCTCCGTCACAATCTTGGTGGCATGGGTGGTATCCACATTGTAGAACTGTGCCTCGACATTGCATTCCTGTGCGCCCTCGAGAATGGCTTCGGCCATCTTTTCGGTGGCTTTCCACATGGTGGCATAGAGCACAATTACTTTGGGCGTCGGCTTGCAGACCACCCACTTTTGGTAGCCCTCAAACACTTCTTTGATATGGCTGCGCCAAATGACGCCGTGACTTGGGGCGATCATTTCAATTTCCAGTTCTGCCGCGCGTTCCATGGTCTGCGAAATCGGACGGCCATAAAGCATTACAATGTTTGCATAGTAGGCCTTGGCTTCATGAAGAATCACATCGAGCGGTTCTTCATCGTCGAACCGGAAAGCAGAGGCATAGTGCTGCCCAAAGGCGTCCATCGAGAAGAGCAGCTTCTCTTCCGGCACATAGGTGAACATGGATTCGGGCCAGTGTACCATCGGGGTGTTGATGAAAGAAATCGTACGTTTTCCGAGCGAAATGGAATCGCCATCCTCGACAACATGCCACTTCCAGCTGGCCGTGTCGTAATGTTTTTCAAGAGCACCCTTGCACTTGGCGTTGCAGACGAGCTCCGCCTGAGGGCAGGCCTCCATCACACGGGGCAGGCCGCCGGAGTGGTCGGGTTCGGCATGGTTGCAGACGATATAATCAATCTTGTCCAGATCCGTCAGCGCAAGAATGTGTTCGAGGTATTTTTCGACAAATGGCGCTTTCACGGCGTCGATCACCGCACATTTTTCGTCGCGAATCAAATAAGCATTATAAGTGGATCCACTTTCGGTTTTATAGCCATGGAAGTCCCGCACGGTCCAATCGATATAACCGACCCAGTCGATCCCTTCTTTCAACGTAATATTCATTTATTCAACTGCTCCCCAGTTAGATTCTTTCGCCAGTTGTTCCAGCGTTGTCGTCGCAAAATAGTCCCGCACCTGCCGGGCCAAGCCCGGTAATAGCGTCCCCAGAACACAGTCAGCACGAGGGCATCTATCTTTACCAAAAAGGCAGGGCTTGCAAAGCATCGAACCTTCCATAACTTCATAAATTTCGAGCAATGTGATCTCCGCCGGATCTTTTCCAAGCACTACGCCACCGGCAGGCCCCCGGTGCGAACGTATCAGGCCCGCCTTGGACAACCGCTGGTGCACCTTGGCCAAATGATGCTTCGAAACATCAAAAAGATCGGCGATCTCGCTCGTGGTTGACTGCGCCTCAGGATCGATGGCCAAATGCACCATGGAGTGCAGGGCCAGTGCGGTCGCATCTGAAATTTTTATGATATCTGCCATAACGCTTAAATTGGTATAGGCGTACCTGTTTACCTGGATATGCGGCGAAATCAATCTCAATTGCTAAAAAAAAGCCCGGCAGGCCGCCGGGCATTCAAGTCAACCGCAGCTAAAACCCCTAAACCTGAAGGGCTTCGGCAATCGAATCGCAAACATAGTCAATGTTGGCCGTGGTCAACCCGGCCAGATTAATCCGGCCCCCGCCCACGATATAGATGCTCTTGTTTTCGCGGAGCCAGTCCACCACTTCGGCGGATAGCCCACTCAACGAAAACATGCCGCGCTGTTGCTTTATGAATGAAAAATCCTGCTCCACGCCGCGTGCCGCCAGGCCGTTAACAAGCGCACCACGGATGGCCTTGATGCGCTCGCGCATTTCGGTTACGGCTTCCTCCCATTGGGGGTAGAGTGCGGCATCGTTTAATACGGTACTGGCCGCCAGACCTCCGTGCGCCGGGGGATTGGAATAGTTAACGCGAACGATTTTTTTGATATGGCTCATGGCAACGGCCGCCTCGGCGGCAGAGGGGCTGACGACGGTCAATGCTCCGGTACGTTCGTTGTAGAGCCCGAAGTTTTTGGAAAACGAGCTGGCAATCAGCAGGTCAATCCCTGCTGCTGCGAATTTTTCGACCGCACCACGGTCTTCTTCAATGCCCGACCCAAACCCCTGATAAGCAAAGTCGAGGAACGGGATCCAGCCCCGCGCCTTTGCAACCGCGACGACCTGATCCCATTGCGCGTCCGACAGATCAACCCCGGTCGGGTTGTGGCAGCAAACATGCAACAGCACAATGTCACCGGCGGGAACCGTTTCAAGGGCAGCCAGCAAGGCATCGAAATCGACATCCTTCGTTTCGGGGTTGTAGTAGGGATAGTCCACAATCTCAAACTTTGCCGCTCCAAAAATACCTTTGTGGTTGGCCCAGGTGGGCGTGCTCACCCAGACCTTTGCTTTTGGGCTGAACTGTTTCAGCAGATCGGCACCAACACGCAACGCACCCGTACCGCCGGGGGCATGGATCGTGACTGCGCGGTCGGATGCAACCACTTCGCTATCCGCACCAAAGAGCAGCTTCTGTACATTGGCGGCATAGGCCGGGTCTCCTGAAATCGGGAGATATCCTTTGGTGGTCTGTGTTTCCACCAACGCCTGCTCGGCCTGCTTGATGCATTTAAGAATCGGTGTTTCGCCTTGATTGTTCTTATATACCCCAACCCCAAGGTTTACCTTCTGGGGGTTGGGATCTTTCTTAAACGCTTCGGTCAGACCCAAAATCGCGTCGGCCGGGGCGGCCTTAATATTTTCCCACATACAATAATTCCTCTTTTTTTTAACCAAAATATTTTTCATACCACCGCTTGATGGCGTCGTCGGCCACCTGCACGATGCCAATTTCCCGCAACGCATTTTCCGGCGAATCGGATGCATGGGCGGCATTGACCATCACATCGGTGCCAAACTCCTTGCGCACCGATCCGGGAGCCGCCTTGCTCGGGTCGGTTGGCCCGAGGATGCTGCGAATGGTTTCAACCGCATCGTTTCCGGCATACACCAGCGCCAGGCAACGTACCTTGCCTTCAGTCTGTGTGTCATCCGCCTTCACATCCGGAGCCCAGAGGCCCGTCATAAAATCCATAATACTGTAAAACTGATGGTCGCCGAAGGCGGGCCCAAGCGAACCCGCGAGTGCCGTCTGCACCTCGTTCGACATTTCAAAGCCAAATTCCTTCTCCAACACATTGCAGGCGCGATTTACCGCGACTCCTCCCAATTTGTCACGCAGAACCGCTTGAACCGGCCCATAGAATTCCAGCGCCTGAGCCAGACTCATTCGCAGCATCTTGGCTCCAATCATCCGCAAGCCCGACCGGGAAAAGATATCCATAATATTTCCGGGCCGTGAGCTGGGGAAGGTAAAGTTGTCGGGCTTGATGATCACCAGTGTTTTCTCGATATCATCCTCGCTGGCCAATCGGATGGCGTTTTCAAGAATGCCGCCGTCTTTGTCGGTAAACTCGGCCCAGAGGCGCAGGGTTTGCTCGACGGCCTCCGGCGAGGGCCCAACCAGCACCGCCGGCTCAAAGTAGGTCACGGAACCATCCTGCGCTTTGATATAGTCGCCGTAGGTTCCTCGAATGGTGTCCGCACTTTCAATGGAATCTTCGAAGCCGCCGATGGCATCGCGAAGTTTACACACGGCATTCTCACCTTCAAAAAGCAGCATGAGAACACGATGGCACTGCCCTTTTTCAGACGGGGCAAACTCGCGGAGAATGTATTCCGACAACAGCTCCCGAATCTCCGGCCAAATGTTTTGGTCATCGCGAATCTGCGCAGCATAACGCTCCACCAATTCATCGCTGGGGCCAAACATACGCGCAGCCACAAGATCCAGCCCCGTCAAGCTGATCAGTCGCCCAAACACGCCGCCGGTGCGTGATTTTCGAAGTGTATACGGCGTAATCAATACGTAGCCGAGTTCTTTTGACATTTACATCCTCCTCAAGTATTCAAGCCATTACATACCGACCTGAGAATGATGGCACAATATTGAAATGCGACTTTTATGGATAATACAAATAAACGAAACCCGCTTCCCCAGAAGGTGCTAAAGCGCCATGCCGAAATGCTCGACGAGCTTCTTCCCGAGATAACCCGGCTGGTTTTTGAAGAGGGCCGCCCGGCCGACACACTACTCAACCACCACCTTCGCACCCACCGCGAACTCGGCTCGCGCGACCGCCGCTTTCTTTCGCAAGCCATCTTTTCCTACTTCCGTTGGTATGGCTGGACCGTGCGGCAACTCAAGCTTCCGATTGCCGAAGCGTGCCTCATCGGCGTTGCGCTGGACACCGCCGAACTGAGCGAAAGTTTTCAATATCTGGAAACCCTCTGCAAGCTCCCTTGCCCCGTTGAACCGCTGGGCAACAAAGCCCTCGCAGAAAAAACCGCCACGATCAACCGCTGGTTCAGCAGCATGACCGAGACTCAGCCTCTCGACCTTTCCGCGCTGGTCATGCCCGACTTTAACGAAGTGGTGGATCCAGATCAGGCTCCCGCTTGTATTGAAAGCTTTCAGACCCGTCCGCCGGCGTGGATGCGGTCGCGCACCGACCCCTCGCTACTCGTGGAGGCGCTGGCCGACAGCGATGTCCCCAGCACGGTCCACGATCAGGTACCCGCAGCCATTCGCGTCGAAGGCGGCGTCAGCCTGCCACACCTCCTTGCCTCCCATGCCGGACAGTTTGTTGTTCAGGACATCGTCTCCCAGTGCGTCAGTCTCATTGCCGCCCCGAACCCCGGAGAGGATTGGTGGGATTGCTGCTGCGGTTCAGGCGGGAAATCCCTGCACCTGATGGATCTCATGCAACAGGACGGAAAACTGCTCGCAACGGATATTCGCGCAGCGGCCCTCAAGGAGCTCAAAAAGCGCGCGCGCAAGCACGGTATCCGCCATATCCGCACACAGGCCTTTAACGCCGTCAACGAAGAGCCCTTCCGGAAAACCTTTGATGGGGTCCTCGTCGATGCTCCCTGCTCCGGCTGGGGAACCTGGTCGCGCAATCCCGATGCCCGCTGGCGGTCCTCCCGCCGCGATGTGATTCAATGTGCAACCCGCCAGCTTAAAATACTCGATAACGCGATGTGGTGCGTCAAGCCCGGCGGCACGCTTATTTATGCCGTCTGCACCTTCACCCGCCCCGAAACCGAGGAGGTCGTCATGCGCTTCCTCGACCAGCACGCCAACTTTAAGCTCGAGCCCTTCCCCCATCCGCTCTCCGGCGAACAAACCGATGGCTCCCTGCAGATCTGGCCATGGGAAGGCCCTGGCGACGGCATGTTCATCGCCCGCTTCGTCCGTGATGCCGAATAATCGATGGCAATAGGCCGGAAAAGAATTTGTTTTCCCGCGAAAGCCTCGTTAACCCGTCCAATGATTAGGCCTCTCAGTCCTACTTCCCCTGCAGGATATCCGCAAAGAAGTCATTGCCTTTGTCGTCGACGATGATAACGGCGGGGAAGTCGACGACTTCAATTTTGCGGACGGCTTCCATGCCGAGCTCTTCAAAATCGACGACCTCAACCTTTTTAATATTCTTTTCGGCGAGCAGGGCCGCGGGGCCGCCGACGGAGCCGAGGTAGAAGCCGCCGTTTTTGGCACAGGCATCGGTGACGCCCTGGGTGCGGTTGCCTTTCGCGAGCATGATCATCGAACCGCGCCGGGCCTGGAACGGCTCGACGTAGGGGTCCATGCGCTGAGCGGTGGTGGGACCAAATGAGCCGGATGGTTTATCCTTCGGGGTTTTGGCTGGGCCGGCATAGTAGACGGGGTGGTTTTTAAAGTAGTCGGGCATCGGCTCGCCGCGATCGAGCATTTCCTGAATCCTGGCGTGGGCAATGTCGCGCGCAACGATGAGCGTGCCGTTGAGCCGCAGGCGGGTGCAGACGGGATAGTGCGACAGGTCGGCGAGGACTTCTTCCATCGGGCGGTTGAGGTCGATGACCGGCGCGTCGTCGGTTTCCTTGCCGAGGTTGGTTGGAGCATATTTTGCGGGGTCATGTTCGAGCTGTTCAAGGAAGACGCCGTCGCGGGTAATCTTTGCCTTAATATTGCGGTCGGCGGAGCAGGAGACGCCGAGACCGACGGGGCAGCTGGCAGCATGGCGCGGCATGCGGATCACGCGGACATCGTGACAGAAATATTTACCGCCAAATTGGGCGCCGATCTTGGAGTCCTGGCTCATCTTGAGAATTCTGGCCTCCCATTCCGGGTCGCGAAAGGCGCGGCCGGAGGTATCGCCGGTGGTGGGCAGGTCATCGAGCGCGCCGGTAGAGGCAAGCTTGACATATTTCATGGTGGCTTCTGCCGAGGTGCCGCCAATGACGACGGCAAAGTGGTAGGGTGGGCAGGCGGCGGTGCCAATGTTGAAGAGCTCGGTCTTTAGGAATTCTTCGAGGTTGTCCTCGGTGAGCAGTGCCTTGGTCTTTTGGTAGAGGTAGGACTTGTTGGCGGAGCCACCGCCCTTGGTGACAAACATCAGTTCATATTCCATACCGGTGCCGCTATAGATGTCGACCTGTGCGGGCAGGTTGTTCCCGGTGTTTTTTTCCTGGAACATGGAGAGGGGGGCGATCTGGGAATAGCGCAGGTTATAGTCCTGAAAAACGCGGTAGACGCCTTTGGAGAAGGCTTCCTTTTCATCAAAATCGGTCCAGACCTGTGCGCCCTTGGTGCCGACGATGATGGCGGTGCCGGTATCCTGGCAGGTGGGGAGTTCGCCGATGGCGGCGATCACCGAGTTTTCCAGAAAGCAGCGAGCGACGAAGAGATCGTTTTCGCTGGCTTCGGGGTCGTCGAGTATTCGGGCAACCTGCTGCATATGGCCGGGGCGGAGGAAAAAGGAGACGTCGGCGATAGCCTCGTAGGCGAGCCGCTCAAGCGCCTCCTTTTCCACCACGAGCACTTCCTTTCCGTTAAACTGCTCGACGCGGATGCCGTCTTTCGTGATGAGGCGGTAGGGGGTATCGTCGCCGCTGTGCTGGATGGTCGGGGTGTAGCTATAATCGCTCATAACAAATCTCCGTATTGCGTATTACATACTGCATATCGTGCTGTTTTCTACCATAGAGGCCGGCGTGGATCACAGAGGAAATGAATTGCAAAATCACGAATGCCTGTTGCCGCGCGACTTCTGCATAATAAAAAACGCCCGCCTTTGTATGGGGACGGACGTTTGGCTCTCGAGGGGGAGAATTTAGTGGGTCTGGGCTTCGACGGCGATGTCGACTTTGATTTCGTCGCCAATCATGGCGGATTTGCCATGGGTAATGCCGAGATCACGGCGGTTGAGCGTGGCGGTGCTTTCGACGCCGATCAGCTTTGCCCCGCGCCGTCCGTCAACGGGGCCGTTGATGGTGACCGGCAGAACAACCTCGCGGTCGGCTCCGAGCACATTCAGGTTGCCCGTGACCGTAAAGGTATGGTCGCCGGTCTTTTCAACAGCGGTGCTTTTGAAGGTTATTTTTGAGAATTTGGCCACATCGAAAAAGTCTGCGCTTTGCAGATGGCCGTCGCGCTTTTCATTATTGGTGTCGATACTGGCTACATCAATACTTCCTTCGGCCGATTTCAGCGTTTTGGTTTCGATGTCGTAGTCGAGCGTGCCTTGGAAGGTATTGAATGATCCCTTCACATTGCTGACCATCATGTGCTTCACCGAGAATCCAACTCCCGAGTGCCCGGCATCGACCGTGAATGTTTCGGCGTTCGCTGTCATCGCCATTGCCATTCCAATCAGTCCAGTCAGTAATCTTCTCATAACCACTTCTCCTTTGTTTTAAGACTCATTATGAATTATGACCAATGTGGTGCGATATCGTTCAGTGCAAAATAAATTTTTTTAATGCCGGAGAAGCGATCGAAAGGAAGTCTCCAACATTGGGGTTGACAAAATGGGGGAATAATAGTTTGATGTCGAACTATTAGGAGTTGAGCGGATATGAAGCTGGGATTTAACGTTACAGAAAAGGAGAAAGAGGCGCTGGGCCTCATCACGAAGATGGTGCGTGCGATGAATGCGCTTGATCGTGTCAACCTGGGCCATTTGGCTGATGTTAAGTTGACCGTCAGCCAGTTCGGTGTACTCGACGTGCTATATCATCTGGGGCCGATGTGCCAGTGCGATGTGGCGAAGAAGATCCTGAAGAGTACGGGGAACATCACGACGGTCATAGATAACCTGGAGAAACGGGGGCTGGTGGTGCGCAAGCGCAGCACGGAGGATCGCCGGTATATCCTGGTCCACTTGATGCCCGACGGACGGGCTCTGTTTGAAGGATTCTTTCCGGGACATATGCAGCGGGTGGAAAAGAGTTTTTCGGTGCTGACGGCGGCGGAGCGGAAGGAATTTGGCCGTCTATGCAAAAAGCTCGGACTTGGGCAGGAATAGAAAACTTTTTTTGAATCAATAGTTCGATGTCGAATCATACGAATTAAAATGAATAG
>CAZWZW010000120.1:0-9522 GCA_964639125.1 uncultured Verrucomicrobiota bacterium
GGGTTTCACCACAAAAAAACAAGAAGAACCAGATACCGCTCCCTTTCTCACCCCTTAAAAACCGTAAAGCTACAGCGGTCTTCGACGAACCATTGGTCAGCTCGGATGGCGGACTTATGCTTATTCGCGAAGTGCTGGATGAGACCGGTCTCATCCGTTCGTTGGCCGGGGCACTGCACGATCCTCGTCGCCCGTCCTATGTCGACCATGCAAAGGAAGAACTGCTTATCCAGCGCGTAGCCCAATCGCAATATTCGTGTTGTGATTGGGATTCTCTTTCTCGGCGAGCCTATGACAAGTGCTTGCGCACTTCGCGGAAGGCGGGGTGGGTGGCGTCGCGCAGCCATTCGAACATGGCCGATTCGGTCACGATTATTTCCGCGCCATGCTGCCGCAGGCGTTCAATGGCCAGTTGCTTGTTCTGCGGATTGCGCGATGAAACGGCATCGGCTACCACGAAAACCGTATATCCTTGCTCCAACAGTTCCAGTGCGGTCTGTGTGACACATATGTGTGCCTCGATGCCAGAAAGTACCACCTGCTTTTTCCCGTTCGATTTCAACGCCTTGATGAATTGAGATTCACCACAGCAGCTGAATGCACTTTTGGGGATCACAGGATTATCTGTGAGTAAATCGGAGATTTCCTCGTGAGTTGGGCCCAGTTTCTCCGGTAGTTGCTCGCTGACCAGAACAGGAACTTCGAGATGTTTGGCTGATTCGGCAAGTCGGCGGATATTTCCAAACAACTCGTCCCGTTCGTGCATAACCTCCGCCAGTTTACCCTGAACATCAATCACCACTAATACACTGTTTTCAGCCTTAAGCATCACATTCTCCGGTTGTTAAGCAATTAAAGTAGGGGTTGAAGGTGTGAAATTAAAGCAAAAAATAGCTTGAGCGAAAGCATATAGAAGGATAAAAGAAAGGAATTAGAAAACAAACAGATAGACAATCGAAGGTGGGGATGCATATGAGTTCAACATTTTCAGAGCGTAGAGAAGTGATACTAGAGGTGCTGGCCGAGGACAGCAGTGTAAGTGTTTCCAGCTTGGCCAAGCAGCTGGAAGTCACGGTTGTAACTGCTCGTGCAGATCTGGCCGCACTGGAGGAAGAAGGGGTGCTGGTCCGTACGCATGGTGGTGCGTTGCCGGCTTTTCATCCCAAGATTCTTGAACGATCCCGCGAAGACAAAGAGCGTAAATCAGCCATTGCCAAGGCCGCTGCAGCTGAAATCCAGAATGGCGACACCGTCATTATCAGCGCCGGAACAACTACGGCTTTGATTGCCAAATATCTTTTAGGCAAGCGCGACGTGCACATCGTAACCAACAACACGCTCCTACTTACCTATGCCCGCATGAATCCGCAACTGCGCGTGACGCTTGTTGGCGGGGAGTTTCGTGCGGAAGAGGAAGGACTGGTTGGACCCATGGCGCTGGCGGCGATTGACCAGTTTCATGTTTCCAAGGCCTTTATCGGAATTGATGGGGCTTCTGTGAAACAGGGATTTACCGCCCATTTTGTCGAGAGTGCGGATTTGGTGCGCAAGATGGCCGAGCAGGCCGACGAAGTGATCGCAATTTCGAGTTCCACTAAATTTGGCAAACCCGGTTTTGCTCGGATTCTGCCGTTCGATGGGGTGGATGCACTCGTGACCGACAGTGAACTAAGTGCTGAGTTTGAAGAAAAATTGACCGAAGCCGATGTACGTATCGTGAAGGCATAAATTTATTAATGGAGAACCACCATGGCTACTGAAGTTTTAATGCCGAGACAGGGACAATCCGTAGAGTCCTGTATCATTATCGAATGGAAAGTGAATGAAGGCGACACGGTTGCCGAGGGACAGCCGCTTTGCGAAGTGGAGACCGATAAGGCCACCTTCGAGGTCGAAGCCACCGCATCCGGAACCGTGCTGGGGATCTTTTATCCAGCTGATGCCGACGTTGACGTGCTTAAAACCATTGCTGTTATCGGCGAGTCCGATGAAGACATTAGCGCTCTTCGTCCTGCGGACGACAGCGCGGAAATATCGAACGTCGAACAGCTAACTTCGAACATCGAAGTGTCGGAGCCAGTCAAACCGGTTGAAGTTCAGGTTTCGAAGTTGGACGTTCAAACTTCATCTTCCACCGGCGTTTCTCCCCGAGCGAAAAACCTAGCCGTTGAAAAGGGGGTTGATATTTCTACAGTCGCAGGTTCCGGCCCGAACGGCCGTGTGATTGAACGTGATGTGGCTGCAGCGCAGCCCGGCGTGGTTTCTCCTGCGGCACAGTCCAGGGCTGCCACCGAAGGATTAGCGGTTCCAAGCACTGGAAGTGGTATGGGTGGACGTGTTCTTGCGGCTGATCTTGTTGCGGTTGCACCGGAAGCGGTCGGAACAGCCGTGGCGTCCCTGGACTTCCCAGGAAACGCGACCGAAATTCCGGTCAAGGGTATTCGTAAAGTCGTTGCCGGCCGCATGCTGGCCTCGCTGCAAAACACCGCACAGCTCACACTCAATACTTCAGCTGACGCGCGTTCTGTATTGGGCTACCGTTCGAAATGCAAAGCGGCTCCGGAAGAAGCTGGCGTTGATGGAATCAGCATTAACGATGTCGTGCTCTATGCCACCGTCAAGACGCTCGCTGAATTCCCCGAACTCAATGCCCATATGCTAGGCGACAAAATCGTTGAGTTCGAAAACGTCCACCTTGGTTTTGCGGTCGATACCCCGCGCGGCCTGATGGTTCCGGTCATTCGCTACGCCAACCTGATGAGTCTTAAACAGCTCTCCGCTGAAACCAAACGTTTGGCTGTCGCTTGCATCGAAGGCACGGTTGATCCCGACGCGTTGAGCGGTGGAACCTTTACCGTTACCAATCTCGGCGCCATGGGCATCGAAAGCTTTACGCCGGTGCTGAATGCCCCGGAAGTTGGAATTCTGGGGGTCTGCGCCATCCAGCCGAAGCCGGTGATGAACGGCGGTGACGTTGAGTTTGTCCCGCACATGGGCCTCTCGCTGACCTTCGATCATTGCGCGGCCGACGGCGCACCCGCCGCCCGTTTTCTTGCCAGCATGAGAACCAAGCTGGCCGCATTTGAACTTACACTGGCAGGATGAATTGATGAGCTACGATATAATCATTATCGGTGCAGGACCGGGCGGCTACGAAATGGCTGAACGGGCAGGGCACAAAGGACTGAAAGTGCTGCTGGTCGAGAAGAACTATCTTGGCGGCGTCTGCCTCAATTGGGGCTGCATCCCGACCAAAACGCTGCTCAACTCGGCCAAACACTATGTACACGCCAAGGAAGCGCCGGAGTTCGGCGTGACCACCGGCGAAGTGAGCTTTGATCTTTCCAAGGCTATGGCCTGGAAGCAGGACGTCATTGAAACGCTTCGCGGCGGAGTCGCGGGCATGATGAAAAAGAACAAGGTCGAGGTGCTGTTCGGTGAGGCAAAACTTATCGGTTCCCGCAAAGTGGAAGTCGACGGAACCCTCTATGAAGGCGACAACGTCGTCATTGCCACCGGTGGTTCGCCGTTTGTTCCGCCGATCCCCGGTGCCGACCAGCCGCATGTGATGACCAGTAAGGAAATCCTGAGCGTCGAAAAGATGCCGAAATCGCTGGTGGTGATTGGCGGCGGGGTGATCGGCATTGAGTTTGCCAGCTTTTTCAGCAGTCTGGGCGTGAAGGTCGATGTTATCGAAATGCTCGACGAAATCATCCCGTTCATGGACAACGATCAGGCGCAGGCATTCCGCAGGAGCCTCAAGGGCAAGGTTGATTTTAACCTCGGTTGTCGCGTCACGGCTATCGACGGTAACGCCGTTAAATATACCACCAAGAGTGGCGAGGAAAAGTCGCTCAATGCCGATATCGTGCTGATGTCTGTTGGTCGCTCACCGAATCTTTCGGGTATGGGCTTCGAGCAGGCTGGACTCGATTTTGACCGCCGGGGAATCAAGACCGACGATCAGCAGCGCAGCAATCTACCGAACGTCTATGCCATCGGCGACGTCACCGGAAAATCACAACTCGCACACTCCGCTACCCGCATGGGCGAGGTGGCGCTGAATACCATTCTCGGAAAGAAGGATCGCTTTCGCACCAACGCGATTCCATGGGCGGTTTATTCCATGCCGGAAATCGCCGGATGCGGAATGACCGAAGACCAGGCGAAGGAAGCGGGTCACACGGTTGAGAGTGCAACACTTCCGTTGATCATGAGCGGGCGTTTCCTTGCCGAAAACGGCAAGAAGGGGCCTGGATCAGTAAAGGTCGTGGTGGATGCCGACACCAAGGTGTTGCTCGGCGTGCACATGTTTGGCGGTATCTGTTCGGAAATCATCTGGGGCGCCGCCGCGATGATTGAGGCCGAGCTGAGAGTGCAGGATGTTCAGGAAATCGTATTCCCGCATCCCACCGTTGGTGAAGTAATACGAGGCGCAATGTTTCAACTTTAATTGGATTAAATCAGGAGATTAACCATGCCAAAAGATCAAGTAATATGCCCGAAGGAGACCCGTCAGGCGGGTCAGATCGATTTCAAGCCGATTCCGGTAATGAAGTATAAGTCGGACTATAAGAAGGAAGTAAAGAAGTACGGGAAAGAGCGTCTGGTCAAGATGTACTACGACATGCTCATGATCCGCGAGTTTGAAACCATGCTGAACCAGATCAAGGTCCAGGGTTCCTACGAGGGCATGGAATACAACCACCCGGGCCCGGCCCATTTGTCGATCGGCCAGGAAGCCGCGGCCGTTGGCCAGGCGGTCAACCTCGATACCGACGACTACATCTTTGGTTCGCACCGTTCGCACGGTGAAATCCTGGCCAAGTGCCTTTCCGCCATCAGCAAGCTCGACGAAGCAAAGCTCACCTCCATCATGGAAGAGTTCTTCGACGGTGCCACGCTGAATATTGTGAAGGATGGCTCGCACGAGAGCGTCAAAGACCTTGCCGAGGACTTTATTCTCTACGGTACGCTGGCGGAAATCTTTGCACGCCAGACCGGCATCAACAAGGGCCTCGGCGGCTCGATGCATGCCTTCTTTATTCCGTTTGGTTCCATGCCCAACAACGCCCTTGTTGGTGGTTCCGGCGACGTTTCCGTGGGTTCGGCCATGTTTAAGCTGATCAACCGCAAGTCGGGCATCGTGATTGCCAATATTGGCGATGCTTCGCTGGGCTGCGGTCCGGTTTGGGAAGGATTCTGGATGGCGGCGATGGACCAGTATCGCGAACTGTGGGACGACGAATTCGGTTCCCCGCCTGTTCTGTTCAATATCATGAACAACCACTACGGCATGGGCGGCCAGACCAAGGGTGAAACGATGGGTTACGGCATGGTTGCCCGTATCGGTGCCGGAATTAATCCCGACCAGATGCATGCGGAGCGCGTAGATGGCTACAATCCGCTGGCTGTGGCCGATGCCACCGAACGCCAGAAAAAGAAACTGCTTGAAGGAATCGGTCCGGCACTGCTCGACGTGGTGACCTACCGCATGTCCGGCCACTCGCCGTCCGATGCCTCCTCCTACCGTTCGAAAGAAGAGATGGAGCTTTGGGAAGCAGCCGACTGCGTGAAGGAATTCGGTGGCTACCTCGTTGAAAACGGTGCCCTTACCGAAACAGATATCGAGTCCATGAAGGCCACTGTCACCGCCAAGGTTTCCAAAGCCATGAAACTGGCCATCGACGAATCGGTTTCCCCGTATTCCGACATCAACCAGATCGAAGGTATGATGTATTCCAATGGCTCGGTTGAAAAGTTTGACGACCGTGAGCCGGAAGTCCTCGAAAAGATGGAAGACAATGCCCGCGTCAAGAAGCTGAAGCGCAAACAACGCTACGCATTTGATGCGGATGGAAAACCGTTCAAGGCGAACCAGCTCTACACCTATCGCGATGCGATCTTCGAAGCAATGATTCACCGCTTCTATACCGATCCGACCATGATTGCCTATGGTGAAGAAAACCGTGATTGGGGCGGGGCATTTGCCTGCTATAACGGGCTCACCGAAGCTCTTCCGTACCACCGTCTGTTCAACTCGCCGATCTCCGAAGGCGCGATCGTCGGTTCCGCCTGCGGTTATGCCCTGAGCGGTGGCCGAGTTGTGGCCGAGCTGATGTACTGCGACTTCATGGGCCGTGCCGGCGACGAAATCTTCAACCAGATTTCCAAGTGGCAGTCGATGTCCGCCGGCATCCTGAAGATGCCGCTGGTACTCCGTGTTTCCGTGGGGAACAAGTATGGCGCGCAGCACTCGCAGGACTGGACGGCCATGGTCAACCATATCCCCGGGCTGAAAGTGTTTTATCCAGCCACCACGTATGATGCAAAGGGCATGCTCAACCTCGCGTTGGCTGGAACTGACCCGGTCATCTTCTTTGAATCGCAGAAGACCTACGGCGTTGGCGAAATGTTCGAAGAGGGCGGCGTACCGGAAGGTTATTATGAAACTGAACTTGGCGAACCCGCAGTTCGTAAGCAGGGCAAGGACCTGACCTTGGTCACTGTTGGTCCGGTTCTCTACAGCGGCATGAAAGTCGTCGATGAGATGAAGGAAAAGTATGGAATGGAAGTTGAACTGATCGATCTGCGTTTCATCAACCCGCTCAACTACGATAAAATCGTCGCATCCGTCAAAAAGACCGGCCGCCTGGTGCTGGCTTCGGATGCCGTTGAACGCGGCTCTGCGCTGCACAACATTGCATCGAACATCACCAACCTGTGCTTCGATCAGCTCGATGCGCCGCCGGTGGTTGTCGGGGCCAAGAACTGGATCTCCCCGGCGGCCGAAATGGAGAAGGATTACTATCCGCAGGCCGACTGGATCATCGATGCCATCCACGAACGTATCGTTCCGTTGCCCGGGCATGTCGTGAAGCACAACTATACGAATGGAGAGCTGCAGCGCATCACGCGCCTTGGCGTGTAACGTGACGCGTGATTCGCGGCTCACTCGTTACTCAACCAAAGGGTGAATCATGGGTTCTGAAAATTTAAATGCACCGGGGGTCGAAGACCGGCTTGCTGCAGTTCGCGCCTTAGGCGAGGACTGCAAGCAGGGTATGGTGTTGACCGAGGAGGTCAATAACCACGTGCACTCGATTTATTCGTTCAGCCCGTATTCACCGACCATGATTGCGGTGAAGGCGGCGCAGGCGGGCTTGCTGACGGTTGGAATCATGGATCACGATTCCGTGTCCGGCTGCGCGGAATTCCTCGAGGCGTGTAAAGCTGTGAATATTGCAAGCACAGCCGGTTTCGAGATGCGCGTGAATATGAACGGCACATCAATGGAAGGTCGCAAGACCAATAATCCTGACGAGCCCAATATTACCTACATTGCGTTGCACGGGATTCCGGCAACGCAGTTTCAGGCATTGGAGGATTTCCTCAAGCCGGTGCACGGTGCGCGTATTGCGCGTGATCGCAAGGAAGTGGAAAAGCTCAATGTGGTGCTGGCGAAACGCGGTGCACCGACGCTCGATTTTGATGCCGATGTACTGGCGATTTCCGAGGCGGCCAACGGCGGCTCGATCACCGAGCGCCACATCCTTTACGCGCTGTCGCTCAAATTGATCGAAGCGCACGGCAAAGGGCAGGCGCTGGTGGATTTTGTCGAAGGGCCGTTGCAGGTTCCAATGGCAGGGCAGCTGCGCGAACTGCTGCTGGATATCGATAACCCGCACTATGCCTACGATCTGCTCGGCGCGTTCAAGGCGGCGCTCGTTCCAGAGTTCTTCATCCGTTCCGAATACGACGAATGCATCTCGGTTTATGACGCGGTCAAGTTTGCCAACGAGATTGGCGCGATCCCGGCGTATGCCTATCTCGGTGACGTTGGCGAATCGCCAACGGGAGATAAGAAGGCCGAAAAGTTTGAGGATGATTTTTTGGATGAACTGGTTCCTGAATTAGCCCGTATCGGCTTTAAGGCCATTACCTATATGCCGCCGCGCAATACAAAGGAGCAGTTGCTTCGCTTGCAGAAGTTGTGTCAGGAAAACGGGCTGATGGAAATCAGCGGCGTGGACATCAATAGCTCGCGCCAGTCGTTCAACTGTCCCGAACTTTTGGAGCCGGAGTTTCTGCATCTTGCCGACGCGGCCTGGGCGCTGATCGCGCACGAAAAGCTGGCGGCGGCCGATCCGTCACTGGCGCTGTTCAGCGAACAAAATCCGATGGCCTCTAAGACGCTGGAAGAACGAATCGAACAGTATGCGGATATTGGAAAACGCATGGACCACACTCAACCTGAAAAGACAGTGGAACGGATATGAAAAAACTTGAAATTGCATCATTACTAAGAGGCCTGTCATTCGATGGGGAAAAAGGCGATATTGTTGTGTCGTGCGAATCATTGGAAAACGCCGAGCTCAATTGCTCGGCAACGGACTTGTCGGATCGGTATCTGAAAGGACTGCGCTCGATCACGGTAGACGGCGTCGGTGGATTCCTGCTTGGGGAAGACTATGACGATGCCGTGAACGGAACATCCGTTGCGCAGAAGGTCACGGGGCGCGGCGGCGTTGTGAACAACAAGGTCTGCGTGGTGACCGGCGGAGCTCAGGGCTTCGGAGAAGGAATCGTTCGCGAACTGATCCATAATGGTGCGATCGTATTCATTGCCGATCTGAATGTGGACGGCGCCAGGAAACTGGCGGACGAACTTAATGAACAGGAAGGCCGCACGGTGGCCTTCGGTGTTTCCGTAAACGTGACGAACGAAGATTCCGTCAAGGCAATGGTCGATGAGATTGTCGGTTTGGTGGGCGGGATCGATCTGTTTATCAGTAATGCGGGTGTGCTCAAGGCGGGCAGTGTGAAAGATATGACGCTCAAGGATTTCGAATTCGTGACCGACGTCAACTATACCGGCTTCTTCCTTTGCACCAAGCATGTTGCTCCGGTGATGGAACGGATGAACAAGCCAACGGGGAAATATTTTACCGACATTATCAGCATCAGTTCCAAGTCGGCGCTGGAAGGTTCGAGCAAAAACGGTGCGTATGCCGGGTCCAAGTTCGGATCCGTCGGGCTGGTGCAGAGCTATGCCAAGGAGCTGGTGGTCGACAATACCAAGGTCAACACCGTCTGTCCTGGAAACTTTTTCGATGGGCCGCTTTGGAGCGACCCGGATCGTGGATTGTTTGTGCAGTATTTGAACGCGGGTAAAGTTCCCGGCGCAGAAACAGTCGAAGACATTCGGCGCTTCTACGAAGCGCAGATTCCAATGAACCGCGGCTGTGACGGCGCGGACGTTACGAAGGCGATCCTTTATTCGGTCGAACAAAAATATGAAACCGGCCAGGCCATCCCTGTTACCGGCGGCCAGGTCATGCTGAACTAATAACCAATAACGATTAACTGATAACTTTATCCGAAGGATAACCATGAAAACAAAAGCAGTTAGACTTTACGGCGAGAAGGATTTGCGGTTGGAGGAGTTTGAACTTCCGGCCATTGGAGAAAATGAAATCCTGGCCAAGATTGTATCCGATTCCATCTGCATGTCGTCCTACA
>CAZWZW010000121.1:0-9517 GCA_964639125.1 uncultured Verrucomicrobiota bacterium
TCCCGATGGCAAGTTCGGTGGCTCTCCCGATGGCAAGTTCGGTGGCTCTCCCGATACTGGTACAGGTGAACACGGAATTGGAATCAAGCAAAGCGGTAGCACAGGTAAATACGGAAGTAATGCAGGCAAATACAGTGGTGGTAGCAAACCAAGCTCAGGCAGCAAGCCAAGCTCCGGTAGCAAGAAGCCCAGCAGTTCATCAGGTAGCAAACCAAGCTCCGGTAGCAAGAAACCCCGAGGCAAGAAACCCAGCAGTTCCTCCGGTAGCAAGAAACCCCGCGACAAGAAGCCCAGCAGCTCCTCCGGTAACAAGAAGCCCGATTCGGGTGACAGTAGCAAGCCCGATAAAGAGAAAGGGAAAGGGAAGGGAAAATTTGAAGGCGAAGGGGGTTCTGGACTTGCGGGTGGAGACACTGCAACGGATATTTACAACAAGCTGCACAAGCCGGGCAATGCAGATGCACCTTCCAACGGAGGACATGCGCGGGGTGATGTTTCACAGCCTGGCCCTGGTAGCTCAGGTGCGGGCACCGAAGTTGGAGGGCATATTCAGGCGGGTGGAACGAGTCCTGTAAATGTCAGGCCGGGAGATATGCATAACGCTAAAGGGCCTCTTGATATGAGGGATCCGGATCGATTTGGCCGTGGTCAAACGGCACCTGCTACGGGTGCATCGGATCAGTTGAGATATCGCGGTGAAGCAGTCAATCCGGGAGAGCGGTGATTGATTAACACAACGGATACAACAAAGGAGGAAAATTGATGTTAAAGCATATCGTGTTAAGAGAAAAAGAGAATCATTCAAGGGCAGAACGAAATCGGATGATACATGATTCCACATATTGGAGGGTTATGAAAAAAGTCTGCATTTCGGCTTTACTGGCAATGTTTCTTCCATTTACTTTGGCCTTTGCCTTCACAATGCCGAATGGAACACTACCCGCCAATAAATTGCCAAAAGCCGGCCTCAATCACCGACCTGTCCCTCACGCTCCTCACATTGGCTGTGCGGATCTGACGATAAAGAATTTCATGATTTCTAATGTGCATCAGAATCATTCTGACAGAAGCTACGGCATGGCTTTTCGCGGCGAGATATGGAATGTCGGCAATGCTGACTATGTTTCCCCTTCTGCAAGCCAGAGCCCACGTATCCGTGTGACGGTGCAGGGAATGGCGCGGCCAGTACTAGAGGGTCGGGTGCTCGTTGCCGGGAAGCTTGCGCAACATAGGGTGGCTACCTTCGTAGGTTCGCTTAGTGGCGCTGAGGGAACCGCTCTCACAAGTGCCAGGGAATTGCGTGCACAATTGATGATGCCAACCCCATCCGGAGAGTGTAACCCAAGGAATAATACAGCTCGAATTTATCAACAAACTGTTCAGGCCGCCATGGGGTCGCCGAACAATATTCCGCCAAGGCCAGAGATCAAACGCTATTCTCCTTCGACCGTGCCGGCAGGTGGGCGTGTGACAGTGCATGGGCGATTCCTCTCTCACAGAAGCAACAATGGCACACTTTACCTGCGTCTTGCCCCTGCCAGTCGATGTGACTATCACGCATCCAGTATTGGTGTGGGTGTAAACGGTTACCGATCTACCAATGATGAGTTCGTACAGATTCGGATACCGGCTGATACGACACCAGGACGCTATTGCATCGCAGCCCGATGGGACTGGCAACCACTTAGGGGGCATGGGCGTGTACCATCCACAACCTACCTGAAGGGGCCTGCTAATCTCGTTGTTCGTTCTGCATCGTATAGGCAGCCGGGCAATGTCAGCGTACCAGTTCATCCCGCATCATCTTCCGGATATAGACAACCGGGCAATGTCACCGTGCAAGTTCATGCCGCCTCCTCTTCTGGCACTGCAGGCAGTGGTCGCGTATGCGCAAATTTGAACCCAGTTAGTTTTTTAATTAGGACTAAATCGCGGGTGCCAGATGCGGCGATTGGCACAGGGCATCGTGTTGCCGCATACAGATTAAGCCTACGTGGAGTTGTAGAGAATTCCGGAGATACATACAGAGGAACCATTGGCAGGGTCGTATTGAAACGATCATCGGGATCGTCGCATACAACGATCCTCACCAAACTTGTTAATAATCTTAACCATGGACAACGTAAAACGATTGATTTCATAACACGTCCAATTTCGATCGTTGAGCCGAATATGCCTCAATATACATTATCGGTTGAAAATACGCAGCGGGGGGATACCGCTTGCAATCAACTTCATTCGCAGCGTCACCCAGAGCGTACGATATCCAGAGGGGCAGTTAGGTCCGCTTTAAACTAGAGGTAGAATCGATTGATTCAGGATTCTCGCAGAGATGCAGAGGAGAGATGGGGATATGCAAACTTAACCTTTGCGCTCTTTCCCCAGGGGAACCTCTCTTGCGGAAGCGCAATTCACCTTCTGCGCCTTGGCAAGAGAAAAAGGGAGGAAATATGGATTTTACTAAATTATTCGCACGCATTACGGGGATTCTGACGAATCCCTCAACTGAATGGCCCCGGATTGTAGAAGAACCTGCAGCCGCTGCTGCACTCTATAAAAATTATATCCTATGGCTCGCGGCCATTCCAGCCGTGTGCGGTTTTATCGGCATGAGCCTCATCGGGACACATATTCCATTGATGGGTACAACTCGCATGGGCATTGGCGCTGCGTTAACGCAAACAATTATCGGCTACGCCGTGACGCTGGCAGGCGTGTATCTGATGGCGTTGATTATCGGCATGCTGGCATCCACATTCGGTGGCAGAAAAGATATGTTGCAGGCGTTAAAAGTGGCCGCTTATGCATCGACAGCCAGTTGGGTTGCCGGTTTCGGTCAACTGCTGCCCTGGGTGGGTGGCTTGATTGCGCTTGCCGGTATGGGATACAGCATTTACCTGCTGTATCTCGGATTGCCGCCCACCATGAAATGTCCACAGGAAAAAGCAAAAGCCTATACGGCAACCGTGGTTGTGATAGCGATTTTGGCAGGCGTTGCAATGAGTATACTGGCCGGAAGCATCACCGGGCAGGGTATGATGATGAATGGAGCAAGCAGCGCGAGCATTGGAGATCAGGGCAACATGGAGAAACGATCTCAAGATCTTCAGGAAGCATCCGGAAAACTTGAAGCGGCGCAGAAATCCGGCGATATTCAGGCACAAAGAAAAGCAATGAAGGCGATCATGGCTGCAACGCTTGGCAACGGCAAAGACATCAAGGCTCTGGCCCCGGATCGTCTCAAACAGTTTGTGCCCGAAACACTTGCCGGTATCAAACGTGTCAGCTTTTCGGCTACGCGCAACAGTGATGCGGGCGTACAGGTTTCTACCGCGAAGGCATATTACAATACAGGCGGTGCAGGGGCATCGCTACATCTAAATATTACCGATGCAGCCTCTGTAAATATACTCGCAGTCGCTCCCTGGTCAGTCATGCAACAGAATCGCAAATGGGATCAGGGCTATGAAAAGTCCTACAGAGAAAACGGACGGCAGTTGCATGAAAAGTGGGATGGCGCAAATCGAGAGGGCAAAATCGCCGTTGTGCTAGGTCAACGCTTTGTCGTCAGGGTATCAGGCAGAGTCGATAATATGGATCAATTGAAGTCCGCGCTGAACAGCCTGAACCTTGATGGCATTGAAGCGTTAAGGAACGAAGGTGTTAAATGAATTAAGCAACCCTTATCCGAGTATCTCGCAGAGAGCGCAGAGGAAAAGCAGGGAAATATAATGGTTAAACTTGGCGAGAGTAAAAAAGAGGGGGAACCGATGCAACAGATGAAGAACAGACGGAGATGGGTTTCTGAGGGTGCAGCATGTCTGAGTTGAGCCCGGCCCAAAAGGGTTTTGTTGTCCGATTATTGATCCTCGGTGGACTGTTCGCCGGGGGGTTGATGCTTCAGCTTATTGTGAAGGTTGGCGGCAGTCATGGTTTGTCGGGCATGAATGTGTCCGCATGGGTGGGCATGGTCGGCGGACTGACGCTTATGGTTGCTTCGATTGTTATTTCCATCCTTACGCTGCGTTATGGCAAAAAGCATGAAACGGATATCCGGGAGCGCCCCGGACCCGCCGCCGCGCTGACCATCTACCGCATTCTGTTCTGGTTGTGGGTCGCATCTGTTGTATTGGGGGTTATCTTCTTTGGTGGACTGGCCGTGTTGTTTACACATCCGGTGGGGTGAATGGCGATGTTTTACGGAGAGAGCAAAGAATGCAGAGGAAAGAAAGGTGAACCGAGGAATGATAGGCATGCTGGGGGGCGGCGAATTACCTTTTTAGCGGATGCTGTGTCGCTTAGGGGAATCCGGCAGTTAAGCCGGAAGTGTGAGGCGGGAGAAGTGTCCAGCGGGGAGGTTTTCTACATCCCCCAGGGCCAGCCGCGAGCCCGCGATTTCATCGTTGAACCGCGCTAAAATGACAGGTTCTTTCAAAGGCAACACCTTCCGGCAGCATGGGCGTAACGGCAATGCTTGAAATAAAACCCTTTGACATCACCCCCGCCATATTGATTTATGTTGGATTGGCGATCTCGATGCTAGGCATTTTCCCCGTGTTAGCGGTTGTTGGCGATGGCGGAGTGGAGCCTGCGGGCGCGGTGTTCGGCATACTCTTTGGCGCAATCTTCGGACTTGGCGGCGGCCTGCTTCAATACAAGGGAATTTCGAGTCTCATGACTGCACGGCTGGGGAGTGCCAGACCGTTTTTTCCCGGACTCTTGCAACTGATCTGGATGCGTGCTGACAGGAAGAGTCTTTATGCCGCCCTTCCCAATATACTTATCGCTTCCCAGATATTGTTTGTCATGATCCACCCCGAAGGATTTCCATGGCTGGAACGCAGTGATTTCGGCCATCTGATTGTTCTGGAATTCTTTGCCATTCATGCCACGGCCTTTCTCGGTTTGATTGCATTTGTGCGCTGGCATGGTCTGGCCGTGATTCCTCAAATTGCCATCTTTTGTGGATTATTGGGCATTTATTCATTTACTTCCTATCAGGTTGCCGGGATTGAGGCAGCCATTGGTTTTGCACTGCTTACACTTTCCAAATACATCGGCTATGCCGTCAAGCCGCTGACATTCAGGAGCAAGGGTAAGATTGCGCTTCGCTGGTTCACCGGGTTTCTCATCTTTATATTAGTCAGTGCTTTTTTCGATGTGGATCTTGAAACGAAGGATAACCTTGCATTCGCCGCCACCTATTTCATTGCACTGGCGATCTTTGAAGCCTTTGATCTGATGGCGCCCGGTTCCGGGGAATCCCCGGAAGTGCAGGCGGCACCGACTTTACAGGAGGAAAGAAATGGATAAAAAAATAACCAGCATCTGTGTCGGCCTGTTATTCATGCTTTTGATTTTTGCCCCACCATCCTGTTTTTCCGGTGAAGCCAATCAGGAAGTGGAACTGGTATATTCCGGCCTGCATTTTCTGATTCCGGGCGGCATAACAGCCATCGGAACAAACAAAGTACCCAACAATTTTATTGGCTTTCGATACGGCAAGAAACACAGCAAGAAATTCCTTGCCTTCTCCGAGGTTGATGACTACAAGAAAAGCAAACAGGAATGTTCTGAAACCGAACTGCTGTGGTCTTTGATTCGGGATGTCGGCAGTCCACATGTCCGTAAGCTGTGCGATCATGATGCGCAGCAGTTTAAAAAGATGATGCTCGCAGATTCATTGGATCACGGTATCTGGAAAGGTGGGGATGTTTCCGCCTACTTCATTATCGCCGGGGATGCATCCCCATCATCTAATGTGTTTCTGTTCAGCGGCAAAAAGATTATTCAGATCGGTTCAAGTTTTATGGATGTATCATCGTTCAGGCATGTACTTTCCAGGTATATAATCGAGACAAACGACGAGGGCGGCGCTTTCCCCCCCTGCGATCTGATTGTCGGCAATGTCCAGTCCACGGATATGACCGTAGCCGTTGAAATTACCGGGGTCACGAAAGAAAAAACCATCAAATCGGACGATGGTGCGGCCGGTTATATCGCCTTTCGGGTGGCAGCCAGAACGTTGATGGTCTATAAAGGTAAGATAAAGGGTGGAGACAGCATCAGTTACGGCATTTTGATGGAAGCGGGAATCAAACCGCCGGCAACGGGTGAAAAATATATCGTCAGCCTCAGAAAGAAGAATAAGAAGTTTATTCTTCCGGACGGTGGATACGGATTTGAATATTCCAGACAACTCGACGGTATGTATAAGAACGCGGCGGGCAAAGGGAAGGATTGACAAGCACTGATTAAATCCGATTGAACCTTCCTGGCCGAAGTCGCGTCTTATACATGAATCCGGTTAATTGCCGGTAATATGAAGGAAGGAGAAAAGCGATGAAACAGATAAAGAAACTGAAGCAAGGATGGAAATTGTTATCCATCGTACCACTGGCCGGATTACTGACAGCAGGCATGGGGTTGATGGGAGTGGCGCATGCTGGACCAATGACTATCAATCCCGCACTGAAGTCCCAACATATAGGACGCATTGCGCCACAGGGCAGACCGGATTTGCAGGTTCGCGTATGGGTGGATGCACGTAGTGTCCGCCAGAATGCCAACCATACATACAATTTCACTATTCGCGGCCAGGTTAAGAATATCGGTTCTGGCAATTTTGTGTCGCACAACAATCAGCAGGTGCTTTTCCTGCATGAAGTAGGCAAATCGCATCACATCACCGAATGGCATTTCACCCGTTTGAATCGGGGACAGGTGAAGAGTGTGCATGTGCCGGTCATTAATCAGCCAGGTGGGGAGTTCGTGCCTGCGTATGAGCTGGCGTTGACCTTCGCTCCGGATATCTACACGGATGGCTATCCTGCCAATGATGACCGCAACCGCCGCAATAATCAGGCGACTTTGAGCAGTCGTACGCTTTCAGGTGCATTTGCACGCGCGGCTCGCGGCTACGTGCGCCCCGGCGTAATCCATCCCAACGTAATCAAGCCCAAACCCAGGTTCGCCCCCAGGCATTCTTCTGCCACATTTCACAAGCGGGTCACACTGAAGAAGCTTATCGGTAATCGGCTTTATGAGATCAGGAAGAATGGCACGCGCGCTCCTGCTCCTGACGGTACTTATGACATCGGGAAAGGCATGCTCAAAGTGCGTGGTGGGCGAGTCTATTTTAATACAGTGGCTCCAGTCAAACTGAAGGAACTCAAAGAGCGCGGCATGGCCATTGCGCCGATGGGTTGAGCATTAAAACAAACAGCTGACGTGGCCAATTGGCCACGTCTGTCGTTGCTGCGGGAAGGATACATCGCAATGTCCGCAGGTGTGCAAGGATCAATA
This sequence comes from uncultured Verrucomicrobiota bacterium, assembly GCA_964639125.1. Classification (GTDB taxonomy): domain Bacteria; phylum Verrucomicrobiota; class Kiritimatiellia; order Kiritimatiellales; family Pontiellaceae; genus Pontiella. The sequence goes on from CAZWZW010000121.1 coordinate 7,306, forward strand.
TTTTAGTTACTGTAAGGCGGGGATGAAGAGTGTGACAGCGGAAGACAAGGCTCTTTTCGGCAAGCCCCCCTGTGCACCTTGTGTGGAATAAACATGCCTCGTCAGCAAACGGCATTGAGCAGGAGGGAGTGGCGCGTGGAGATAGAATTATGCAACGTCTGATCGGTTTTTTATGCCTGATTGTCTGTCTGTTTATGACGGTTTCAACGGCGGTCGCGCAAGAGCCGTTACCGGATCTGACCCCGATTGTGGTTGATGCCAATCAGGGTTCACTTGAGGTCAGGAACATCGGTAATGAAGCGGCAAAGCCAAGCCAACTTTATGTGGTTTGTTCAATGTTTCATGCAGGCCAGCGCAGCACACCCTGTGCCGCCGGGTTGCATTTGCCCGGTTATATCGCGAAATGGAATGCGCTTCCCTTTGACATTCCTGCCTTAAAACCGGGCGAAAGCTACCACATCCAACTATTTGGCGCTGGTGCATTTCAGAAGAAAACAGAAAACGTTTACGGCATGCAAATCACCACCGACCCGCTCAAAAGAATCGCTGAGTCTAATGAGGCGAACAATTACACGCGACTGGATGTCGCTCCAAAGCCGGGCGTATTGCGGCTGGTGGGGCAAGACGATCTCCCGGAATTGCCGGTTTATTATTTGATCCGCAGGCACGGAAAAAGCGCCGGAAAAAGCCAACCGATCAGGGGAACTCGATCCATCAAAGCGCTGCCGCTCGATTTTTATCTGGGACCCGGCTCATACGATGTACGGGTGGTCCAGCAACGATCAATCTATTCAACCGGCGATCTCGATAAAATGGTTATCGGCGAATGGCTACTGGTCAACAGTTCAGGCGTTCTCGTCGGGTCGAAAGAGATCGTCGAACTGAAGCTCATCTTCAGGCAAGAACCGCCCGGAAAGCTAAAATTGCATCTGCTCGCCGATGGTCACCCCACCGGGGCATGGACCGGGATCGCCACCTTGGAAGGTGATAAAATCCAGCCTAAGCTGATGAGAAGAAATCTTGAAGCAGACACGGAGTTGAATCTGCTACCGGGCCGATACGAGGTGTTGGCCACACCAAAGGATGAGGGCCCGTATTCCAGGAAGCATGGCTATGGTACACAGCAAGTGAGTTTCGAGATTCGTTCGGGGCAAACGACGGATAAGACGCTCCGGTTCGTTTCGGCCAGAAAAGGGAAGCTGGTCCTGAGCGCGCTGGTCGATGGCGGCCGCAATAAGGCTGATATCAAAATCCGGCACGCAGGTTCGAAGGAAACTTTCGGGTACGTCGATACGTCATACAACCTGTTCAGTAATTCGGTCGAGTTGGTTCCCGGGAATTACGATATTTCGGTTCTGCCACTTGAATACACATTGTCACCGGGTGGTGTGGATGTTTTTCATGGTGGAGTGGAAGCCCCGGGTATTAAAACCAAAAGAATTCATGGCGTCGAACCCATCATTTTGCACAACATTGAAATCAGGCCGGGTGCGACATTGAAGAAATCCGTGAACTTCGAATATCAAAAGTAAAGGGAGAGGAATCATGAAAAATTATATTGGACGATTGAACATGGCGATATGTGCCATGAGGTTATCGGTGGGCCTGACTCTGCTGGCTGGGGCAGGAATCGTTTTATTGACTACACCGGCGGCATGGGCTGGAAATTTGTTGGATGAAATGAAAGTAGAAAACACCTGTGGCAAAGTCTATGTCGATAAGCTGGCGTCGTGTACGCCATTTCGTTGCACCAGACCCAGCCCCATGGCAATGATGTTCGGTTTCCCACCCGAGGATGAGCTGAAAAAGATGCCTCCAGAGCAGCAGCAGAAGATGAGAGCGTACATGGTTGCGGCTGAAAAGAAACTCGAAGCCATGTCGCTCAAAGAACGTGCGGCGTACAAGGCTAAAATGGTATCGACCCTCGAAATCAAGGGGTTCGACGGACAGGGGCGTTGCCAGACCCGTTCGGGCGGAGAGGATCTCCGATTGGAATGTGCGTTGGATGCCGAGCAACTGCAAAAAGTCGCTGATTTTGCAAGAGCAGAAGACCCTAGCCACATCGTCATTGATACCGAGTCGAACAATCCCTGGCAGCAGGCGACGAACAGCGGGCAGTGTCGCACGATGGTGAAAGATACTGACATTGGCTGGGTCTCTATGAACAAGATGAATCATATGTCCCATTTTAAAATCAGCCTGTCCGAGCACG
>CAZWZW010000122.1:0-9476 GCA_964639125.1 uncultured Verrucomicrobiota bacterium
CGGCGGAATGAGGTGTCCGCGTCCGTGGAGGGTGGGCGTATGAGCATGGAGGACGTGAAAAATGTGGCAAAGCAGTCGATGGAAGGTGGCAGTGCTCCGCGCAAGCCGGGTGTGGCGGGAGCGGTACGTGTTGAAAAGATGTCCGCTATTCGTAAAGCGACCATGCAGCACATGACGCATTGCTGGACAACGATCCCGCATGTTACGCAGCATGACATGGCCGATATCACCAAACTGGAGGAGCTGCGCAAACGCTTTGCTCCGAAGGCCGAAGCCGTTGGTGCCAAGCTGACCGTTACCGCGATCCTATTGAAGGTGGTTGCGTCTGCATTGAAGGTATTCCCTAATTTCAACTGCAGCATTGATCCTGAAAAGGCAGAGATCCTCTACAAGGACTTCTACAATATCGGCATTGCCGTCGATACCGAAAAGGGTCTGATGGTTCCCGTCATCAATGATGCCGACCAGAAAAACATGGTCGATATTGCCCAGGATCTGGGGGAGATCGCCAAAAAGGCGCGTGCGGGTCAAATTGCACTGGCCGATATGCAGGGGGGAACTTTTACGATCACCAACCTCGGCGGTATCGGAGGCTCCTTCTTTACACCGATCGTCAATTCTCCCGAAGTGGCGATTCTCGGGGTGGGGCGGGCCATTATGGATCCGTGCATAGGAAAGAACGAAATGTGCGCGCCGCGTCTGCGGATGCCACTCTCGCTCTCTTACGATCATCGCATCATCGACGGGGCCGACGGAGCACGGTTCCTTCGCTGGATTGTTGAGGCCATCGAAGAACCAATGCTCATTTCATTGGAAGGTTAAATTGCATCCACAACGATGATGTGGATGATAATGGCCATGGATTCAACCGTGGCCATTTTTAATACCGAGATTACCGTACTGGACTATGAAAGTACCGGTTCGTTGTCGGGCTATCCCAATGAGCCATGGCAGATCGGAATGGTTGCTCTAAAAGCCGGGAAAGTCGATGGGGGTTCGATGTTCGAGAGCCTGCTGCACGTCGACATCAACCGCCCGTTCAATCCGCATGCACCCGGTCGCCATGGATTGCTTCGCGATCAGATTGCCGAAGCGCCCACTCCACAGGAATTGTGGCCGGGCATCATGGGTCGCCTGACCGACTTTCCGCTTTGCGCCCACAACGTTGCAACCGAAAAAAAGTTTACCCGATTGATGGCCCCGATGCATCGGTTCGGCCCGTGGCTGGATACGCTGAAAATTGCGCGGAAGATCTGGCCCGGTTGTTCGTCTTATTCGCTGGACGACCTGATCGTTATGCTCGACCTCAAGTCGCACGTGGATGAGCTTTGTCCGGGTAAAGACGCCCACGATGCGCTCTACGACGCCGTTGCCTCCGCCATGATCCTGCAGCATCTGCTCGAACAGCCGGGTTGGGATAGGGTGACGGTCGGGGAGTTGGTTTCCATTTAGACGATTGCCCTGTTGTGGGGGCTAATTCACTGGACGCTTTCGATCAAACGAGGCGTTTTTTCACTGGCGGACTACCCCGAATTCAAGGAAACACTTGTTGATGAATAGCCCGGATTCATTAAACATTCTGCTGAATGTCCGTGACCCGATTTAGGGTTTCTCCTAGGATGCGCGGTTTGAGATTTTTTATGGCGATTTCCGGGTCGGATACAGTTATTCATCTGATTGCGGATGCATTGAAGAAGAAAGGTCTGGAATGGATTTAACACCCAAAGCCTTAAGGAAAAAGAAACAGCGCAAGAAACGTGTTAGGACGTTTGGAGTGGTCAAGCATTGGCGAAATCCTTTCCAAATCGCAATTTTCGGTATCGCGATAGTATCATTTGTTTCCTATTCCATAATGGATTATTTCAAGAACGGGAAAGTCTACAGAGAGCAGGTGCATCGTGCCGAAGTGCTTCAGGGAGAGATCGAAGCCATGGATGGTCGGGCAATGTCGGCCTATTCGCGCGTATTGCACTTGGCTGAACGTTCGGAGTTTATAAAACCAACCCCTGAAGAAGTTGCTGTTCAAAAGCAGCTGGATGAGCTGAACCGCAAAATGGATGCAAGGTTCTCTGAGCTCAATGCGTGTTTTGGTGTGCTTCCGTTTAAATACCGCTCCAAATATGCCGCACAGCAGATTTTTTCCACGCCCATGCGTCAACATATTGAGTCTGTTCTTTCCCGTCAGGAGTATGAGCGGGCACGGCTTTGCTATAATGAGTCCTATCTCAAAGAACGTCTGGCGGACATGAAATCTCGCATAGAGGGAACAGGCCACCTTGAAATTCTGGCCGGGAGTGAAGTGTATGAGGCGATCATTTGGTCCGTTAAGTCGGATGGTCCGCGTCTGGTGGTATCTGAGCACATAGGTCGGTCCGGCCAATTCCCCTTTGTCATTGAGAAAATCGCGAAGGGATCCTATCTCATGTTCATCACGCGGGACGACGGCGGAATGACCCCCTATCCGTTTTACATCAAACATGGCGAAAACAAGCAGCTTGAAATTCAGCTGCCGGAACGCATTCCTGCTGGCATGGCTTTTGTGCCGGGCGGAGAATTTATTTGTGGCGGAGAGCATTCGCCCATCTACCGGAAACACACGCGCACTCTACCCTCGTTTTTTATTGCGCGAAAAGAAGTGAGCTTTGCTGATTATATCGAATTTTGGAAAAGCCTGTCTGATCCACAGCTTCAGACGCGCATGATAAGCCGGGTGCGTCTGTCGGCCGATGAGCCAGAGAAGACTGCCTGGGATGCACAAGGCCGACTTAATGATGATCGCCTGAAACTGGAGTTCCCGGTGGTCGGCATTTCACTGGATGCGGCCAAAGCCTTCTGTGAGTGGAAAAGTCGTCAGACGGGACAACGGATTCGGTTGCCCTCCGCCTTTGAATGGGAGAAGGCCGCTCGAGGTGTAGATGGCCGGACCTATCCATGGGGTTATGATTTTGAGGCACAGGCCGATCTTGCGCTGATCCGGGATAACTTGAGCGGGAAGGATAGGTATCCGTTCTTTGCGCCGCCGGGCCGGTTTTTACGCGATATCAGCGTGTATAATGTGTATGACATGGGGGGCAATGTGCGAGAGATGACAACCACACTTTTCCCGGAAAGCGATGGGCTTTATCAGATAAAAGGGGGCAGTGCTTTTACGCCCGCGACATTCCTTCCATGCAGTTTTTCATCGAAAGATCGCATGATTCCAACCGATGTTGGATTCAGGTATATTCAGGAAATCCCCAAGCAACCATGAATATTCTGCCGGCAAAATCTCAGCGTGCAGCGCAGGCACTCGAATGGGTTGAGTCGCTGCAAATGCGGTTCGTCCGGGCGTTGGAACAGCTCGGCGGCGATTCGTTTCTGAAAACCGAATGGCTGCGCGATGAAGGCCGGCACGGCGGTGGATGCCGATTGGGTATTGCAGACAGCGCCTTGTTGGGGCGCGCCTCGGTCAATGTTTCGCAGGTTCAGTATGACGACGAACCGGCGCGTAAGCTCGCTTCCGCAACGGCGATCTCGAGCATCGTTCACCCGGCGCACCCGCGAGCCCCCTCCGTACATATCCACATTAGCTGGACGGAGCAGAAAAACGGTTCCGGCTATTGGCGGATGATGGCCGACCTGAATCCTTCGCTTTCAAATCAGGAAGACCGGGAACGATTCAGTGCCGCACTGCGGCATGCCGCACCGGCACAGTTTGAAGAAGCCACCGCACAGGGGGATCGCTATTTTTATATTCCGGTGCTGGAGCGGCATCGCGGAGTGGTGCATTTCTACCTCGAAAACTACGGAAGCAACGATTTTCAGGCCGATCTGGATTTGGCCAAGCGAATCGGCGAGACCGCCATTGATCGTTATAGCGAGATTCTTGCCGGTTCCATTCGGGATGTTTCCGAACCCAGTAAGGAAGAAACGGCGGCCCAGCTGGCCTATCACACGCTCTATTTCTTTCAGGTGCTCACGCTTGACCGCGGAACGACCATGGGGTTGCTGGTGCATGATCAAAATGATGTCGGCATTATGGGGTCGCTTCCGCCTCGCATTGATAAAAACCTGCTCGCCTCCTGGCGTTCGCGCATGGCATCGCCGCAGGATCAGCTCCTCGACGGACTCCTGTCGGTACTCCCGAAATCAGGCGTTTGCATCATTGATGACGAGGTTAAGCAAAAGCTCGCTGCCGCCGTCCGCGCTCATTATCAGGCCCATCCCGAGGCGCTGGAGCAACAGGCTTCCGGGAACACCACTCCACCCACGATTGATAACCATCGGTAATGCGGGACGGTAGGCGGGAGCATCGGTTCTGGCTACCGCAGAGGCGGGGACGCCGATGCCACATTTCCACGCTTTGAAACTTGGAATTTTGTTCAAAGGATTTATCGTCCATGGCATTAACCGTTAGACGGAGGGTTGGAAGAATGTTAAACGAAGTGGTTTTTTCAGACGTAACATGGGGGCAGATGCTCCTGCTGTTTGGTTGGATGCTGGGGGCCATGCTGCTCGGTAAGCTGGTCCAGGTCTTTCTGACCAATCTGGGAAAATCAAAACGGTTCGAAGGACAGGAGCTGGCCCAGGTTGCTTTGCGTGCGGTGGCCCGACCGATGGTGTTCCTGTTTTTTGCGCTCGGACTCCGGCAGGGGCTGAAGATTTTTGAGTTCACAGAAAACGTTCAAAGCGTCATTGGCGACTGCTTCTCCGTATTAATGACGGCGGCCGTCACATTCTTTATCTACTCCCTCGTGGATGTGCTCGATTTTATGATCACGCACTTCACAAAGAAGACCAAAACAAAGATGGACGACATGATGGCCCCGATGGTGCGCAAGAGCTTACGCATTACCATTGTCGTTCTGGCCCTCGTGCAAGTTGCGCAGATTCTCAGCGACAAGCCGATCACCTCGATTTTGGCGGGGCTGGGGGTCGGCGGCTTAGCCGTTGCACTCGCGGCGCAGGATACCATCAAAAACTTTTTCGGCTCGCTGGTTATCTTTGCCGACAAGCCGTTCGAGCTGGGCGACCGAATCGTGGTCGCCGGACATGATGGGGGGGTCGAGGAAGTGGGCTTCCGCTCAACGCGCATTCGGACGCTGGACGGCCATCTGGTCACCGTGCCGAATGGCGAGCTGGCCAACATGACGATTCAGAACATTGGCAAGCGCCCCTACATTAAACGGGTGATGAATGTCACGATTACCTACGATACACCGCCGGATAAGGTGCAGCAGGCGGTGGATATTCTCAAGGAGCTGCTAAAAGACCACGAGGGGTTGGATGAAGAGTTTCCGCCGCGCGTATTCTTTAATGGGTTCAACGACTGCTCGCTGAACATTCTAGCGATCTATTGGTACCATCCGCCGGAATACTGGAAGTTTTTGGAACACGCAGAGGCGCTGAACATGGAGCTGCTCACGCGCTACAACGAGACGGGTATTGAATTCGCCTTCCCGACACAGACGGTTTATCTGGCCAGTGATCCTTCGCGCGAGCTCAAGTTTGGTGCCAGCAGCTCGGTCTGATCAATCGATTCAAGATCGATCAGGTCGGAGAGGATATTCAGGGTTTCTTCCAGAATCAGGTCGGAGCTTTTGTCCTCCTCTCCTTCTTCATCAAGAAATGCACCGCTTTGGATATCGTCCAATTCCTTCTCAGCTTGGGCTTCGGTCAGACGGCTGGCCAGCGAGAGAGAAACGGTCTTTGTGTCATAGCGCTCTTTCAAGCGGTCACGCTTTTCCAGATAGACCTGAAATTCCTCGCTGTTGTCGATGCGCTCTTTGGATTGTGCGCTCAGCAACGGAATCAGTTCGGTAAGCCCGTTCTGGGTGCGGTACATGGCGGGGCGGATTGTGTCCCATGGGAGTGCGTGGTCCAGGGAATCTTCGCCCATATCCATGACATCGAGGTAGGAGGGGATGATAATATCGGGGGTCACTCCTTTGAGCTGGGTGGATCCGCCGTTGATGCGGTAGAAGCCTGCTGTCGTCATTTTGAGCGATCCCTTGTGCTTGCCCAGCGGGAGCAATGTCTGCACGGTACCTTTCCCGTGTGTTTGATGGTCGCCGACCACAATGGCACGTTTATAGTCCTGCAGGGCCGCCGCCAAAATTTCGGAGGCCGAGGCGCTCAGTCGGTTGACCAGCACAATCAATGGTCCATCATAGTAGATTTCGGGGTCGGCATCGGGGAGCACCTGAACCCCGTTTCGCTCTTTGACCTGCACAATGGGGCCCGATGTAATAAACAGCCCGGCGGTTTCAATGGCCTCGACCAGCGAGCCGCCGCCGTTGTTGCGAAGATCAATCACGAGGCCTTCAATTCCCTGAAGAATGAGTTTGTCGAGCAGTCGTCGAACATCGGTTGATGCGCGACGGGCATCCTTGCTGTTGCCGGCTTTAAAATCGGCATAAAAGTCGGGCAGGTTGATCACGCCCAGCTTGCGCGTTTTACCCGGCTCGATCTCGATCTCTTCCACTTCGCTTTTTGCCGCCTGCTCCTCAAGCTTTACTTCATCGCGGATGATGTCGATTTTTTTGGTTCTGGTGCCGGAGCGGTCGGATGCGGGGATGATCGTAAGGACCACGTGGGTGTCCTTTTCACCGCGGATCAGACGTACGGCTTTGTAGAGCGGCCAGTGCAGAATGCTGGTGGGTTCTTCGTCGCCTTGCGCCACCGCGATGATCTTGTCGCCGGCTTTGAGGCGCCCATCCTCATCCGCCGGCCCTCCGGGAATAATACGTACAATTTTTGCCGAGCCGTCCTCCGGGCGCAGCATGGCTCCAATACCGACCAGTGACAGCTTCATGTTAATGTCAAAATCTTCGACGCTGCTGGGCGACATATAGTCGCTGTGCGGATCATAGACCTGGGAAAAGGCGGTGAGGTAGCGTTGCAGCAACATTTCCTCGTCGAAGCTTTCCATGGTGAGTTTGAATTGTTTGTAGCGTTCCAGAATAAACTCTTTCGGCGAGAGTCTGGCGGTTTCTTCCGCTTCATCATAATCTTCTTCGACTTCTGCGGTGCTATTCGTTGCCGATGTTGTCACGGAGTCAACCGTGTTGGTTTCGGTTTCTTCTTCCGCATAGACCTGTTTGGCCACCATTCGGCCAATATATTCATTTTTGATGCGTTTTCTCCACAACTCGTTCCACTGCTCCTCATTCTTTGGCCAGTCTGCATCTTCGCGGTCCCACAGGAATGTTTCTTCCTTGGAGGTGTCAAAACCCTCGTTGAGCAGATTTTCCGTGTAGGCCATGCGGTTTTCGATGCGCTCCATCAGGATGTTATAGGCATTTTTGGCAAAGGTGATGTCGCCTTTGCGCAGGCTTTTGTAGAGCGTTTTGGCCTCTGGTTTGAAGGAGTCAATATCGGATTGGAGATAGTAGCTGTGCGACGGGTCCAGCGAATCGATAAACTGGTGAAAGGCGTTGGTGGAAATATGGGTATCGAGCGGCAGTTGGTTCAGGTGGAAAACCGGAAGGGAATAGGCCACCGTGCGGACGATCTTCTTTACATCCAGATCACTCTTCTCCAGCTCACCGTTTCCAAACAGCGGAAGTCCGATTAGCGCCATCGTTACTAAAATAGTTCTTACTCTCATAGAAATCCTTATCGTCAAGTCAGCAAAGAAACAGCTTATCGGCTGCCCGAATCCAAAACAAGCCCGCTTTAAAGTATAGATTTTGTCATTTTTGTTTTTATCCCTACATACAGGGATTGTACTTTCAGCCGCTCAAACCAATGAACAGGAGTATTTTTATGACAGCAAAGTTGACCGAACGTTCAGAGTGGAAAGCTCTCGAATCCCATTTTTCTATCATGAAGGATGTTCACCTTCGCGATTTATTCAATAAAACAGAGCGTTCCAGGCAGTTAACACTTACGGCAAACGACATCCTGCTGGATTATTCAAAAAACCGCATCACAGCTGAAACCATGGAAAAACTGGTGGCATTGGCTGAATCCGCCGACCTCAAAAAGTGGATCGAAGCCATGTTTAACGGCGAAAAGATCAATGCCACCGAAAACCGCGCCGTTTTGCACGTTGCCCTGCGTTCCCCGAAGGATGCAGTAATTGAGGTTGATGGCGAGAATGTGATTCCCGGTGTTCATGCCGTACTCGATCAGATGGCCGCTTTTTCCGACAAGGTGCGTTCCGGCGACTGGAAGGGTTACACCGGAAAGAAAATCAAGAACGTGGTCAATATTGGGATTGGCGGATCCGACCTCGGCCCGGTAATGGCCTACGAGGCGCTCAAGCCCTACTCGCAGCGCGATCTGAACATCCTGTTTGTTTCCAACGTCGACGGCACGCACATGGCCGAAGCCCTTCAGGGAATCGATGCGGAGGAAACGCTGTTTATTGTGGCCTCGAAAACCTTTACCACGCAGGAAACCATGACCAACGCGCATTCCGCGCGCAGCTGGTGTCTTAATGCGCTCAAGGATGATGCCGCAATCGCCAAACATTTTGTCGCGCTATCGACCAACGGCAATGCGGTTTCCGAATTTGGAATCGATACGGCCAACATGTTTGAGTTCTGGGACTGGGTGGGGGGGCGCTACTCACTGACCTCCGCCATTGGCCTGCCGCTGATGATTGCCATCGGGCCGGATAATTATCGCGAACTTTTGGCCGGCTATCACGCGATGGATACCCATTTTCGCACGGCACCGTTTTCCGAAAATATGCCGGTCATCCTTGCGCTGCTCGGTATCTGGTACAACAACTTCTTTGATGCTCAGACGCAGGCGATCCTGCCGTATGATCAATATCTAAGCCGCTTTGCCGCCTATTTCCAGCAGGGCGACATGGAAAGCAATGGAAAATACGTTACCCGCTCCGGCGAAAAGGTCGAATGGTCGACCGGCCCGGTGATCTGGGGCGAGCCCGGCACCAATGGCCAGCACGCCTTCTATCAGCTGATTCATCAAGGAACCAAGCTGATTCCGTGCGACTTTATCGGCTTCTGCAAATCGCACAATCCCATCGGCGACCATCACATCAAACTGATGGCCAACTTCTTTGCCCAGACCGAAGCGCTGGCGTTCGGTAAAACCAAGGAAGCGCTCGAAGCCGAAGGCGTACCCGCCGACCTGGTTCCACACAAAACGTTCGAAGGCAACCGCCCGACCAATACGATCATGGCCGAAAAGCTGACGCCATCCGTACTCGGTCAGCTGGTTGCCCTCTATGAGCACAAGATTTTTGTGCAGGGCATTATCTGGGATATTTATTCCTTCGACCAGTGGGGCGTTGAGCTTGGAAAAATCCTCGCCAAGCAGATCCTGCCCGAGCTCGACGGCGACAATGCCCTTGCGCACGATGCCTCCACCAACGCGCTGATCGAATATTTCCGCGCAAATAAATAGGCGTCGGTTTTCTAACGAAAAAAGCGGGGCTTCGGTTCCGCTTTTTTTTTGGTTCTTCTTATTTTTTTGTGGTGAAACCCTGCTGCGGGACGGCTTTTGATGGGTCGTCCGTGTTA
>CAZWZW010000123.1:0-4912 GCA_964639125.1 uncultured Verrucomicrobiota bacterium
CGGCAGGAGTATGTAAAGCATGCGCGTGTGCTTATTTGAAGTAGATGTGTCCAGAATAAGCAGGCACGGGCTCCTCCTCGCCTTCAGGCAGGCCGAAGTAATCGGGTGGTAAATTTTAAAAAATAAGTTTGAAATGCGAATGCTTACGTTTACTGTGGCTGATTCTCGTTCTGGATGACTGAATCCAACTTAACCATCAAATAAATAAAACTACACCGCAAAGACCCTCATCACGACAGTATCTGGGCATGATTACCGCTCGACATCGGACGAGGCGCTTTACTCCGTTACCAAGGTGGTGGACGGAAGCGGATTGATCGAATTTGACTTGGGGGCAGTCACCGATCTCACCAAACTTAAAGAGAACAAAGGAAAGCAAAATGAATCGTATCAGAAATCAAATAATCCTGGCAGTGGCGATTCTTCTGGCTGCGACATCGGCCGTTCGCGCCGATGTGATTGCCTCACCTCAGAAAACAGCAACCGTAAGCGAATCGGAACGGATGATTCCGTTGTCGTACGATGTGGATGTCATTGTCGTGGGAGGGACCTTGCGGGGGGTTGCGGCAGCGGAAGCGGCCGCGCAAGCCGGTGCGAAGGTGTTCCTGATCACGGACCGTCCGTACCTCGGAGAGGATGTTTGTGGGACGCAACGGCTTTGGATTAAACCGGACGTAGAACCCTCGACGGCGTTGGGACAATCCATTTACGGGGAGTCTTCAGGGGCAAGGGCGACGGAGAACGGGTATCGGGTCGTGACCCCCATGGATGTAAAAAGGAAACTGGACGAAGCCCTGTTGCGCGCCAAGGTGGATTATCTTTATGGAAGTTATGTGACCGAAGTCCTGCACGACCCGAAGGGGGAGCTTGCCGGGGTGGTGGTGGCCAACCGTTCCGGGCGACAGGCAATACGGGGTAAGGTTATTATCGATGCGACAGAACGCGCGTCGGTAACCCGCATTGCCGGAGCCGCGTTCACGCCTTATCCCTCGGGACCGCAGAAGTTCAAACGTATTATTGTTGGCGGTGAGCCAAATAAAGAAGCAAAAGACTTAGGTTTTCAGTACACCGTTGTGCAAATAGCTAACAAGCCGAAAACCATAAAAAAATCTTACGCAGTCTATGAATATGATTTAGAAATCCCGATGGAGGACGGCTCCTGGCCGTCCTTTGTTCATGCTGACAAAGTTGCCCGGGACAAGACCTACCACTTTGGCCAGGCCACCTACTCGGAGATGCTGTTTCAGATTCCTCCGGATCATGTGAAGTCCCTTGAAGCCTATCCTGGAACCTGGAAGCGTGGAGAGGCGCTCTCTCTGAAGGCGATGACGCCAAAGAGCATGCCTCACATCTATGTCCTGGGTGGCTGTGCAGAAGTGTCCCGAGCCGTTGCGGCGGACTTGCTTCGTCCTGTGAACAGCCTGGAGCTGGGGAAGACGGTCGGGGAACAGGTTGCGGAAATCGCGGTTTCGAGACCCCTGGCAGCTGCGTCGGAACTCGTTGTGGCCGGTCACGGAGGTGACGCCACGATTCAAGCGGATGTCGGGGACGTCCTTACGGGCTTGCGATGGAAGGCGTCCGAAGGCGCTGTGCGCAGTCCAGCCCGGGCGTTGCCGGTGATCGGCCGTTATGATACGGTGGTTGTCGGTGGTGGTACGGGTGGCGCACCTGCCGGTATCGGTGCTTCTCGTGCAGGTGCGCGCACCCTGGTCATTGAACACTTACATGGACTGGGAGGGGTCGGGACCCTTGGGCGGATCGCCATCTATTATCACGGGAACAAAGCCGGCTTTAATGCCGAAGTTGAAAGGGAAATCACGGCAATCGCGGATGAGAAATTTAAGGCCAGGGGGAAGAACATCCCATTTGATATCGAAACAAAGATGGAGTGGTTGCGCAAGGAGATCAACGAAGCCGGTGGCGAAATTTGGTACCTGTCGCTGGGCGTGGGCTCGGTGGTGCAGGACAAGCGCTTCACGGGGGTGGTTGTGGCCACACCCGAGGGGCGTGGCGTGATCCTAGCCAATACGGTCATTGACTCAACGGGCAATTCGGTGATTCCCCACTGTGCCGGACTTAACACCCAAATGATTGATAACGAGCATATTTCTGTGCAAGGTACGGGGTTACCTCCCTGGCATCCTGGTGATAATATGATGAACTCCGATTGGACCTTTGGGCATGATGACGATATCATGGACATGTGGCGTATGCATGTTGTTGCTAAACAGAAATTCAAAACAGATTATGATTTAGGACAACTCATTGATTCACGAGCTAGACGTCGTATTTTCGGGGATGTCTTGATCAGCCCGATGGACATTCTCAATCAACGGGTGTACCCGGATGTCATCACCGTGGCTTCCAGTGACTTTGATAACCATGGTTTTTCGAGTCATGACCTGTTCATGGTGTACCGCCAGAAAAGAGAAGAGTTGAAGGGGAATATCCCGTATCGCGCCTTATTGCCCAGGGGATATGACGGCATCCTGGTGACGGGGCTGGGGATTAGCGGGGAGGGTGACGCAATGCCGGTCATTCGGATGCAGCGGGATATCGAAAACCACAGTTATGCTGCCGGATATGCCTCGGCGATGGCCGCCAGAGATCAGTCGACCGTTCGAAAGATTGATATCAAAGAACTGCAAAGACACTTAGTTGATATCGGTACAATTCCGGAGGAATTCATCGGGGCGGAGGACAGCTATCCCTTGAGTCCGGAAGTCATTCAGGAGGCGGTCAAGAGCCTGGGGCGCGATTACTCGGGCATCGCGCAAATCCTGACGCAACCGGAGATGGCAATTTCGCTGATGCGTGAAGCGTATCAGTCTTCGGATCAGGAAGAGGTGAAGCTTCGTTATGCGCATGTGCTTGGATTGCTCTATGACAGCACGGGAGCAGAAACGTTGATGGATGCAGTTGGTAAAGCAACAGACTGGGATAACGGGTGGAAATTCAAAGGCTTGGGTAATTATGGGTCGACCACAAGCCCGCTGGATAATCTGATTGTTGCCCTTGGGCGTACAAAAGACAGGCGCGCTATACCGGTGCTGGCGGAAAAATCAGCGCAACTTCATGACCAGAGCGAGTTATCCCATTTTCGGGCGATTGCGATTGCATTCGAAACGATCGGCGACCGTCAGGCCGCACCGATCCTAGCGCGGCTAATGAAGCTCAAAAGTACGCGAGGCAACGCATTCCGTAGTATTGATGAGGCGTTGAAGGGCACGCCTCCCAGTAATGCAGATTGTACCACGCGTGAAGTTTCATTGCGGGAGCTGATTGTGGCCCGTGCTCTGTATCGCTGTGGCGACTATGGAGGGATCGGCAGAAAAACGCTTGAGGCCTACAGCAATGATTATCGTGGACACTACGCCACCCATGCCCGAGCTGTTTTGAATGAAAAATAGACAAAGGACTATAATGGAAAATCCAATAAATATATTGGCCATGTTGGCTCTCTTTACTTTACCCGTTTGCGCTCAAAACAGTTCGGACATCGGAGCGCGGGGACAGGAAACGCCTAACATTATTTATATTCTGGCCGATGATTTGGGCTATGGCGATTTGGGCTGCTACGGACAGGCAGTGATTCAGACCCCGAATCTCGATAAAATGGCCGCCGAGGGAATGCGCTTTACGCGTCATTATGCTGGCAGCACGGTCTGCGGCCCGTCGCGCAGCTGTATGCTTGAAGGGAAGCATAGCGGTAACACCTACGTGCGCGGCAACGGCCACCTGCAAATGCGTGAAGATCCGCACGATATCATTTTTCCGAAAGCGCTTAAGGAGGCGGGCTATCATACGGCACTGATCGGCAAGTCGGGGGTGGGCTGCAATACCGACGATGCTACCTTGCTGCACAAAAAGGGGTTCGACTATTTCTTTGGCTTCACTTCACACACGGCCGCCCACTGGTATTTTCCGAAGTACCTGTGGCGTAACGACGGCGGTACGGTCACCAAGGTTGAATACCCGAATAACACGCTGCACGCGGGCGATCATTACAGCAGTGAGCTGGTCATGGATGAGGCGCTGGCCTACGTCGATCGGCACAAGGAGGGCCCTTTCTTCCTGCATCTCGCTTTTCAGATCCCGCACGTCAGCCTGCGCGCAAAAGAGGAGTGGAAGGCGAAATATCGTCCGATCCTGAAAGAGAAACCGTTGCCGCCAAAAAGCAAGCATCCTCACTACTCCTATGAGCGCGAACCGAAAACCACCTTTGCCGCGATGGTTTCGTATATGGACCACAACATGGGTCTGCTGTTTGCGAAGCTCGAAGAGCTGGGTATCGCCGACAACACGATCGTGATGTTTGCCAGCGATAACGGGGCAATGGAAGCGGGCGGGCACAAGCGCAAAACGTTTCGTTCCAGTGGAGAGCTGCGCGGCGGTAAGCGGGATATGTGGGATGGCGGCATCCGCACGCCGATGATCGCGTGGTGGCCGGGCAAGATTCAGCCAGGTCAGGTTACGGATCATGTATCTGCCTTCTGGGATATTTCCCCGACCGTGCGCGAGCTGGCCGGTGCCAAGCCGCAGGCCGATACCGACGGGATTTCGATGGTGCCGCTCCTGCTGAGCAAAGGCGCACAGAAAAAACACGACTATCTTTACTGGGAGTTTTTTGAGCAGGGCGGCAAGCGCGCCATCATTAAAGGGAAGTGGAAGTTGATTTTCTATCAGACCAACTCCGAGCCGAACCCGCGCGTGGAACTCTTCGACTTGTCGCAGGACGTGAGCGAGAAGAGAAATGTAGCCGGTCAGTATCCGGAAGTCGTTTCTGAGTTGAGCGCGTTGATGGAGTCCGCTCGCACACCGGCTGAATGCAAACTCTTCAAATTGGCTGCCGAAAATATCCGATCAGTAAAAAGAGGGGCAAGCCTGTAGCCCCGCCTCAGTATGGCATCCC
>CAZWZW010000123.1:5012-9338 GCA_964639125.1 uncultured Verrucomicrobiota bacterium
TCAAGGCGATGGGCGAGGCTTTAGGTCGCCCGGAATTCAGCTCATATCAAGATAAACAGATGCTGTACTTTTGCGAAGAGTACAAAAATATTAAACCCATGACTGGCATGTACCTACATCCAGGAACCATGTGGCACTGTGGTATGGTCGCTAGCCTTTATGACTTAAAAAGGAAAAGTGATCATCCGGAAATTTCGCGAGGAATTAGCTATTTTCAAAAGATGCTCAATAATGCTCCTAAAGTTGCGGATGGTACCTTGGCTCGTTATAAACCTGATTGGAAAGCCAAAGGCATACAAATAGATGACTTGTACATGGTTACCCCATACTGGGTGCGTAAATCGGTTGATCAGGGTGAAGCTAAATATCTTGATTTGGCGATCGAAGAAACCCTTAGTTATTACAAGCATCTGTGGAATTCGGAAACAAAACTGTTTCATTGTCTATGGCTCGAAAAAAAACCGGAAGTTAAAATTCCGCACTGGGCTAGAGGCAATGGCTGGTTTGTTCTGGGCATCACGGATTTGCTGAATTTCGTTCCCGAAAACCATCCGAAAAGAGCTGAGCTTTTAGAGGTCTATCAGGAAGTCATGTTTGGCATCATGGCGCGTCAGGACAAAGATGGCTTATGGCATCAGGTATTAGACCGCCCGGAAAGTTATACCGAGACATCGAGTTCCGGCATGTTTACTTACAGCCTATTGCACGGCTCTGCCAAGGGCTGGCTGCCGCCATCTGCTCGAGCTGCCGGCTTAAAAGGATGGAATGGACTGCAGACAAAACTAACAGACAAAAATCAATTAAAAGATGTTTGTAGGAGTACCGGTATGTCTGAGGACCTCGACTACTACTTTAACCGTGAGCGGATTACTCACGATCAACACGGCATTGGCCCCTTCCTATTGGCAGCTGCAGAAGTTATTAAGCTTAACCAGATTTACGATGCGACTATTACGGGTAAAGAGATTTTGACTCCAAAGCCGGCCGCATCGCCGAAAATTACAGGGGCAAGCATTTTCGGAGTCAGACCGGGCAAGCCGATACGCTTCTGTGCGTCTGCAACAGGAGAGAAACCCATTGAATTTTCAGCTAATGGCTTACCTACAGGCGTCTCCATTGACCCTGACACAGGCTGGATTACCGGGCGTGCTCCAAAACACAAAGGCGATGTGACCATCACGCTAACGGCTCAAAGCAGCAAGGGGAAAGATGAGCGCAAACTCACACTGCGGGTGGGGGATACGATCTGTTTGACACCGCCGATGGGCTGGAACAGTTGGTATGTGCATTCGGAAGGCGTGAGCGAAAAGGCGATTCGAGAAATCGCAACGGCAATGAAAACCAAGGGGCTCGCGGATCACGGCTGGAGCTATGTCAATATTGATGACTGCTGGATGGGTGAACGGCACCCCCAGACAAAGGCGATTCAGGCAAACAGTAAATTCAACGATATGAAGGCGATGGTCGATTATGTGAATTCGCTCGGGATGAAGGTGGGGATTTATTCAACACCATGGATGTCTACTTATGCTGGTTATATCGGCGGCTCCGCGCCAAATGAGGCGGGCGATTATTCAGAATATTATTTACCGGAAAAGAAGCGTAAAAATCCACACCAAGTGTTTGGTCGTTATCCGAACGGAATTAATAAGGGCTTGTGTCAGGTGGGACCGGTATGGTTTGTCGATCGCGATGCGCAACAGTTTGCTGACTGGGGGATCGATTATGTGAAGTACGACTGGAAGGAGTGGAAGCTGGACAAAAAAAATGGCGCGTTTCATCCGACTGGCGTTCACGAGAAAAAGCTCAAAAGTGGAATTATTCAGCGGTTCTATCGGGACTTTCGCGCTCTCGACCGGGATATTGTTCTGAGTCTTTCTCCAGTCCACATGCCGGGAGAGGACAAATTTGTGCCGGAATACAGCAACCTCTGGCGTTTAACGGGTGATATCCACGCGGAGTGGAAGCGTATGGTGGCGCCGTTTGGTGCAAACCTCGTGAAGCGTTACCCGCTGACCAAGCCAGGTCATTATGGCGATCTGGATATGCTCCAGATCGGGCCTCTAGGAAAGCCCAACCGTGCAGAAGTGGTATTTAAACCTTCTCCGCTTAAACCAGCGGAGCAATACCACCAAGTGACCTTGTGGTGTTTGCTGACCCAACCCCTTCTGTTGTCATGCAATATCCCGACAATGGATGAGTTTGACCTGAATCTAATAACAAACGATGAAGTACTGGCGGTCAATCAGGATGCACTCTGCAAACAGGGGTATCGAGTCCGAAACAAACAGGGCAACTACGAGATATGGGCAAAGGATCTGGCTGATGGCGGAAAAGCTGTAGGCATGTTTAATATTTCTGACAAAGAGCAGGTGCTGACCGTAACCGCCAAAGAGTTGGGGATCAGCGGAACGATCCGCGACTTGTGGCGTCAGAAGGAAATTGGTGATCTTGAAGAGTTGGGTGGACAATTCTCTGCAAAAGTAAGCTCTCACGGTGTTGTGTTTGTTAAGGTCACCAGCACTCGCGGACAAGCAGCGAAACCCTTGCCTGTGAACTCAGCCATTGAAATGGCTGAGACGGTAGTCGCGAAAACGGCTCTTAAAAAGCGCCCGAATATCTTGTTTGCCATTGCCGATGATATGTCGCACGCCAGCGCGTATGGACACAAATGGGTAAGCACACCCCATTTCGATAAACTCGCTCGCGAAGGAATCCTCTTTAATAACGCATTTACCAGTAATCCCAAGTGTGGACCATCGCGTGCTGCAACCTTGGGCGGACGTCATTTCTGGCAGATGAAAGCCGGATCGATTCATTGGAATGTGTGGCCGAATGAATTAAAAATTTATACCGACCTCTTGGCAGAAGCGGGTTACCACGTTGGCTTGACCGGTAAGGGCTGGGGACCTGGAGACTACAAGAAACGCGGCGGGCGTGTTCATAACCCTGCGGGAAAGGCCTACAATACGCAGAGGAAAAAACCCAAGGTGGGAAGCGATATTAACTATTCAGGCAATTTTAAGGAGTTTCTCAAAAAGCGAAAATCAGGGCAGCCGTTCTGCTTCTGGTATGGAGCGAAAGAACCTCATCGTGGGTATCTAGCTGGCTCGGGAATTAGGAGTGGTCTTGATCCTAAAACCGTGAAAGTACCAAGTTACTACCCAGATCATGCCGATGTGCGCAGCGACCTTCTGGATTATGCTTTGGAGGTGAACTGGTTTGATAAACACCTCGGCGAGATTGTTGAACACCTGCGCGAGATTGGGGAGCTGGACAATACCCTGATCATTGCAACCAGCGATAACGGAGCACCCTTTCCACGTATCAAGGGACAGATATACGATGAAGACTTTCGTTTGCCAATGGCTGCACGTTGGGGTGCGGTCCATCAGGGTGGAGCGGTTGTTGAGGACTTTGTGAACAATATCGATATTGCTCCAACCTTTCTTGAAGCCGCAGGTGTAGCAATTCCGGAGGAGATGTCTGGCCGAAGCTTTGTTGATATTTTCCAAGCAAATACAAGTGGTTTTATTGATCCGAAACGCGACTTTGTTTGTGTGGGACGCGAGAATCATGATTTAGGCCGGGAAGGGGATCTGGGCTATCCCGTGCGCGCCATACGGACTCGAGACTACCTGTATGTTCATAACTTTGCTCCGGACCGGTGGCCGGCGGGCAACCCTGAAACAGGTTTTACAAACTGTGACAGTTCGCCGACGAAAAGTCTGATCCTCAAGTTGCATAAAGAGGGTAACAGTCAGTACTTTGAGGCAAATTTTGGAAAGCGGCCTCAAGAGCAGTTGTTCGAGTTGTCAGTTGACCCGGAATGCATGAACAATCTGGCTCAAAACCCGGAATATTCTAAGATAAAAGAACAACTGTGGGAGCAGCTGAAGACGACATTGATAGAGACTAAAGACCCTCGCATCCTAGGCAAGGGCAAGGTGTTTGATGATTATGACTATATCGGTAGTGACAAAGCTCAACATTCATGGAAAGCCTACATAGAGGGCTGGTGGAAACCACAAAGGTATTAAGCTCTAATCTTTACAGCTTTTGATTGGTATCTATTGTTTAAATAAACCATGAACCAATTGACGCGCAGCGCTTTCGTTCAACACTCAGGCAGCTGTAGTATGGAACCATGTGATCGAAAGCTAGGACTCTTACAACGCGGATCGGTGTTGCAGGCAATTTGCTCGATGGCTGTTCCGATGGCTGTTGTAATGGTTGTGAGTGCCCTGTTCACCGTGGGGATGATTGTGTTAAACTTTATTTTTCAGGCAATTGGTCGACCTGAACGCGCGCTGCCTTTTCTGATAT
>CAZWZW010000124.1:0-9335 GCA_964639125.1 uncultured Verrucomicrobiota bacterium
TTTATTTCCTTGTCGTCATTCCCCGCAGCCATTGCACTCATGCCGGAAGTTAACCGTGCAAATAAAAAAGCCGGCATCCAGGTCGGATACCGGCCATTCCGCCTTAACGGGGAACCTCTACTTCGCCATTTTGCAGGCGCGGGCATAGATGCCGATTACATCCTGCGTGCGGTTGATGATGATTTCCTCAACATCATTCGCAATGATCCCCTCGCTCACGGCATTGTACTGATTCGGCATGTACTGGCTGAGGAGCGACAGCGAAATCGGGGTTTCCTTTAAATTGGAAACCAGCTTCGCAACGGCCGTCTGGATCTTATCGTTCGGCCAGTAGTAGCGCGAGCGGTCGGAGAAGCTGTATTTGCGCTTGTACGCCTGCTCCACTTCGTCGCCCGGATAGTATTTCTTCCAATACTTTGGTTCGGCCACCATGACTTCGTCGATGGTTTCGCGCAACCTGGAGGTGGCCACACCTTTCGGTGCGAGCATTTCCTCTTCGATCATTGCGAGGGCAAAGAGTGCTTCGCGGTAGCCAAAGGTCAACCAAGGCCCCACCTTGAGAATGCAGTAATGGTCTTCCACGAGCTTGGTCAGTCCGGTTTCGGACTGATAGTCGGTGGAGTGCGCTTCGTATACAAAACGCTCCTGCTTCATAATTTCTTCGCTGAGGCCCTTGGCCGCTTCGCGGTTGTAGTGAAAGACCTGGTCGTCGCCAAACTCAACCCCCGGCTGAACCACCACACCATAGACGCGGTTCCAGGCATCGGAAAGTCCTTCCGCCTCGAAAGCAGTCTTGGTCACTTCGATGGTCTTGATTGCATCCGCAGCCGTGGTCGGAGTTACGGTTTCTTCTTCCTCCTGAGCACCACCGGGAATCGGAACCTCGGTTCCAATAATGTAAACCGGTGCGGGCTGATCGGCGCGGAATTCCTGATGGGTTGTTTCCGCAACCTTCGCCATCGCAGCGGCACGTGCCGCAACGATTTCGTCGGCCAAAGGCTGATGACGATCGCCTGCATCGTCGGCGCAAAACATAGAGGCGTCGAGATGGATCTTCTGGTAGCCGGCCTTCACATATTCATGGATCAGTTCGAGAGCCTTGGCCATCGCCGGCTCGGCATTTTCGCCCTGCCACGCGTTGGGGCCAAGATGGTCGCCACCGAGCAGGATGTCGTCTTTGTTGTAGCCGACCTTATCGGCAATACCGTTTACGTAGGCAACGAAATCGGCCGGCTTCATGCCGGTGTATCCGCCAAACTGATCGACCTGGTTCGAGGTGGACTCGATCAGCAGGATGGAACCGTCTTTCTTTGCCTGGAGCATGGATGCTTCCAATACGGTGGACTGGGCGGAACAGACGGAATAAATTCCGGTTCCCTTTCCGGCGCGGTTATCGGCCAGAATCTGCACATACTTATCTACTGCACTCATGAAAATATCTCCGATATTTTATAGTTCATAGTTATTGGTTATTAGGCGATGCGGACGATCCAGCCTGATAACCAATAACCGGTTATCTGATAACTGATCAATTTCCCTAGAAATTGATCATTACTTTTGCCCAGAGCTCTTTGTTGTCGTAAATGACATCATAGGCCTCCTGGATCTGCTCAATCGGGAAGGTGTGTGTCTGAAGGTCGTCGACCTTGACCAGCCCGGCTTCCATCATCCACGCGGCGGTGGTCCATTCGGCACCGGGGAACGGTGCGGAATAGTTCATCCACGAACCCACCACATTGAGTTCCTTGCGGCTGATGGCCTCGAACTGCGGCCCCGTGAAAGTCAGCGGCGCATGCGCGGTTCCAACAAGCAAAACCGTTCCTCGACCGCGTGCAATCGCCATTGCGGAAATCTTGGCCGGGCCGGCGCCGGAAGATTCAAATACGACGTGCGCACCATCTTCGAGCTCACGCTCGCAAACGTCTTCGAGCGGTTCATTGATGGGATTGCAAACGATATTGGCCCCCATGGCCTTTGCCATTTCCAGTTTCCCTTCAGCCACATCCGACGCCACAATATTTTTGCAGCCCATGGCCTTGAAGATCTGGATGGCCAGCAGACCAATCGTACCAGCGCCGGTTACGACAACATCCTTGCCAAGCAGGTTTTCGAGGCGAAGAATCGGGTGCAGGCAAACGGTAATCGGCTCGATAAACGCCGCCTGATCGTAGGACAGGTTTCCGATAGCCACGAGGTTTTGGGCCGGCACGCGCAGGAATTCGCCAAAAGCGCCCTGAACACGGGAGCCGATAAAGCTGTACCCCTTGCAGAGCGAATAATTGCCTTGTGCGCATTTATCGCATTTCATACAGGGCATCAGCGGGGCCGCAGAGGCGCGGTCGCCCACGTTCCAGCCCTCAACATTTTCACCCACGGCGACGATTTCGCCGGCAAACTCGTGCCCCAGCACGATTTCATCCCAGCGCGGATTTTCTTCCTGAACACGAACGATATCCGACCCGCAGATACCGCATGATCTTACCGCGATGAGTACCTCATCGGCAGCGGGAGACGGCTTGTCCATCTCGATCACTTCTACTTTTTTGAGTCCTTTGCGTAATGCAGCTCTCATTTTTCAATCTCCGGTTACTTTTTCATTTTACCAAATTTTTGATGAATCCCGGCGAGTGCGTCATACTCGCCCTTGATGTTTTCGTACAGGCTGCGAAAAACGGCGTACATTTCGGTGTAGTACTCGTGATTGTCCGCATCGGGTGTAAAACTTTCACGCACTGCGATTTTCTCAATGCCCTCCTCAAAACTCCCGATGGCTCCGACGCCGTAGGCCGCGGCGATGGCAACTCCAAGCGGGGGCAGGTCGACTGCACCGGGAATATCAATCGGTTTGCCGATGACATCCGAGAAGATCTGTACCCACTTCATGGAGTTCGCACTGCCCCCGGTAATCTTGATATTTTTGATATCAACCCCCTCCTCCTCGGCAATGCTCAGCACATGCCGCGAGCCGTAGGTGGTGCCTTCCATGAAGGCGCGCACCAGATCCTGGCGATTCGTGGTCGGCTTAAGACCGATGAGGACTCCCGAGGTGTTGTCGTTCCAGACCGGGCAACGCTGCCCCACCATATAGGGAAGAAAGATGATCGAGCTCTTCGCACAAACCGAAGTACTGGCCAGCTCATCGACCTCGTCAAAGCTATCGATTTCCAGTAGTTCCTTGAACCATTTCAGTCCCGCACCGCCAAAATCAACACCGCCGGAGGTGATCCAGGTGCCCGGAACAATGTGCGGATAGACATGCAGGTTTTTATTATATTTCGGCTCGCTCAAGCAGACGTTGTTGGTGGTCACCGTACCGCCGGAAATAAATACTTCGCCGCCCCTGGAAACTCCCGCGCCCAATCCGGCCGCCACGTTGTCCATTGAGCCGGCGATGACCGGCGTGCCTTCAACCAGTCCGGTTTTAGTAGCGGCATCGGCGGTTACCTTGCCAACTACGTCGGTGCAGTTAAAAATAGGCGGCAGTTTTGCGCGATCGATTCCGCAACCATCGAGAAGGATGTCTGAATACTGGCCGGTACGGGTATCGCACATTTGCGAGAGGCCCGCCTCGGAAATATCCATGGAAAACTCGCCGGTCAGACGGTAGACCAGAAATCCATTCGCATGGAGAAACATGTGGGTCTTTTCATAGACCTCCGGTTCGTTCTCCTTGATCCACATGATTTTCGGCGCAATGTTGCCGGCATCACTGATATTCCCATTGATTTCCCATGTTTCCTCTTTGAGGTTTTTCGCGATCCACTCGGCTTGACGGGTCGACCGACGGTCCATCCAGATCAGTCCGGGCCGCAGCGGATCTCCTTCCTCATCGACCGGAAGCACGGTGGTTGAGAAGGCATCGATGCCGACAGCAATGATCTTCGATGGATCGATCGAACTCTTATCGATTACTTCCGCCGTATTTTCCTTCAGGGCGCGCCACCATTGATAGGCGGGCTGTTCCGCCCAGCCCGCATGCGGGTATTCCGTGCCGTATGCTTTTTGGGCGGTGGCCACCACATTAAAATCGGTATCGAACAAGACCGTCTTGCAGCTCGTCGTTCCCAAATCCACACTCAAAATATATTCTGCCATTGCTTAACCTTCGGTTCGTATTGCTATGCGCGAGATGCTGCCTCGTTGCTCCCGCACAGAAAAATTGATTCGACGACGTGGGTGTCGCCCAGTCCTGTAAACTGCACCTTCCAGATTTCCCCGTTCTTGGCGATCACATGCGGGTATTCAGGCAAGGTTTGCTCCAGCGTCGCCTTGATCATGCGCATCGTGACGGCGTGGGTGACGAAGAGAATGCTTTCACCCGCGAGGCTTTCAAGATCCTTGAAAAACGGCTCCAGCCGCTGGGTAATCATTTCGTACGACTCGCCCCCGCCCTCGGGCACCCATTTCCAACGCCGGGTTCGGTCGTGCATATAGTCCGTCCGTTCGTCCAGTTCGGCATAGGTCAGGCCCGCAAAAATACCGAGCTCCTGTTCGGTAATGCGTTCATCCATTTCGACCTCCAGCCCAAACGCTTTGGCGATCGGCTGTGCCGTCTGTTGCGCGCGGAGAAGCGGCGAACAGATGACGCGGTCGAGCGTGGCGATTTCCCTGAACTCAAAAGCAATCGCAACGGCATCCTGCCCCCCTTTTTCGGACAATGGAAAATCCTGACGGGAAGCAAGAATATCCTTCAGGTTTGCTTCGCTCTGCGCATGTCGGATGAAGTACAGGGTTTTCATTAAACGTAAAAAGTGAGCCGTGAAGCGAGAAAACTCACGCCTCACGTTTCACTCAGCACCGCTTGGTTAACCGAGTGGAGTAACACCCTTCTTGAGGATAATATTTCCATACTTGGCCGTGGTCCCGGTAATCACGCAGGCATAGGCTTTTTCCGCGCGATCATAGAACGCAAACCGGTCAATACGATCCACGCCCGGCGCGTCGGGCGCGGCTTTGCGGATGGCCGCCAGATAGTCGGCCTCTACCTGCGGATCGAGTTCATCGCCTTCGACCGCCGCCATCATAATCAGCGGGTCGGCATAGCTGTCGAGCTCGAAGATCGGGATGATGCCTTCGAGCAAGTCCGGGATCTGCAGGCCATCGCCACGGAGCACATTCTTCGGGCAGAAGGTATGTCCGGGGAAATGGGCATCGGCCAGGATGATTTCATCGCCGTGTCCCATTTCAGCGAGAATTTTCAACAGCTCGGGGCTGATAATCGGGTCAATTCCTTTAAGCATTTTTTACTCTCCTTAATATTAGTCTTCCACGTGGTGGATGGTGTAGGTGCGATGTCCAAAAATGGCAATTATGATAAACGAAAGGAACGGCATGAAGAACGATGCGCTAACACTGTTCAGGGTCATGAATCCAAGGCTGACACTCTCCTTATCCATAACAAAGCCCATGGCCAACGGCATCAGTGCCCCGCCCACAATGGCAAACACAAGGCCGGCCGAACCGAGCTTGGCGTCTTCGCCCAGTCCATCGAGGGCAATGCCGTAGATCGTCGGGAACATGAGCGACATGCAGCCGGAAATGCCGATGAGACAAAGCAGCCCCGCAAAATTCTGCAGGAAGATGCAAAAGAGCATGAGAATCCCCGCCAGTATAGAAAGCTGCATCAGCAATTTGCCTGGCGAAAGGTATTTCAGCAGGAAGGTGCAGATAAAGCGGCTGATGAGGAATATACCCATCGCGGCGATGTTATAGTTCTGCGCTTTACTCATGGTCATGCCGGGCACATTCGCCATGGCATACTGAATGACAAACGTCCAGCAGGTGATCTGTGCGGCCACATAGAAGGTTTGAGCAATGACGCCTTCCCACCATCGATTGGTTTTAAAGAGACGTTTTGCGGTTTCAATCGGATGAAGCACCTCGCCTTTGTGACTGATCGTCGGGAATTTCTTGAACGCGAAGATCACAAACATGATCGCCACCACGACTCCAAGAATCGCGTATGGGTTGCGAATGATGGCGACGTCGGCAATCTGGTTCTGCGTAAATACATCGGGGCTGGCCTCCTTGAACGCATCATAGGCTTGCGCGATTTTTGCATTCACTTCAGCCGGAGGCATGGTATCGAATTTTGGATGCGCTTCCAGCTGCACGTTACGGAACTGGGTGGTGGACAGCTTCGCCAGAATCAACTTAGAGGCCGTAAACATGCCCAGGAGCGATCCAATCGGATTGAACGCCTGCGCCAGGTTAAGCCGCTGGGTCGCAGTCCTTTCATCGCCCATCGAAAGGATGAACGGATTCGCCGTGGTTTCGAGGAATGCCAGACCGAAGGTCAGGATGTAGAGTGAAACCGGGAACCAGAAAAACTTCATGGTCACCGCCGCCGGAATAAACAACAGCGCACCGGTGGCATAAAGTGCCAGACCCAGCAAAATCCCGGCTTTATAGGAAAACTTGCGGATAAACAAAGCCGCCGGAATCGCCATGGTGGCATAGCCGCCATAGAAGGCGAACTGGATGGTACTACTTTGCGCGTTACTTAAATTGTCGAATACCGACTTAAATGCAGCTACTAGTGGATTGGTAATATCGTTAGCGAATCCCCATAACGAAAACAATGTCGTTACAAGAATAAACGAACCCAGCAGCGCCGCCGGCACCACGGGTACTTTTTTATCTGTGTCACTCATTCTCTACTCCTCGGTTAACAATAGGCCCCTCTATTGAAAATGTACCGGAACCCGGTTTGCACCGGGTTCCACTTCTTCCACCCGGTGGAAGTTAGTCGGCAATAATACCATCCAAATCCCAGAGGTCTTCCCAGGTCTGGCCGTCTTTCCAGAGGAACACCTGCCCCTTGATGAGGCGGCAGTTTTTGTCGATGGCGGCCAGTTCGGTCATTTCCTCGTCGGTGATGGCCATGTAGTCCGGCAGGGCGCACTTCAAGTTGCTGCGGTATTCCGGCTCGAAGACGGAGAACGGAATCGGAATCTGTCCGCGCTGAATCCCCCACTTGATGCATACCACCGCCGGGTGAACACCGAGGCGAGTCGCGATCTTCTTTACCACCGGATCTTCGATATCCACAGTGTCGGTTGCAGTCTTGTCACGATCCGGACGGGTCGGGGAACCGATCGGGCAGAATGCGACGGGCTGGATTGCGTTCTCGACATAGTAGTTGTAGAGATCGGTCTGCTGGAAGTGCGGGTGCAGTTCCATTTCGGTGACGGCCGGCTTGATCTTGGCGTCAGCCAACAGCAGGTCCATTTTGGCTTTGGTCATATTGGAGGTGCCGATGGTTTTAACGAGACCCATTTCGACCAGCTCTTCCATTTGCGCCCAGGTCTTCATGAAGTTTTCATGGATGTAAGGCTTTGCATCCGGGCTGCGGGAATCAACAGAGCAACCTTTCGCGTGGAAGTTCGGGAATGGCCAGTGGACCAGATAGAGGTCGAGGTAGTCGAGGCCGAGGTCTTCGAGGGACTGCTTGCAGGACTTGATCACATCGCCTTCGCCATGCATGTCGTTCCATACCTTGGAGGTAATGTAGAGCTCTTCGCGCGGCACACCGCCATCCATAATGATTTTAAAGGCTTCGCCGATTTCCTTCTCGTTGCCGTAAACGGAAGCGCAGTCAAACGCGCGCTGGCCATATTCCGCGGCGCCGATCACGGCGTTGGCGATCTGGATATTGGTGAAGCGGTCGGAACCGAACGTGCCCATGCCAATGGCGGGCATCTTTTCGCCGTTGTTCAGCGTTTTCTTCGGAACAATGTTTGGATCAACTCCATCTTCCGCCATAACGAAAGTGGTCTTTTTTTCTTCGGACATGATGCCCTCCTTGCTTATGGGTTGGTTAACTCAAAAAACCGTAGCGGATTCCACCCGGACTTCCGCCTCCCCCGTCCACGCATCCACTGCCATACGGGAGAACAGTCATAAGCTAGCACCCTCCCCGATTCCCGCCAATGCACCGACTTGACCACATGATGGATATTTTTGACTTTACAAAATAAATCCACATGTACATCATTTAACCTCATTACAACGAAATACAAAGGTTATCATGAGTAAACAAGAGGCCCATTTTATCTCCACGCAGGTGACTTCGGGAGAATATTACTATCTGAATTTGACCCCAATCAAGGACGAACCGGAAACCGTAGTCTGCGGCGGAAGGGAACAATGTTCACCGGCCTACCGTATTGAGCGAAACACCTTCAAGTTCCACTCCATCGAATTTGTCTCCTCCGGAAAAGGCACCCTCTCCATGCATGGAAAAACCTATCCGCTGCGCCCGGGCGCCATCTATTGCTATGGGCCGCGCGTTAAACACATTATTGAAACCGATCCCGATCGCCCTATGCTCAAGCATTTTGTCGACTTCACAGGAAACGCGCTGGTTGAATTGCTCAAGACCACCGGCTTTCTTCAAGGCAAGCCCCTCTACGTCTCCCGCCCGTTCCGCATCCGCAGCATCTTTGAAAACCTGATCCAGACCGGAAATACCGAAAGCCGTAATCGAGATGCCCTTTGCGCTTTGCTGCTGCGCCAGCTCATCCTCTACGCCGACGACTACTCCATGGATCCCGACGCGGCCTTCTCGCCCGCCTGGCAGACCTACCTACGCTGTCGGCAGCATATCGAACGCGCCTATCTGGAGATTACCAGTATCCATGAAATTGCAACCCGGTGCTTTGTCGACCAAGCCTACCTTTCGCGCCTCTTCAAACGTTTTGCCGATGAAACACCACTGCAGCTGCTGACCCGGCTAAAGATGGGCAAAGCCGCCGACCTGCTCAGCAACCGCGACCTGCTGATCAAGCAGGTTGCCGAAGAGGTGGGCTTTTCCGACCCCTACCACTTCTCACGCGTCTTCAAACGCGTCTACGGCATTCCCCCCGAAACATTCAGCAAAGCCGCCCGCCGAATGGATTAGCCCAAACACTGCACCGACCGGAACGGCGATACGAAAGTCGAAAACTACGCGATTTGGGCTATTAGGATTCCTTCTCCACCTCTCAGGTGCTTACAGGGTGTCCGGAAATGCATAGCCATCAACCATCTTGTAGTTATCGACAGGGATGCGTCCGGTGAAGTTGACGTTGGCTGCATCGAACTCCGCCTGCTTCCAACCGCTACAGCTACGTGAATAACCTATTTCATTATTCACTGAAACATGGGTGGGTACGTGATCCTAAACTGCTCCTAAATACCCGTCACCACAATTACTCTAACTACCGGTTTTGGAACGCTGTTCCAAAGATCATGACTGAAAAATGGTTTGGAGACTTTGTCCACCTCCATCCAATTCCAGTTTCGGGTCCTGATACTTTATAAAGGTCTCATCGATCTGCATGTATCCGCTTTGC
>CAZWZW010000125.1:0-9299 GCA_964639125.1 uncultured Verrucomicrobiota bacterium
AAAAAAGTGGCGCACCCGTCAGGAGTCGAACCTGAAACCTCCTGATTCGTAGTCAGGTGCTCTATCCAATTGAGCTACGGGTGCGCTAAAGAAGACGGGAATCTATAGAGAAGCCCGGGCATGGTCAACGGGAAAAAGTGAAAAAAGTTAAGCCTCGGCCAGCGCGTCCAACTCGGGTTTGCACAGTTCATAAAAATTGCACTGGCGGCAGTTGGCCGGATCGAGAGTCAGCTCCCATTCTTCCTTCGGCAAAGGCTCGTTTTTATCCCGATCGCAATCAACGAGATACTCGGTCATTTCGCCGACGGAGTCGCTCATCAGGGCCTTGGTTTCTTCGAGCTGTTCCTCCGTAATCTGGAATGGCAAAACCTGTCCTTCATTCAGGTATTCGACATAGAGAAAAATTTTATCCAGCGATGCGCCATGCTTCACAATCGCCCACAGGGCATAGAGCGAGAGTTGGAGCTTATGCTGGTCCGCCTTAATTTTTCCGGCCTTCCAGTCATGGATATGCACCTCATCGCCCATCGTGTAGGCATAGTCAGGAATGGAATAAATCTTTACCCCCTCGTAGATAAAGTGCTCCACATCGCCCCCCGTTTCCGGTGTGGCAATCTGGAATTCCTGGCTCGGTGAAATATTCCCAACCCGAGGAAGAACCTTGTCGATAAAGTTGACGATACAGTTTTGAATCTGCGCAGCCAGTTGACGCTTTGCTTCTTTTTCCTCTTCGCCGCCGAGTGTTTTATAGTAGTGCCCGCGCAGGCAGCAAAACTGTTTCGGTGAATTACGCCAGTTGCCCTCGGTCGACTCGTTCCACTTTTTCGTCATGAACGGACGGGCAATAGTTTTCCACGCCGCATCGGCATCAACCGGAATCCCCTGTTGATGCTGCTTGAGCACCCACATGATGGCATTTTCCGCGGCCTGCCCCATCAGCCCCCAGCGGTTGTCCATTTTGCACAAGCGGTAGGCGGTTTTTTGTTCATGGGTCGCATTGCGCGCCCAACCGCCCCACATGCCATATTTGCTCCAGTAACGCCGCCGACGGCATTGCTCAAAATCTTCCGCCGCACTGAACGACCATGAAAAGGTATTTTTTAGCTGTCCCATTTCAGTCCTCCAAAATCATAACAGGGTATATAGGCTCCCGGCTTGTCCGTCACCACCGCCGCCGCATAGTTTGAACCGGCTTCCAGCCGATGAAAAAACCAGCCGTCTTTTTCAGCCAGCTCTCCCATCGGAACGGAAAAACCGGACAGCTCGCGAAAGAGTGTCGAACCAACGGCTTTCACATAAGCTTCCTTGCGTGCCCACAGCTGAAAAAACATCGTGTGCTGGTCAGCAGCATTCTCGATCAACGCCACCTCGTCCGGAGCAAAAAACCGCGTGGCAATCGGAAGAATATCCGTATCGCGCTTAATCTTCTCCACATCGACCCCTATGTTCCGGTCGCGACCAAACGCAAGCACCACCCAGTCGACCGAGTGAGATAGATTGAATGATAGCGTATCGCAGGCATCCTGCCTGCCGTGCTCTGCAGAGAAGCAGCCGGAATCCGGTGATACGAGAAAAGGCTTCCCGTTTTCCGAATAGTGAAAAGCAATCTCTGCAGCCGGAATGCCGGTATAACCGGAAAGCAGAATGCGCAGCGCACCGCGTGCCGCAACCGACGATTGACGATCAGTATCCTTCCTGTAGCGGGCGGCCTTTTCCTGCTCCTTTTCGGAGAGCACGAAATGCAGAAAATCAAGTCGGTCCAGCAGATCAGGAACATGCACACCCCAGATATGGATGCTATCGGAGCCCAATGCGGGCAGTTGCTGGATATTTTCGATGATTTCCATAAAGCGGGCATTCTTGTCCATATTGCAGGGTCAGGCAATAGCGAATCGAAGTTCTGTTATAGAATTTGACGGTGATCGGCCCCGACTGCTACCCTTGGGTTAATTGGAGAATGTATTATGCAAAGAACAGCTGGTGTACCCACGTTAAAAAGACTGCCGCTTTATCTTAGGCTTTTACGCAAGATGAAGGAAAACGGTGAAGAATACGCGTCAGGAACCGTCGTTGCCCGCGAATTTGGTCTCGACCCGATCGTGGTTCGCAAAGATCTCGCCATCACCGGCGCAGTCGGACGCCCACGCCTCGGCTTTCCCATGGATGAAATTATTACCGCCATCGAAGAGTTTCTTGGCTGGTCAAATAGCACCGATGCCTTTCTCGTCGGGGCCGGAAACCTCGGCACAGCCCTGCTGGGTTACCAAGGATTTGAACAGCATGGATTGCGTATCGTGGCCGCCTTTGATGCAAATCCAACAATCATCGGCAAAAAAGTAAACGGGAAAACGATTCTCGACATCAAGAAGCTCCCTGCACTTGCCAAACGCATGCACGTACAGATTGGAATTTTGACCGTTACGGCCTCCGTGGCCCAGAATGTGGCCGACATGATGATTGAGGGCGGCATACGCGGCATCTGGAACTTTACACCCACAACATTGGATGTGCCTGAACACGTGATTCTGCAACGTGAAGAACTGGCCTCCAGCCTTGCAGTGCTGTCCCACCGCCTGCTGCTCGAAAACAGCTCGGGCTAACCAAGCTGTGCGAGCAACCGCTCTAAATGACGCTTCAGTTTGACCGGCGGTTTGTCCTGTAGAACAAAACGACCGCCCTCTTCGACGCGGACATAGGTGCGCCAACCGTTGGCCTTACGCCAAGGCATCATCACATTGTCGATGGCGGTCTCGGCAACCCCCGGTTCCAGTCCGAGCTGCCCGCAAGTCCAAACGCAACGCGCGCGGTCAATGTTCCCGCGCTGCACCGCTTCGTAGGCATAGTATTCCGGCAGTTGCGCATCGACCCTCTTTTCTGCATCGAAATAAGGATTCTTCGGCGGCGGCAAACCAGCTGGCTTCATGTTTTCGTCAGCATACTTATAGAAGCCGCGCATCAGGGAAATCGCCCTGCCTACAACCTCGTCCTGCTTCACGAGCTCGGTCGGTTCAACGCCGGCCAGTTGCGCAATTTTTGCATATTCATCCACGCCATCCACAATGGCCTTCACAACCCGGTCTGCCTGTAATGTATTCATAAGGCTGCCGATCTTATCCATCTGAACCCCGTGTGCAATCGAAAATCGCCCACTTGCATTCGTCTAAAGTTTTTATTACTCTGTGTTAATGAGTTCACTAGTCCAGACCTTGACAACCCGTTTCCCGCGCTCAACCCAATACCGCACCGGCAATACCGATGCTACGGTACACGAATCATACGCCCCGTTCCTGCACTTCCCCTATCGCGAGCGCCATCTCCAGTGCCTCTGGGCCGATCCGCGCCATCGTCCCACCCACCTGAAAACCTCCGAAGGAGAACCCGTCGAAATCGAGCATCCCGGCGACTGGAATCTTGAAGCCGGTCCCGACTTCCTTAATGCGGTTCTTCTGATTGGAAAGGAAAAGCGCCGGATCGCGGGCGATCTCGAAATCCATATCCACCCCGTCGGATGGAAACAACACGGCCACGCCAAAGATCCTCGCTACGAAAATGTCCGCTTCCACATTGTCTATTTTCAAGGCATGGAATTTCCCGGCCTGCTCCAGATTCCCGTTCAGGATATCTTATCCACCGACCCGCGCTTTTCGTTCGATAACATTGACCTGACGGCCTATCCCTACTCGATCCCTGCCGGTGATTTTCCCCTAAAGAAAATGCACCCCGATAAAAAAACAGCATGGCTTGAAAGTGCCGGGGAAGAGCGCTTGCGTCTCAAGGCCGAACGTTTTTCCAACGCCATGCAGTCCAAAGAACCCGAACAGGTTTTATGGGAAGAGCTTCTCGCCGCCCTCGGCTACAAAAACAACAAAGCAGCCTTCAGGCGGATCGCCACCCTACTTCCCCTCTCAAGACTACGCACGCTCGCAACCACCCCCGCCGAAGCCTACGCCCTGCTACTTGGCCTCTCCGGACTCCTGCCCTCCAACTCCGGTCCGGCATGGGCCCCCGACACCCGGAGTTTTATCCGGTCCATCTGGGACTTTTGGTGGAAACAATCCGAAGAGCTAAAGGAACTCGCGCTGAATAAATTCGTCTGGACGCTCGCAGGCATCCGCCCCGCCAACCATCCCGTCCGCCGTCTCATGGCGGCCGCTCACTATGTGTTCCGCATTCCCTCATTGGCCAAAGATGAAAAGCAACTGACCGAATTTAAACCCAACTATTGGACCACGCACATGAGCTGGAAAACCGAATGCGATCCGATGGCGCTCGTCGGGCAATCCCGCGCCAACGCCATCATCACCAACATCCTTGTTCCGTGGCGCGCCGCCACAGGCGCGGCAGAATTAAAGCTCGGCCAATTGCCCGCGGAGCCAACCAACAGCATTATCCGCCAAACCGCCCATACCCTTTTCGGTCCCGACCATACCCCCAAGGCCTACCGCTCCGCCCTCGCCCGCCAAGGCCTCATCCAGATCTTCCACGATTATCTAATTACGCATAGAATAGATGAGCTGAAAACCAAATTTGGAGGGACATTGTCCCCAATGGCCACGGACGATGAGAGCCCCTTCAAAAACTTACCTTAGCGTCAGCGACCTATGGCTTCCCGCACGGAAGCGCCCGCTGACGCTTACCTACGGAGTTCCGCTCTTCAATCTTTAGTGCGCCATCGCTAAGCGAAACATTTCCCACCCCGGAAAAATTCTTTGGGATTTCAGAAAGATACAGATAGAAGGTTTTGACGGTCTCGGCATCCGGCTCGAGAGTTTCCAGGGTCGCATGCCCGAACAGATCGCCCACTTGTTCGACCTCCTCCAGCGGAATACCCAACGGCGTCGTGCTGAACTCAACGCCCAATGAACGCGGGACATCGCCATCCCACTCGCGCCACACCCGGATCCAGGGATAGTCATCGGTCGGCCACAGGCAGCCCACCAGCAGTCCGCGGTCCGGGTTCGCCACACTGCCCCAGCCATACTTAACGCGGTCCTCACAGACATAGTTGGTTACCAGCTTTTCACCATCCTTCATGTGGCGCAGATTGAGCGGTTCGGACTTAAAGTTGATCTCCGGCCAAGTAATGGTCGGGCCGGGAATCTTGCTGACATCTTTCACATTCAAGAATCCCTTGAATCCGTTGCAATCGATAATGACAGAATCGTCGAGAAACGGCGCTGCCAATGAGGGATGCTGAAGTACGTTGTAGGACTTCGTGAAGGAATTGTCATTTTTAATGCGGTCGGTGATCCGGCATACCGACGAATCCTTGAACAGGCAATATTCCCGGATCAGTGTCATTCTGGCGACCGGCAGAGGGCAACGCATCTTTAACAAGTGGTCACCCAACTCGGAGGTTTTCTGTTCCAGCACCTCCCAGCGCACACCCGTCGCCTCGCCATGAAATGGAATGCCTCGTGCGAGATCATCCTTAGATGGTTTTCCGAGCCGATCGAAGCAGATAAACAGCCCTTCCTTGATCGACGGATTTCCGGGCCAGCGCTTCGCCTTCCAACTGAAAGGATTCAACCCTTGCTTGTTCAGCATACAACTGGAAACCGCACCGCCATGCTCATTGATCGCCATGCGCATCGTTCCGTTATCCAGAATCACAGACTCATCTTCCGAATCCGCCTGCGCAATACCCACGATCAATAGAATGAAAAAGCCAACTATCCTGAACATACCCACCTCTTTCTGCACACTGCAGATGTAGAGGTTAAATATAGATCATTCTTATATCTATTCAAGTATATCCGCGAACAATACCCGCCTATTCTTCGACAGGCTGCAGCAGGAAAACCTTATCCTGTCGACGGGCTTTTTCGGGGAGGGCGAAGGTGACTTTGTCGCCTTTGACGGCCTTGTCGGCGGGCTGGCCGTCGACGCGCAGCGACTCAACATGCGTTTGCACGGCACCGGTGGTCGGACCTTCAATAAGGATCTCACAACCGGGCAGAAATTCTTTTTGCCAGAGGGTAAACTCAACGATACCGATTTTGGAAAAGAAGTTCGTTACCGGACCGAGTTCAATCCTTTTGACGGTGGCCTGCGAATGGCCGGCGGCCGCCCACTCGCCCATCTGCTCACCACAATAGTAGCCACCGTCCCAGAAGCCGCGGTTGAATACTTCCGCGAGCCCGGCCTCCAAAGGCTGAAAGTTTTCAGGATCGAAGGTTCCACTTTCGACGGCGTCGAGCCCGGCGCGGTAGGCCTTGGTGACGGTGCTGACATACTGGGCCGTGCGTGCACGACCTTCGAGCTTGTAAACCGACACGCCGGCCTCGGCCAGCTTGTCGAGATGAGGCAGAGTGCAAAGATCCTTCGGTGACATGATGTAGCGGTTCTGCACCTCGAGTTCGTCACCGGTTTCAACATCGGTCAGACGATAGGCACGACGGCAGTTCTGAAAACAGGACCCCCGGTTGGCCGACTGGTTGTAGCAACCGAGACTCATGTAGCATTTTCCGGAAATGGCAACGCAAAGTGCTCCGTGGGCAAACAGTTCAATCTGCACCAGCTCCCCTTTTGGGCCACGAATGTCCTCTTCGCGGATCGCGTTGCCGATGGACGTGATCTGCTCCAGCGTGAGCTCGCGCGCGAGCACCATGACGTCGGCATACTGGCTGAAGAACTTGACCGCGCCTATATTTGAAATATTGGCTTGAACGGAAATATGGACTTCGAGTCCGATGGAACGGGCATATTCAATCGCGGAAATATCGGAAGCAATGACGGCATCAAGCTTCGCGGCTTTGGCGGCATCGCAGATTTCGCGCATGGTCCTGAGCTCATCGTCGTAGACAATCACATTGAGCGCGAGATAGGACCTCACTCCGCACCAGCGGCAGATGCGTGCAATACGGCGCAGATCGCCCAGCCCAAACGGGCTGGCGGCACGCGAGCGCATGTTAAGCTTGTCGACTCCGAAATACACGGAGTCCGCCCCCGCGCGGATGGCTGCCGAGAGCGAGGCATAGGATCCCGCCGGGGCCATCAGTTCAAATTTGGATGTCTTATTTTTCATGGGCCAAAACAATGGATAAAGGGATCACCGATTGCAACTCTCCAAAATCGGCAAAAATACACGCCGGATGGGAAAAGGTTTGAAAAACATACAGAGTGCCGGTATTTTTTGAAGCATCCCGCTTCTATGCCGAATGCGCGGCAACGGGATGAGTGAGCAACACGAAAAACCGGAGAGGAAATATGAAAAACATTCCCATTGATAATGTCCGCAACTTCGCTCTAATGGGCCACACGGGTAGCGGGAAGACTTCGCTGATCGACTGTATCCTGTTTAAGCTGGGGCAGGCCGATCGGGTGGGCTCTCCAGAAAACGGTACCAGTGTGGCCGATTGGACAGACGAAGAAAAAGCACACGAAATCTCTATTTGGTCAAAACCCTTTGACGGCATCTATACCGCCGCCAGCCGTAAGGTTCGCCGGCTCGTTATGATTGATACCCCCGGCTTCGCCGACTTTATCGGCCAGATGGTTACCGCCGCAGAGGTGACCGACGCCGCCCTCATCACCGTCGATGCCAGCTCCGGCATTCAGGTGGGCACCCAGCGGGCATGGAAGGCCGCAGAAAAACGAAACCTGCCGCGCGGCATCGCGATTACCTGCCTCGACAAGGACGACACTGATTTTGACAATACCCTGCTGGAAATCAAGGAACGCTGGGGCGAAGACCGTTGCGTACCCATGGTCCTCCCCACCTCCGACGGCAAAGCCGTTGACATCCTGAACTGCCCGACCAATGAAATTCCCGAAGAACTAAAGGATCGCATTAAATCCATTAAAGACCACTTGATTGAATTGGCCGCAGAAACCGACGACTCCCTGATGGAAAAATATTTCGAGGGTGAAGAACTGAGCGCCGATGAATTTTCAGATGGGTTACGCAAATCGGTTCACGATGCACACCTCATCCCGGTATTTGCCACCTCCGTAAAGTCCGACCTCGGCGTGAAGGAAACCATGGACTCCATCAGCCGGCTCTTCCCGTCGCCGCACGACTATCCCGTCAGTTGCGCCGAAGGCAACAAAATCTCCGCCGAGGAAGACCAACCCTTCTCCGGACAGGTATGGCGTTGCTATAACGATGCCTTCATTGGTCAGCTCACCTTCGTCCGCATCTACAGCGGCGTACTCAAGCCCGGCATGGAAATCTATAATCCGACCAAAAACCAAAAGGAAAAGATCAGCACCATCCTTTATGTGGACGGCAAGAAAACCACCGAAGCAGCGGAAGCCAAAGCCGGCGATATTGTTGCGCTGACCAAATTAAAGCATACCTACCTGAACGATTCACTATGCGCCGCCGGCAGCAATATCCAGTTCGAACCGATCATCTTTCCTGCGCCCGTCACGGCCTTCGCCGTCGAACCGAAGAACAAAGCCGATGCCGACAAGATCGGTCAGGCGCTGCACCGCGCAACGGACGAGGATCCCTCCACCAAACTGGTCCACGATACCGAAACACACGAACTGGTACTCTGGGGCATGGGTGATATGCATCTTGACGTGACATTGGAGCATATCAAGAACCGCAGTAACGTGGAGATGACCCATCACACGCCAAAGGTTTCCTACAAGGAAACCATCACGGGAAGCGGCGAAGGCCACTACAAACACAAAAAACAATCCGGCGGTCGCGGGCAGTATGGCGAATGCTATATCCGCATCCGACCGAAAAATCCGTCCGACGAAAACTGGTTCCTTAACAAGATCGTCGGCGGGGCGATTCCCGGCGGGTTCATCACCGCGTGTGAAAAGGGTTTTATCGAAGGCCTTACAAAGGGCCCCTTGGTGGGTGCCGAGGTCATCAACGTGCAGATCGAGCTTTATGACGGTTCATACCACGATGTCGATTCATCCGAAGTGGCCTTTAAGATTGCGGGCTCACGGTCGCTGCATCTGGCCATCGAGCAATCCAATCCCGTCCTGCTTGAACCCATCATGAACGTGAAGGTCATCGTTCCCGATCAGTTCATGGGCGACATCAGCGGTCTGCTCAACACCAAGCGTGGACGCATCCTTGGAATGGGCCCGGAGGACGGGCTTCAAGCCATTACAGCCGACATACCGCAGGCCGAGACGTTCAAGCTCTGCTCCGAGCTGCGCTCGATCACCAGCGGACAGGGTTCCTTCGAAATGGAATTCAGCCGCTATGAGCAAGTTCCTGCACATCTTGCCTCGAAAGTGGTCGAGGAGGCGAAAGCCGCGAAAGAGGAGTAAACCTAAAAACAGAAATGGACGAGTTTGCTGCAGCCACAAGATTTTGAAGCCGACGA
>CAZWZW010000126.1:0-4553 GCA_964639125.1 uncultured Verrucomicrobiota bacterium
TTGCCGCCAGCCCCGACCATCCGGTATTAATCGACCGTTTTCTTGAACACGCGGTCGAGGTCGATGTTGACCTCGTCTGCGACGGTAAGGATGTCTACGTCGGCGGCGTGATGGAGCACGTTGAGGAAGCCGGCATTCACTCCGGTGACAGCGCCTGCTCGATTCCGCCCTACACCCTTTCCGATGAAATGGTCGATCGCATCAAAACCGCCTGCACCGCCATGGCCATGGAGATTGGAGTAAAGGGATTGATGAACGCGCAGATCGCGGTTAAGGACGATGAATTCTATATCATCGAAGTCAATCCACGTGCCTCGCGCACGGTTCCGTATGTGAGTAAGGCAACCAACATTCCGCTGGCAAATATTGCCACGCAGATTGCTGTTGGAAAAACGCTCGAGGAACTTGGTCTGGTTGGCTTCGAACCTAAAATTGAATGGTATGCCGTCAAAGAAGCCGTCTTCCCGTTCAACCGTTTTGCGGGCGTCGACCCGATCCTCGGGCCGGAAATGAAATCGACCGGCGAAGTGATGGGCATCGATACAAACTTTGAACTCGCCTTCTGGAAGGCGGAGATTGCCGCCGGCCAGGTCCTGCCGACCGAAGGCAGTGTATTTCTCAGCGCAAAAGACCGTGACAAAGACTGGATTGCCGAAGTAGGCCGCGAGTTTGCCGAACAAGGTTTTAAGCTGGTTGCCACGGAAGGTACTGCGCAGGCCCTGCACAATGCGGGACTGGAAGTGACGCTTACGCATAAGCTGTCTGAGGAAGGGAAAAACGTGATTGATCTGATGAAGGAGAGCGGCGTACAGCTGCTGGTCAACACGCCAAGTGGTCCGGTTGCACGCGTGGACGAGATTAAAATTCGCTCCGAAGCCATCCTTCGAGGCCTCCCGATCGTGACCACCGAATCGGGTGCCAAAGCAACGGTCCGGGCCATTCGCTATATCACTGAAAACGAATGGGGCGTGAAGGCCATTCAGGAATATCATGCTTAGCGGATCTAAAAATGAACACGAACTGTTGTATGGCGTCTAATGGGTAAGTGAGGCGAAAACAGGGGGTTTTTTCTCCTCCCCTCTGTTTGTAGACGACCGAAGAATATTCGGTCGTCTTTTTTTTTCGTAAAAAGGCTTATTTTAACTTCGGTGATTTAAAGCAAATCCGGGAGATCCAGTCCATGAATTCCTCTTCACCACTGAGCATTTCGATTTCCACCCGCATAAACAGGATCGGCACATCCCGGCGGTCCACAAACGGGAAACGAACCGCATCCTTTTCTGTGGTCAAAATCGCCTCGGCTCCGCTTTGAATGCTTTCATTGATCGTGTTGATGACTTCCTGCTGGGTAAATCGATGATGGTCT
Source organism: uncultured Verrucomicrobiota bacterium (assembly GCA_964639125.1). Lineage (GTDB taxonomy): Bacteria > Verrucomicrobiota > Kiritimatiellia > Kiritimatiellales > Pontiellaceae > Pontiella. The sequence goes on from CAZWZW010000126.1 coordinate 1,367, forward strand.
GCAAAACGACGGGTATAGACAATTTCCGCGCCAAAGTTGCGTAGCGCATTCTCGAAACTCTCGGGGACGGCAATCCCGGAAACCGCAGCGATTTTCATGCCGCTCAACGCATCCAGATCATACGTCATATCGCCAAAGACATCTTTCAGATATTTTGCCGCATGGCGACATTCCGAAATTTCCGCATGCGGATTTAACCGGCGAAGCTGTTCCTTGAGTTCGGGTTCGCCGCCATTCCCGCATTTGGTAATAAAGATAAACCCGGCGCGCTTAATATTGCGCATGGGTTCGCGCAGCAATCCCCGCGGAAGAAGGTGTCCGCCGCCATATGGATTGGTGCGATCCACCAACGCAATATCGAGACGATGCCCCAGCTTCAAATACTGAAAACCATCGTCGAGAATCAAAGTATCGCATCCCATTTCCTTGATGGCATATTTCCCGGCCTTGACGCGGTCCTTGTCGACCACGACCGACACATCGGGAAGATTTGAGGCAAGCATGTAGGGTTCGTCGCCCGCAGTCCAGGAATCGAGCAGCAACCGTTTTCCATCGGATACCACGCGGGGCGGAGCCTCGATTTTTCCTGTCGCAACGCGTTGAACAATTTTTTGATAGAAAGGGATTTCCTTACTTTTGTATCCGCGGCTAAGAATCGCTACCTTGCGGCCCTGCTGTTGCAGGTTGCGGGCAAACACTTCCACAACGGGCGTTTTTCCCGTGCCTCCAACGGTGAGGTTGCCGACGCTGATCACCTGGCAGCCCAGCGTATTGGGGCGAACGATGCGATGTTTGTATAGCCACAGGCGCACCTGCACACCAACTGTAAAGATCCATGAAAGAACTCTGAGGATCCCTCGCAGTGTTGCCGCCCACTTGCCCCGCTGCGAGCCATCCAGCACGGCCAGCATATACGTTTCAAGTTCTTCAATCTTTCGTTTATCAAACATAGAGCATTGGAAGTTTTTAGAGTGCGGCACTATAGCCCATGGCTATAAATCTTCAAGGGAAGAGTGTGTACTGAACGAGCCCATAAAAAACGCGCCCTGCAAATGGAGCGCGTATTCTGATCCCTGCCGGAAAAACCTACAGATTTACGGCCTTCTGCAACGCAGCAATCTTGTCTGTCTTCTCCCAAGGGAACTGCGACCGGCCAAAATGGCCATACGCTGCCGAATCACGATAGCTCCATCCGTTCGGGGTGAGCAGCCCCAAATCAGCAATCAATGCATAAGGACGAAAGTCGAAAATATCGCCCGACTTTAGAACTTCCTCAATCAGGTGATCCTCCACCTTGCCGCTTCCATAGGTGTCAACATTGATACTGAGCGGTTTCGGAACCCCGATCGCGTAGGCAACCTGGATTTCGCACTTGTCGGCCAAACCAGCCGCCACAATATTCTTGGCCGCATAACGGGAGTAGTACGCCGCCGAACGGTCGACCTTGGACGGATCTTTTCCGGAGAAAGCACCCCCACCGTGGCTTCCGACACCGCCATAGGTATCGACGATAATCTTGCGGCCAGTCAGGCCGGCATCACCGTGAGGCCCGCCAATCACAAATTTTCCGGTCGGGTTGATGAAATATTCAGTGTCCTCTTTTAACAGCCCGCTCGGTGCCAGCACCTCTTTACAGACCTTGATAAGGTCTTCACGGATCTGCTCCAGAGAAACATCGTCGGTCTGGTGCGAAATCACCACCGTATCGATCGACACAGGCTGGCCGTCAATATACTGAATGGAAACCTGCGACTTGGAGTCGGGACGGAGATACGGAAGGGTTCCCGCTTTGCGGATTTTCTGCAGTTCGTCCAGCAGGCGGTGACTGTATGCGATGGGAGCCGGCATCAGTTCTTCAGTAGCGTTGCTGGCATAGCCAAACATCATGCCCTGGTCGCCAGCACCCTGTTCGGCAAAGAGACCTTCACCTTTGGTCACTCCTTGTGAAATATCGGGCGACTGTCCGTGCAAACGATTGATGTATTCAAACGTCTCAGCGCAAAACTCAAGCTCCTCGCGGTCGTAGCCAATATCCCGCACAACTTCACGGGCAATGGATTCGGGATCAACATGGTCCCATCCGGCGCATGTGATCTCGCCCGCATTGACCACCAGATTGGTAGTCGTAAGGGTTTCACAAGCAACGCGGCTCTTGGAATCCTGCGCAAGACAGGCATCTAGAATGGCATCGGAAATCTGGTCACATACCTTATCGGGATGCCCCTCGGAAACGGACTCGGACGTGAAAACATGGTCTACTCGAATTTTACTCATCATGTACCTCTATTCGTTTATTCGGATTTATGAATATAGATGCGGAATCTAGCGGACAACATTTACGATTTCGACATAATTCTGTTAAAAATATGCTCTTTTGAGGCTCGAAGCTTGACCCGCGCTATTGCCCCAACCTACTGTTTCCAAACATTGGAATCCTATTTTATGAGAGCATTTACCAAAGAAGACCTGATTAATTTCCTGCCCAGCCAAGACACATTTGTTGGTATCGACTCCGACGGCTGCGTGTTCGACACCATGGAAACCAAGCAGAAGGATTTTTTCCATCCCGCCATTATCCGGCACTGGAAACTGGAGGCCATCGAGCCGCAGGTGCGCGCGGCCGCGGAATTTACCTATCTCTACTCGACCTATCGGGGTCTCAACCGTTTTCTCGGCCTCTGCAAGACCTTTGAACTGCTCAACGATTGGCCGGAGGCACGCAACCACGCCGCCCTGCCCGATCCGGTGGATTTGCGGATTTATTGCGATTCCGGCCAGCCCCTCAGCAATGCCACGCTCAAAGCCGAAGTCGACCGCACCGGCAGCACGCTTCTCGCCAAGGCCCATACATGGAGCATTGAGCTTAACGAAGAGATTGACCAGCATATGCCCGATCCGCCGCCATTTGCCGGAGCGGAAAAGGCGCTCCAACGCATCCAAGAACACTCCGACTCCATCGTTATATCCCAAACCCAGGCGGTTGCCCTGCTCAAAGACTGGTACAGAGACGATCTGGCAAAATATGTCTCCGTCATTGCCGGCCCCGAACTGGGAAGCAAGATCGATCATTTCACCATGGCCGCAGTCGACCGCTATTCCCCCAATGCCATCCTCATGATTGGCGATGCCCCCGGCGACATGGCCGCAGCGCAGGCGATCGGCTGCAACTTCTTTCCGATCAACCCCG
>CAZWZW010000126.1:4653-9151 GCA_964639125.1 uncultured Verrucomicrobiota bacterium
GGCGACATGGCCGCAGCGCAGGCGATCGGCTGCAACTTCTTTCCGATCAACCCCGAACACGAGGTCGAAAGCTGGCAGCGCTTCATGGCCGAAGCCTACACAAAATTCCTTGCGGGAGGTTTCTCGGATGAATACCAGCAACAACTCAACCGCAACTTCAAGGCTCTGTTGCCGGAGACACCGCCGTGGAAAAACAATAGATAATCACCAAGAACACAGAGAACACGAAGACATTACCCTAGCCCTCTTCGTGCCCTTCCTAACTTCGTGGTTCAAAAAAGGTCGGATGTATGGAACTTGAAAAACTAGAACAGCTGCTCAATCAATACAAAAGCGGAGAGACCAATCTGGAGCAAACGCTGGATACGCTGAAGCATCTCCCCTTCGAAGACCTTGGATTTGCTAAAGTCGATCATCATCGCGCCCTGCGTACCGGCTATCCCGAGGTGGTCTTCTGTCAGGGAAAGACCCATGAGCAGGTCGAAAAAATTTACCAGGCGCTGGCAAAGCATAATGACAACATTCTGATGACCCGCGCCGAACCGGAACTGTTTTCCCGCCTGGAAAAGATTGATGAACGCCTCGTCTACAACGAACTCGGACGCGCCATCACCCTTGAAACAGCAGTGCGAAAAAAAACCGGAAGCGTACTGGTGATCTCGGCCGGAACGGCCGATATCCCCGTTGCTGAAGAAGCGGCGGTGACCGCCTCCATTTCGGGAGCACATGTGGAACGTCTCTTCGACTGCGGCGTTGCCGGCATTCATCGCCTGTTGGCCCACAGCGAAAAAATCCAGCAGGCACGCTGCATTATTGCCGTGGCCGGCATGGAAGGCGCCCTTCCCTCCGTCGTCGGCGGCCTCGCCCCCTGCCCGGTCATCGCGGTCCCGACCTCGGTGGGTTACGGCTCGCATCTGGGAGGCCTTGCCCCGCTCTTCACGATGCTCAACTCCTGCGCACCTAACATTACCGTCGTCAACATCGACAACGGTTTTGGTGCCGGATTCTCCGCCGCCATGATCAACAATGGCGTGAACCGTGACACGTGAATGTTTCACGCGTCAATCGTCACTCAACACGATGCTAATAACTTGATCCCAAGACGTCTTTCAGAGATATTCCGTGTTTTCCCAATAAGGAGCAATTTATGATCAAGGCCTGTGATTTAAAGAAATCGTCCGTTATCGATATCGACGGCACCCCGCACTGTGTCGAAAACATTTCCTCGCAATCGCCCACGGCGCGCGGCGGCGGCACCATCTATAAAGTTCGATTCCGCAATGTTTCCACAAAAACAAAGGTCGACAAAACGTTTCGGGCAGATGATGCCCTTCAGGAAACCTCCTTTGACACCAACGAAGTGCAATACCTCTATAAAGATGGCGACCGCTATGCGTTCATGGATCTTGAAAGCTATGAGCAGTTCGAGCTTATGGAAGCCGATCTCGAAGAGTGCCTTCCCTTCCTGCTCGAAGATATGGAAGGCATTATCGCGCTCGTTTCCGACGGAAAGGTGCTGACCCTGCGCATGCCTGATACCATTGAAATGGAGATCGTTGAATGCCCGCCAGCCATGAAAGGGGCATCGGCGACCTCGCGCACCAAACCCGCCACACTCAAGACCGGCCTGATTGTTCAGGTGCCGGAATATATCGCACCGGGCGAATCCATCCGCGTGGATACCCGCGAGCGGAAATTCCTCTCCCGCGCCTAGAAAATTGCCGCCATAGAGTGCATAGAAAGCAAAGGTTTCTTTTCTATGAGTGCTTTGCGTTCTCTCGCGGCTAATCACTTCTGATGAGTAAGTCCAGTCCAGTTTTGATTTTGGCCCCGATGCGCGGCATCACGACGATGCACTATCGAAAGGCCTTCGTTCATCATTTTCAGGGGTTGGACATTGAGATGGCGCCGTTCATCCCAACCGTCAGCGCCGGCAAGATTAACCCAAAGCTGCTGAAGGATGTGCTTCCGGAAAACAATTCAGGCCTGCCGCTGATCCCCCAGGTCATCGGCAACAAGGCCGATGATTTTGTGCAGATGAGCATCGCATTGCACGACCTTGGCTATCATGAGATCAACTGGAACCTCGGCTGTCCGCATAAGCCGATCCGAAAAAAGCGGCGTGGCTCCGGCCTCATCCCTTATCCGGATACGGTGGATGCCATCCTCGATCAGGTCTGCGACCGCAGCCCTGGCAGGATTTCCGTGAAGGTACGGCTCGGGATTTCGGACAAGTCCGAACTGATGAAGCTCATTCCTGTGCTGAACAAGTATCCGCTTAGTGAAGTGATCATTCATCCTCGGACGGCGGAGCAAATGTATGACGGCACGGTCGATCTCGATGCGTTTGAGGACGCCTTCCAAGCCATGGAACGGCCGGTCTGCTACAATGGCGACATTAACGACCTTGCCTTTTTCCAATCTTTGCAAAATCGATTTCCAACCATCGAACGGTTCATGCTCGGCCGCGGGCTGCTCGCCAATCCATTCCTTTGCGAAATAATCAAAAGCGGCAATCCAAAACCTGAAAATGCGATAGACCGGATCGCGGCATTTCATGATGAGCTGGTTTCCAGCTACGAAACCCTCCTGCATGGCGGCCACCCCGTCCTTGGAAAAATGAAGGAATTCTGGACCTATCAGGCCACGCACCTTTCCAACGGCCGCAAGATGTTCAAGAAACTCAAAAAGACCCAGCACCTCGCCACCTACAAGGCCATCGTTTCCGAATTCCTCGCCGATGCACAATGGGGTGCCGACGTCTAAAGGCGTAGAGCACCCCTCTCCCTTAGCTCCGGTTCAAAGCCGAGAACCCAATACATGTTCTGTGAAACCCTGAATTTTGCTTTGGTGCATGATTAGTGTTTGGGATTTCACGCGTAGACCTTAGTATTGCGATCATGAAGTGGATGCCCATATTATTTCTACTGATCCTAGCCACCGCACTAAGTCTGCGGTTGCCGCACCTTGCCGACCGGCCGATGCACCACGACGAATCGAATCAGGCCTACCGATTTGGCCAGCTTTTGGAAACCGGCACCTACGAATATGATTCCGATGACCACCACGGCCCGGCACTCTATTACTTTACACTGCCGGTCGCCTGGCTGACCGGCGCCAAAACCTTTGCAGAAACATCGGAGACAACCTATCGCATTCTTTCGGTTTTATTCGGCTTGCTGCTCATTGTCTGCACGCCGCTTCTGCGGAATGGCATCGGGTGCATCGCGGTATTGGTGGCCGCATATTTCACGGCGATCTCCCCGGCCATGGCCTACTACAGTCGATTCTATATTCAGGAAATCCTGCTCACTTTCTTCTCCCTGCTGACGATCGCGGCGGGATGGCAGGCCTGGCGCAGCGGATCAAGCGGATGGTCGATCATTACCGGGATTTTTGCCGGACTAATGTTTGCAACCAAGGAAACGGCCGTCATCTCGTTTGCCGCCATGCTTGGCGCACTCCTGTCATGCGGACTGGTGGGCCGCAAGGCATATATTCCACTTAAGAATCTTGCTCTTGCGACATTATCAGCCTCTGCGGTAGCCGCCCTCTTTTTCTCCTCTTTCTTTGCAAACCCAGAGGGTGTCCTGGATTCCATCCTCGCATTCAAAATCTATTTTGCTCACAGCCTCGGCGTGGGCACCGACCATATCCACCCGTGGAACTTCTATTTAAAAATGCTCACATTCTATCGTTTAAAAAACGGTCCCATCTGGAGCGAAGGCTTGATTTTTGGGACGGGAATTCTAGGCATTGTTTCCATCCTTCGGAATAAAACCCCATCGCACTGCGATCCTGGGCTGGCTCGCTTTCTCATGTTCTACACGCTGCTGCTCACGTTCGCCTACACCGTAATCCCTTACAAAACACCGTGGTGCATCCTTACGTTTCTGCATGGATGGATTTTGTTGGGGGCAATTGGTGTTGCGTCGGTTTTCGAAGCAGCCGAACAAGGGCGCATGCCTCGACTGCAATCAGCCATCATCATTGCGATCGTACTTACCCTCGGCTACGAAACCTATCGACTGGCCGAACGAACCGTATTCCGCTATGCCGCCGACTACCGCAACCCATACGTCTATGCGCATACCTCACCGGATTTCACAAAGCTGGTTCGTCGGATCAATGATTTGGCCCGTGTAAGTCCAAAAGGGAAGAGTCTTTATATTCAAGTGGTAACTAAACCGAAGCAAACCTGGCCCCTCCCCTTCTATCTTCGGGAATTTCCAAATACCGGGTATTGGAAAAATGCCGACGATGCCCCGTCCAACCCCAAGCCCGACATCATCATTTCCGCCCCCGGGTTAAACATCGACCCGGGGCAATACCTTTCGGAATTCTACGGACTGCGCCCCGGCATCCCGCTTTCCATTCACATTGATGCCGATCTGTGGAATGCCTTCATTAAATCCAGGCAATAGTGCCAATCCCGAAAAAAAAGGTTCTTCTTGTTTTTTTGTGGTGAAACCCTGCTGCGGGATGGCTTTTGATGGGT
>CAZWZW010000127.1:0-9044 GCA_964639125.1 uncultured Verrucomicrobiota bacterium
CACCGCCAGCAGCGGCATTTGCAAGATATAAAAAAGGTTCAATCCGAGAAAAGGACCATCGGAGGCCAGCCACTGATTGTAGATACCTCCCTGATCCATGAAAAAGATCCGTTCATCTCCCTGATTCTTCTTAAGGAAGTTGGTAAGCACATTGCCTTGCTTAAGTTCAGCAACACTGGTGGCATGAAAATAGTGCGATGTCAGCATCAGGCTATCCACGATCAGCACAATAATGAATGCAGCCCCAACCCACCGGGCCTGTTTCAGACCCTTCCAAAGCACAAACACCAATCCGGCACAAACCAAGGCCAACACGGCGGCATGGAACCAGGCATTGGACATATTCTGCACCATCACATCTGCAAATTTACCGAATCCCATTTTGGAAAACGCCGCTTTTTGCACCGCAGGGAAGGCCAATAGTTTCAGGCCCGCCAGAAGCATGCAGCCGCTACAGGCCGCAGTCACAATCCACAAAGTCTTCACCGCCTTTCTGGATTTTCCATCAGCAAGTAATTGATCGAGCCCATAAGCGGAAACAATGGCCAGGCAGATCTGAAAATTGTCGAGCAACTTTATCGGTGCGCGAATATTGCTGACCATCGGCAACTGGAAAAAAAGTTTGTACAGCAAGGAATACTTGCCAAAAGCCAGCCAGAACCCAAGTAGTCCGGCAATGCTCCAAAATACGATGGCTTTTCCTTCCTCCTTTTCACGGTTCTTAAGTGCCGCGAAAAACCCGAAGGCTCCCAAGAGAAAAGGAATGATTCCTAAATAAACACTAGTCAACTTGAAGTTACGGAATCCCTGCTTGGCGGTTTCCCATTCCGCTGATTGACCAAGTTTTCCCCAGTAGGGCCCCTTTGGATTATTACTGCTCCAGCCGCTCCATCCCGATGCAACCAGATCCGGCCATTCGCCCGGGACCATGCTCCATTGGGTAATGTAATTCCACTTTTGCACCCCTTGCCCTTTCTGAACTGAAGCGGCTCCGGCAATATTACGTTCGTACGACTTCAAAACCGTAGAGCCAGACAGCAGCAATGCAACAATTCCGATGGGCAGCAGTACACACAACCAGTGCGTACTCGATTTCCCATGTACCTGTATCAAACGGAACACAGCATAGGGTCCGACAAACAACCCGGCCAGCAGGGCCACATCCTGCTGTTCAATCATCATGATCCCGACCGAAAGACCGGCAAAAACCGAGAAACCGCTAGCCCGGCGAATCGTGGTTGATCGGATCGCTTTCTCGATCAAACCGAGGCTCAAAACAGAAAAGGCCAACACTTCCATTTTATAGGCATGCCCTCCGGCCGCCAACATGATCGAATTGAACCAGAATGCCACCAAGGCTCCGAAAATCGACGCCCGCCAACTCCGGTTCCACAGGCGCAGAAACCAGATCAGGAAAACGGAACCGGACACAAGAATTAAGCCATATAGAATATTTGCGAACACGGTCAGCGGGAGCAGAGACAGCAGAATGTTAAACAGCGCGAAACCAAAGCCGCTATTTCCCATAACAGGCGTGGCGTAAAAAACTCCGGCGAACGATGCCGGCAAAATGTTTTTCTTGAATGCCAAGCGACCAATATTTAGATCGGAGGCGGAAAAGACCATGTCTGCGGGCCATGTACAGCGGAAGGTGATCGCCGCCAAGACCACGAAAAAGAGGGCGCACAGTAAAAATTTGATTTTATCGTTTTTCATGTAACTGTTATCGGCGCAGTTTAATGGAGCGCCCCTTCCTCATCGTTTAAACACCATAAACTTACGTAGGGCATAGTTGGTTACAACACCAAGGGCCAGCACAAAGAGATAGGCATAAGTCGTGTGCCAGCCGACCGGCTCAATTAAAAACGCACCCAACCAGGTTCCACCAAGAAATACAAAAAGCGAGATCATGAAAAAGAGAAGAACTTCATGGTGACGACGGTGGCGTCCGCTTTCGAAAACATATAAAACGTTGAGAATATAAACCGTGATATTCGAGGCAAAAAAGCAGAACACTTTGATGATCCAATAGTTCCTCACCAAGATTTCCGGCGATACCAGCCGAATGGACAATCCCATCATTTCCAGCAACCGAGTCGCAGGGTCTCCATCTGTAAGGCAGGGAAATGCCAGCCAGGCCAATAGATAAAAAACCACCATGTCGACAAAAACGGAAATTCCACCACATAACACATATTTTATAAACTGGGTGTATGGGCAGTCTTTGCGGCTGAGGAAATCATGAATATTTGTCAATAGTGCCATAGTTGCAAAATCACCACTGCCACTTATCGGACTTCAACTCCGAAAACAGTGATACCTTACGTAAAAAATGTTCTGCCACGATACTGCCCTTAAACATGGGCTTAACCTGTTTTTGCTGAAGTTCACGCCGCTTTCTCAAACAGTTGGGCAGTGCACGTATAAAATGCAACTGGGCGGTCCATACCGCTCCCGCATCGCTGCGGCTTCCCTTTAGCAAAAAATTTAAAGCAGCTAGTATATCCAGAAACATGCGCACAAACAATACCCAACCGATACGCGATGCGGGCAGGTTTTTCACAAGAAGCAGAAGATTATTGCGGAAATTGAGGTAGGTTTTGCGTGATGAGCTTTTCGGCAGCGAGCCGCCGCCAACGTGATATACGGCGGAGTCGGGACAAAACATTACCTTGTATCCTGCATTCTTTAACCGCCAGCAAAAGTCGATCTCCTCCATGTGGGCGAAGAAGTCTTCATCCAAACCACCCAGCGAATGATACAATTCCGCCCGCACAAAAAGACAGGCCCCCGTGGCCCAGAATATTTCCCGGACATCATCGTATTGACCAAGGTCTTCTTCCAGCACATCGAACAGGCGCCCGCGGCAAAACGGATAGCCATACGCATCCATGAAGCCGCCTGCAGCGCCGGCATACTCAAACCTCGTCCGATCGTGTTCACAGAGAATCTTCGGCTGGCACGCTCCGATGGAGCGATCTGCATCCATCATGGAAAGGATCGGCGCAATCCAGTTTTCGGTCACTTCCACATCCGAATTGAGCAGGACATAGTATTCGGTCTCCACCTGTCGAAGCGCATCATTATAGCCTTTTGAAAATCCGCCATTCTCGGCGTTTACAATAATCTGAACATCCGGAAAATTCGCTTTGAGAAACTCGACAGAACCATCGGTGGAAGCATTATCCGCAACAATCACCTGCGCATGCTCGGCACTAAACTCGGTTACCGAAGGAAGAAACTTTTCGAGAAAATCTCTTCCGTTCCAATTCAGAATGACAACCGCAACCTTCATCTACCCCCTAAACCGCCTGCATTTATATCTCGTCCCGCTGCACTTAAAACAGTCTGATGCACTTGCATTTACCATGCCCAACCGCGCTAAGAAGGTTTCTGCAAATAAAACGCCGCCTGATCGCCCTGTTCGCTCCGGTTCAGCGCCTTTGCCTGTCTGGAGAAATCGAGAATCTGCTTTATTGAAAAAGACGACTTCATTGGATTAACAAAAAACGAGCGTTTATCCTGCATGGGAATGTCCATCACATACTGCTCACTCCCCCAAAACTGGAATGCAGTAGAGTCATAAACTACCTTACTCACTTCCAGCCCCGATTGAGAAGCCAGCAGGTCCATGCTCTTTCTGGAATGCAGGTAAAAATGCCGCGGTGCATCGATCTGAATCCAATTCACGCCATAATGTTCCCAGGCATGTGACGGAACTACGGGAATCCGGATCAAACAGCACCCGCCGGGCTTCAATAATCGAGCGGCGGCATTCAATATTTCAGACGGATTCCACATATGCTCAAAGGAGTGATGAAGCATCACAATATCAAAGGTTCCATCCACTTCATGGATTTCTTTTTTTAGAATCTCCACGCCATCACTGCAATGAATGTCCTCTTCTATAAAGGGATCGACGCCAAGCAGGTTTTTCATGCCGAAACCCCTCAGCACATGCAATAAGGCGCCCGCACCACAGCCAACATCCAAAATGGATGTTTCTTTTGAAATCGAAAGCGGGCGCAAACTCCGAAGCGCCTCGTTTGGAAATACATTGTTAAGGATACGACCCACTATTCCACGGCCAGACAATGCATACCGGTCCCGAACCGCCTCAAGACGGCTTCGCAAGTCTCCGGAAGATTCCTGATAGGAATAATAGTCGCCAAAATAATACTTGGAGCAATCAACGGGCATGTCGTCAATTTGCAGGCAGTCGCAGCTTGCGCACTGAAAATAACGGAACACTTCGTTACTGCCGAACATCATTTCCCGAACATCGTACGGCCGATTACCGTCATTATTCCCGCACACTCTACATTTCACAGTTGATCCCTTCACCTGATGTGTCAATCGAACCTCACATAAGCAACGCTCATGCGAGCATGCATGAAATGCACACCTTAAGCTAGATATGAGTGAACATCTTGAGATAGAGAGCCAATAAGGTCAAGAACCAGACCCAGCTCAACAGAATACCGCAAATCGGACCGGGATATCCCTACCCGTTTTTGAATACTCGGCACCAACACGAACGAGCAATGGGTGCCTGCCTCCGAATTCAAAGCCCCGACCTAATTAGATGCTACTTGACGAAAGGGCTGTATAATTTATTCTGTGCCCTTATATTTTTCCAAATGGAGACTACTGTTTTGACTAGAGAAAACTTCTTCCGGAAATCGGATTGGATTGCCGGCCTGGCAACCTTTTTTATATCGCTTACCGTTTATGTGCTAACCCTTCAACCGACCGTTGGCCTCGAGGATTCCGGTGAATTGATCGTTGCCTCGGACTATCTCGGTGTGCCGCACCCACCCGGCTATCCGATCTGGTCGCTGCTCACCTGGTTTTTCCAGTGGGTGCTCCACTCCAACACCTTCCACGGGCACCCCAACCCGGCCTGGGCCGTCAACCTCTTTTCCGCCGTAGCGGGAGCCGCTGCCTGCGGTGTGCTGGCCCTGCTGATCAGCCGCTCCGGTATGGACCTGTTGCGCAATCTCAAAAAAGTCTCCAGCATCCTCGGGGCAAAAACCGAACGTGTCTTCTGTGCCGCGGCCGGTATATCAGGAGGCCTCCTTCTGGCGTTCAGTCAGGGCATGTGGTCCCAGGCGGTGATTGCTGAGGTCTATTCCCTCAACATTCTATTCCTATCGCTGATGATGCTCTTTCTCTACCGATGGATGGCCTCACCCAGCCAAACCCATTGGCTCATTCTCTGTGTATTCACCTTTGGTCTCGGCATCACCAACCATCAAACGCTCATGCTCATGGGATTTTCCATCGCCACCGCCGTGTTGTTTAACGACATTGAAATCTTCAAGCGCAAACACATTGGGTTCATTGTTGGTGCCATCGTTGCCCTCACCATCGCAGCCATCGGCATCTACAAGGCAGCCGTGGTCCTGCAGGTTCTCGGGGTGGCAGGGTGCGTCGTGTCGTGCCTGCTGATCCGTGAAAAGTTTCTCGTTCGCGACTTTGTAATCACTGGCTCCATGTACCTCTTGCTGGTCGGAATCAACAAATGGGCCGCAGGATCGATCGGACATGAAAACCTGGCATGGGCTACGGGCCCCGATAAGGCCGGATTCTGGATTTGGACGGCCTACGCCCTCATCGTACCGATCATTGCGAGCTTCACCTTGCCCTATGGGAAAATAGTCGGCCCAACCTTCCTTGTCATGTTTCTCGGCGTGGCATTCTACCTCTACATGCCCTTTTCCTCCGACCAGAACCCCCCCATCAACTGGGGCTACCCGCGCACTTGGCAAGGTTTCATGCATGCTATTACGCGCGGCCAGTACGAACGCGTCAAGCTCGCGCATGTCTTCACCTGGCGCTTCCTCCAGCAAGTGGGCACCTACATCATGTCCCTGCGCGCCCAGTTCTTCGGGCCGGTGGCCCTGCTCGCGATTATCCCGCTCCTCTTTACCACCAAACTGGGAAAAAGGAACAACGCCTGGTTGTTGACCACGTTTGTCGGATTCTTCTTCGTGAGCATCTTTTTCATGGTTCTGCTCAACCCCAAGATGGACATCCAAAACGAATTCATCGCGCGTACTCAATACATCCTTTCGCATGCCTTGTATGTCATCTGGATCGGCTACGGCTTGCTCCTGTTGATGGCAACGCTGGAAACCATCGTAAAAAACAATCCCCTCACCAAAATCGGGGGAGTGGCCCTGGTTCTCCTGCTCCCCTTTTCACTCGTCTACAAAAACTATAGCAGCGAACAACAAAAAATGGTGATCGGCGGTGCCGAACAGAACGGGCACGACTTTGGCTGGCAGTTCGGAAACTGGCAGTTGCAGGGCGTGCACGGCATTGAAGAAGATATGCGGGCGTGGTATTCACCTGAGGAGTTCGAAAAACAATGGGCGGCCTACCCCAACAAAGCCTACCCCCAGCCGATGGGCACCAACGCCATCTTCTTTGGTGGAACCGACCCGGGACGCTTTGTGCCAACCTACATGATCTATTCCGCCAAGGTGCGCCAAGACGTCTATCTCATCACCCAGAACGCCCTGGCCGACAACACCTACATGAACGTAATGCGCGACCTCTATGGCGACCAGATATGGATTCCCTCTCCGCTGGACAGCAATGTCGCTTTCCGCCAATACGTCGAGGGCGTCCAGTCCGGAAAGATCAAGGCCGGAGCCGACGTGAAGACCGAAGGGGGCAAGGTACAGGTACAGGGCGTCGGCGGCGTGATGCAGATCAACGGCTTCCTTAGCAAAATGATCTTCGATCACAATCAATATCGCACCGAAACTAAAACCGACGAAACCTCCCGCCCCGTCGGAGCTGCGGTTGTGTATGAAGATCCCGGCATAGACCCCAAAACCGGAAAATCACCCATCCGCAGTTTTTATGTGGAAGAAAGTTACGTTCTGCCGTGGATGTATCCCTACCTCACGCCGCACGGACTGATCATGCAGATCAACAACAAGCCCACCCCGCTCACGGCTGAAACCATCAAAAACGACACCGACTTCTGGAACTGGTACAGCGATCGCTTGCTGAACGATGAAAAATTCATTCGCGATATTGTCGCCCGGAAATCATTCTCCAAGCTGCGCAGTGCCATCGCCGGACTCTATGCAGCAAGGGGCAAACCCAAGGAAGCCGAAGCCGCCTTCCGCCAGGCCGTAGCCCTCTATGACCTGAGCCCCGAGGCCAACTTCCGCCTGGCCGATCTTATTCTCCGGCAAGGCCGGTTTGATGAAGCCATTGAACTCTTCGATACCTTCCTCGCGAAGGATCCGGAAAACGAAAAGGGCGTAGCCTTCCGCAACTCCCTGATTCAACGCAAAGCGATTGATGCGAAGCGAAAGGCCCTGGAAAAACAGTTGGCGAGCGGCAACATAGAGTTTGCGAATGCCATGCAACTGCTATCGATCTACATCCAGTTCAATCGTATCCAGCAAGCGGATGCGCTCGCAAAGAACATGCTTGCCGGCAACACCATCCAACCCCAGATGGTCATGCAACTCGCCCAGCACATGGCACAGGCACGGCGCTATGCGACGGTGGAACTCGCGCTTAAAAAATATACTGCACTGGTTCCAAAAGATCCGCAGGGATGGGTCAACCTCGCAGCCCTCCAGCTGGTTCTCAACAAACAGGGCGAAATGTGGGTTTCGCTGGGAAAAACCATTGAGGTTGGCGGAGAAGCCGGTCGGAATACACTTCGGCAGGACAAGCGGTTCGCCCCGATCCGCAACACCCCTCAATTCAAAAAACTGGTCCCGCCGATTCAGGCCGGCAATGCATTGAACCTTGCCCCCCTACCGGGGCTTTAGCAGCTGCAAGGAACAGCCAGCGCCCTATGAAAGTTCTGGTATACGACGACAATCCCGACTATGGTGGCCATCAGATCATGGCTTGCCGCGGGATTGAAGCGCTCTCGTCGGACCCTGCACTGGAAATCACCGTTATGCTCAATCCGGCCAACACAAAACTGGCTGAACGACTGCGGCAAATCAAAAATATCCAATTACTGGAGAGCCCTGTCACGACCCGAAAATTCCAAGGGCTCCGCTGCCGTATTCTAAAACATGGAATCGCGACCCTTTCCAAAACCTTTTCCACACTGAAACCCGACCGCATTCTCTGCATTCAGGGCGAAATCGAAGACTCGTCTCAGGCCGTACTCGCCGCACGAAGAGCCGGCATCGAATGCGTGAGTTATCTGGCCATTCCCCACCCAATGCAACTTATGGGCGCAAAGCTTGGCCGCTTGCGCGACTGTGCCAACCAATACCTGCTCAACCAACCCAACCGCTACATCACCCTCAGCGAAAGCATGAGCAAACGGCTGAAGGACCGAGGAACCACCGCCCCCATTGACATCGTTCCCAACGGCATTCCCGCCCCCCCCGACCCGGATCGCCCGGCTCGGAGCCCACGCCCAACCGCCCTCGGCATGCTGGGACGAATCGAATTTAAGCAAAAACAACAGGACTTCATGGTACACACCTTCTGCAACTTTCCCGAAGCCTTTAAAAACTGCCGACTCATCATAGCCGGCGGCGGTCCCGATGAAGAAAAACTCAAGGCACTAGTTAAGGGGAAAAAAAACATCTTGCTGCTCCCATGGCAGAAAGACACCGAAGCATTCTATTCCAAAATCGACATCCTCATGCTGCCCTCCCGCTTCGAAGGCGTTCCATTGGTAATGCTTGAAGCGCTCGCCCGGGGGATTCCTGTAATCGGGAGTGCCTGCGACGGCATGAAGGATATTCTGCCAAAGGCATGGACCTTTCAAACCGAAGAGGCAGCCGCATTGGCACGAACATTCTCCAACACCCGCAGCTCATGGCAGGCTGACATCCGAACGATCCAGAAAAAGGTGCAATCGGAAAGATCGCTCAACGTATTTCAGAAAAACTTTCATGATGCGGTCGTCCGAGCATAAAGAACCTTTCTGCTCTTCCAGCGAAGGTGTCGGTGGCTTCTGATTTCAAAGAACTGTCAATCCACAACTGACAACCTTCTGCCTCTGGATTATTACGAGGTGCTTCTGATTTCAAAGAACTGTC
>CAZWZW010000128.1:0-9000 GCA_964639125.1 uncultured Verrucomicrobiota bacterium
TAAAGCACTCACCGAGCTGCTTTCTCAGAAAGGGAAACTAGCTGAAAATGAGTTGGTAGAATTTCTGCACAGACCGGAGAATAGAAAAAGCTTTTTTTCAAATCAGGACTAACTCCCTGAACATGGTGGAGATAACCTCTTCCATATTCATCTATTCCTCATCCGGCTCGATCAGACGGTAGCTGGTGCTGCGTCCGCCGCCGGGATTCTGGGTGATTAGCCCCATATCAAGCAGAGCGCGAATGTCCCGCAGTGCTGTGTCGGTGGAGCATTTGGCGAGCTTGGCATATTTGGAGGTGTTGAGGTGGCCTTCAAAATTGTCCAGCATTCGTGTAAGGACTTTGTGTTGCCGCTCATTGACTTTTGCGGCGTTGGCTTTTTCCCATATCCGGGCTTTGCGAAGAACCCCGGCCAGCGTCTCTTGCGCTCCATCGATTGCGCGTCCTAGGCATTCGAGGAACCAAACCAACCATCGGGTGATGTCGAGCGTCATCTGTTGGCAGTTTTTCAGACTGTCGTAGTATGCGTTCCGTTCCGATTCGATTTGTGCCGACATGCTGTAATAACGCTCCGCTGATTCATCGGCTCGTGCCAGTGCCATTTCAGCGATAGCGCGTGCGATCCGGCCATTGCCATCTGAGAAGGGATGAATGGTTACAAACCAAAAGTGGGCGATGGCTGCTTTTGCAACCGGATCGATTTTAGATGGTGTATTGAACCATTCGAGAAAGGTGGTCATTTCGTCCTGAAGCCGTTCGGCTGCGGGAGCTTCGAAATGAACTTTTTCCCGTCCCATCGGACCGGAAACCACCTGCATCGGTCCGGCTTCCGGTGGTCGCCACGCTCCAACAGTTATATTCCGCATTCCGCTGCGGCCTGTTGGGAAGAGGGCGGCATGCCAGCCAAACAACCGATCTTCCGTCAAAGGTTCAGAATAGTTCTTGGTGGCATCTAGCATCATTTCAACAATTCCGTCGATGTGGCGCGCAGCCTGTGGAGTTCCACCAATATCCATTCCTAAATGCCGAGCGATGGATGAGCGAACCTGTTCCGGGTCCAGCTGTTCTCCTTCAATGGCGCTGGATTTAACGATTTCTGCCGTCAGCGTGACTAGATTGGCCTCTTCCTGGAGATGATGAAGCCTGAAACCCTGCAATTCCATCTGACCAAGCAATCTGCCTTGCCTATACCGTATATCAGCAAGCAGAGGAACAAGCCGTTCTGAGTCCCATTGAAAGTCGGGCCAATCTTCAAATTCATGTATATATTTCATAATTACCGCACCTCTTGCGGTGATTAGTAGCCTTATTCACCGCAAACGCAAGATTTATTCGCCGTATATTGCGCGGTGAATAGGGTCGTTATTCGCCGCAAAATAATAAATTTATGATAAATACGCCTGTTATTGCTCTGTTTTCACACTCACGCCATAAAGCTTTATTCTTTCCTGAAGGTAGCCTGTGAATTCTTCCAGAGTGACGATCGTCTTGCCTTGAAACGTGGCTGCAGTTTTAACCACTCCAGCAACCACCTTGATAAGATGGCTGACGTTGGCTTTTTCTTTGTCGAGGGGTATCAGTGGGATTCCGTTTCCAGTGCCGGCCCATTTCAGTAAGGCTTCTCGTACTTGTTCCCAGATAGGTAGTGTTCGGGCCTTGGACTGATTCTTGTTTTCTCGGTCAACCTGGTCTCGTGTAAATCGCATCCAGTCATGGGTAAGATAATTCAAAAGGGCACCTCGTTTGAGGTAATAGTCCTCGACTGTATCAACACCTTTCTTTTTGAGAAAGTCCCTGCCTAGCTCGAATTCTACCCGAATATTCATGAACCGCGTTTGCAAATGCACATGCGAAAATCGAACCTTCACCGTTTGCAAATGCAAACCCCTTTCCCACTTATAGATAGTTCTAGTACTTCAATGACTAACCCGACCTATGATCCCTCCTTCTTATCAGTAGTATGGGATCTATCTATTGGAGAGAGGTGAAAGTAGAAAGTACAGGGATTGTCGTAATTTCACATACCTGATTGATTCGAATCAGACGGGATATGATTTGCCAGGTGGGGACTGATCCTTTTTAAGGTCTACTCCGGAAACGAAAATACCCCAAGGACGGCTTGAATCTATTTTGTTACTTCGTTAAGAGCCTCGACGAGTTCGTGGGCATGTCTATCATGATGAAGCCGAATGGTCCGCGGATCAACGAGTCGCTTCTGAGTTTTAAAATTGGTCGTTTTCGAACGAAGCAAACTGCGTCTACACGCAAAACTATTCAAATGTCTCGGGTATTAAGTACTCTTTGGGTCGGTTTTTCGCAACGGGAAATTCGTGTGATGCATTCCTTTGAGATCAAATAGGGTTTAGCTGGTAGCAAAAAATACTACCTCGGTGAATTAAATCTTTCCAAGTGGTTCTGCTTGCTGATGGGACGATACATCAATATCCTGATTTAGCTTATGTTATTGGGTGTTTCTAGGGGTTAGAATGATTGAGAATGAAGTATATCGTAAAGGTATGGACGATTCGCAAGGAAGCGGTCATCGTCAGCGTCTGCGCGAACGCTTCCTGACTACGGGCTATAGTGCTCTGGCCGATTATGAGTTTCTAGAGTTATTGCTGACCTATTCCATTTCCCGAAAAGATACAAAACCCATTGCAAAAGCTCTCGTGAAAGAGTTCGGCTCGTTTGCTGCAGTCCTCGATCAGCCCGTTGAGCGCCTGATATCAGTTCCGGGTATGGGCAAGCAGTCCGCGGTGCATTTGGCTGCTATTCGTTCGGCATTGCACAAATACCTGGAAGAGCAGGTTGAAAACAGGCCAACCATCTCGAAGCCGGAGGATATTGCCCATTTTGTCCGTATGCACATCGGATCCAGTGATCGGGAATGTCTAATGCTCATTTGTTTAAATGACGGTAATAAACTCGTTCATCACGAAATCGTGATTGAAGGCTCTGTTCGAAGGGCACCTTTTTACCCGCGTGATATCTTAAAGATCGCGATTCTCCATAATGCTACGAGCGTGATCATCGCTCATAACCATCCCAGCGGGGAGGCTATTCCATCTGACGCAGATCATGCCATGACCAGCAAGCTGGAGACTCTTGCAGGGGAGCTCGACATCCGTTTGGTGGATCATTTGATTACGACCCCGAAGCAGACGTTTAGTCTGAAGACCGGGAGGCTGGTGTGAGCAACTTTGAGTTTCTTCATGAGCAATGGCCGGAATTAGCGGAACTCGGAGCACTGGCGGAAAAGTATCTCCATCAGGACCCTAATACCGCACTGATCAAGTTGCGTCTATTTGCGGAGACGCAGACTAAATACCTGGTAGCCTATGAAAAGCTGAACGAGCCTTTTGATGGAACCCAGATCAAGCGGCTCAACCTTTTACAAAGCAAAGGGATCATACCGGACACGCTGTGCCCGTTGTTTCACTCCATCCGAAAAGCCGGAAACCGAGCAACGCATGAAGGCTACGAAAGTGCGGAGGCCGCCCGGACCCAATTGCAGGTTGCTCACCGCCTGTCGGAATGGTTTGCGAAAACCTACAGCGACTCTCACATCTCGGTTCAGACGTTTTCCATGCCGGAACCGGCCGAAACCCAGGAAGAACTTGAGTTTCTTGCCTCCGAGCTCATTAGGGCCAACGAGCGGTTGGAGGAAGAAAATTCTAAATTGTTGAAAAAGTTGGAGACGGTAAAGGTTCAGGAGGTTTCGCAGGAGCAACGTTCCGAACGTCGGAAGTCTTCTGCGCGAGCATCTAAGAAGCTGAAGCTTTCGGAAGCGGAAACCCGGCAACTGATAGATGATCAATTGAATACCGCGGGTTGGACTGTGGATACCGTAAATCTTCGTTATGCCAAAGGTGCCCGGCCTGAAAAGGGTAAGAATAAAGCCATTGCAGAGTGGCCAACGACTTCCGGCCCGGCTGATTATGCGCTTTTTACAGGAATGGACTTAATTGGATTTGTTGAAGCCAAGAAGTGGGGGAAACAGGTTGTTTCCGATGTAGGCCAGGCTAAGCGGTATTCACGGGATGTTGAGATCAAAGGGGAGGAATCCTTCATCGGCGGTCCATGGAATAAATATAAAGCCCCCTTTATGTTCTCCACCAACGGCCGGCCTTATCTGAAGCAACTGGAGGATAAGTCCGGCATCTGGTTCCTTGATGGCCGGGATCCGACTAATCATCCCAAGCCTCTGCATGCCTGGTATTCCCCCGAAGGCCTGCAAGAGCTGCTTAAACAGAATATTCCGGCAGCCTGTGAGAAGCTCGAACAGGAATCATTTGACTATCTGGGGTTATGGGACTTTCAGGAAACCGCTGTCCGCAAGGTAGAAGAAGCGCTCCAAAAAAATCAGAAGAGTATTCTGCTGGCTATGGCGACCGGTACCGGTAAGACACGAACAGCACTCGGGTTGATTTACCGATTGATTAAATCCGACCGCTTTAAGCGCGTTCTATTCCTGGTGGACCGTAACGCATTGGGAGAGCAGGCAAGCAACAGCTTTCATGATGTTCAAATCGAAGATTTTCTCAGCTTCTCTGAAACCTTCGGGGTGAAGGATATCACCAAAGCCGATGTGGAGTCGGATACACGGGTTGATGTTTCCACGGTTCAAAGCATGATGCGCCGTATTCTGTTCAATGCGAACGACGAAAATATCCCGACCGTCGACCAATACGATTGCATTGTGGTGGACGAGGCACACCGTGGCTATACCCTCGACCGGGACATGAGCGATACCGAGCTCGAATACCGCGACGAAAAAGACTACATCAGCAAATATCGCAAGGTCATCGAATATTTTGATGCCGTCAGAATCGGCATGACGGCAACACCTGCTCCGCATACTGCGGAAATATTCGGGAAACCGGTCTATACCTACAGTTACCGAGAAGCCGTTATCGATGGCTGGTTGATCGACCATGAACCGCCGCATCAGATCACAACGAAACTGTCAAAAAGCGGTATAAAATGGGGAAAGGGCGAAACGGTTCCGGTCTTGGATACCAAGACGGGCGAGATTACGAATCTTGAAGAGATCCCGGATGAGCTGAACATTGAGGTGGATGGGTTTAATCAGAAGGTTCTGACAGATAAATTTAACCGTACCGTGATTAAGGAACTGATCAAGAACCTCGATCCCAATGGGGATGAAAAGACCCTGATCTATGCCGCAACGGACGACCATGCCGACACCGTGGTTCGGATTCTCAAGGAAGAGTTCGGGGAGATGGGGTGTCCGGTTGATGACGATGCCATACAAAAGATTACCGGCTCCGTGGATAAACCTTCCCAGGCTATTCGCCATTATAAGAATGAAAAGTTTCCCAATATAGCGGTCACGGTCGACTTGCTGACCACCGGCATCGATGTTCCCGCAATCTGCAACCTGGTCTTTATCCGGCGCGTCCACTCAAGAATCCTGTATGAACAGATGCTGGGCCGGGCAACGCGTCTATGTCCTGAAATTAAGAAAGATCACTTTAATATCTACGATGCCGTCCGCATGTATGAAGCACTGGAAAGCGTGACCAATATGAAGCCGGTTGCGCCGAATCCCAAAACGACACTCGTCATGCTGGTTGAAGAGTTGCTCGATATGGACGACTCGGATAAACAGAAACTGCACATCGATCAGTTGGTTGCCAAATTGCAGCGCAAAGCGCGGGGTATTAAGGGCGAGGCTGCAGAGAAGTTCGAAACGCTCACGGGCGGCGTGACGATTACCGAGTTTATCAAGGATCTCCGCGAAGCAGAGCCGGAACAGGTGCGGAATATCGTAAAAACCAACCGCCGATATTTTGAGTTTCTTGATGAAAACAACAGCCAGCCTCGCAGGGTTTTAATCTCCGATCACGAAGATGAGCTGGAATCGCATACGCGTGGGTATGGAAAGGCAGAAAAGCCCGAAGACTACCTGAACGAGTTCAAAGCCTTCATTCTCGACAACATGAACAAGATTCCGGCGCTGAGCATTATCTGCCAACGACCAAGGGAGCTTACCCGGCAATCGCTCAAGGAGCTTAAACTCGAATTGGATCTGCATGGATTTACCGAAAAGAATCTGCGCGTAGCCTGGCAGCAATGGACGAACGAGGATATTGCCGCCGACGTCATTTCCTTCATTCGTAGGCAGGCTTTGGGCGACCCTCTTTTGAGCCATGAAGAGCGCATCCAAAAGGCGATGCAGAAAATCCGTTCTATGAATGATTGGACCGCGATCCAGAAAAACTGGCTCAATCGGTTTGAGATGCAGCTCATGAAAGAAACCATTATACAAAAGGACGACCTCAACGAAGGGGTCTTTCAGGAAGAAGGCGGATTTAACCGCATCAACAAAGTTTTTCAAGGCCAGCTGACAGAGGTAATCGATCAGCTTAACGACGCTCTTTACGGAGACGACGATCAAAGGATGTATGGATGAGTACGGTAGAAATTGTTCAGAAATTATGGAATTTATGCGATGTGCTGCGGGATGACGGGATTACCTATCACCAGTATGTCACCGAGCTGACCTATCTGCTGTTCCTGAAAATGGCCAAGGAAACCGGTCAGGAAAAGAATATCCCGGAAGGCTATCGCTGGGATGACCTGACCAAGCTCCAGGGAACCGACCTCAAGAAATTTTATGAAGAGTTGCTTCGTCATCTCGGCGGAGAAAAATCGAAAGGCCGCATCAAGGAAATCTATGCCAATGCCCGCAGCGATATTCAGCATCCGGCCAATCTGGCTAAATTGATTTCCGAGCTGAACAAACTCGATTGGTATGAAGCGAAAAAAGAAGGTCTCGGCGATTTGTACGAAGGATTACTCCAGAAAAACTCGGAAGAGAAAAAGTCGGGTGCCGGGCAATATTTTACCCCGCGTCCCCTCATTGATTCCACGGTAAGGCTTACTCAGCCCGAATTGGGAGAACGCTGCTTTGACCCGGCGGCCGGTACGTTTGGTTTCATGATTGCCGCCAATCAATTTGTGGAAGCAAAGTCGAACAAGTTTGAATGGTCGACTGCCGAGCGAACCTTCCAGCGAAAGAGAGCCTTTTCCGGTGTGGAACTGGTGCAGGATGCCCATCGCCTCGCCCTTATGAATGCCATGCTGCACGATATTGAAGGCGAATTGCTGCTGGGCGATTCACTCTCCAGCAGAGGGGAAAAACTGAAAGACTATAATGTCATCCTGACCAATCCTCCATTTGGCACAAAAAAAGGCGGAGAGCAGCCCTCACGCACGGACCTGACGTTCCCCACGGCAAATAAGCAGCTCAACTTTATGCAGGTCATTTACCGGTCGTTAAAAAAGGATGGAAAGTCGCGGGCGGCTGTGATTGTTCCCGATAACGTTTTGTTTGAAGCCGGAGCGGGCACGAGCATTCGCCGCGACCTGATGGATAAATGCAACCTGCACACCATCCTGCGTTTGCCGACCGGCATCTTCTATGCGCAGGGCGTGAAAACCAATGTGCTGTTTTTCACCCGGGGAAAGACGGAGAAGAACAATACCAAGAAGGTTTGGGTCTACGACCTGCGCTCCAATATGCCCAGCTTCGGGAAACGCACGCCGTTCGGCGATGCCCACCTTGCCCCCTTTGAAAAAGTCTATGGCAAGAAGGCCGATGGTTCCAGTGTTCGGAAAGAAGGGGAATGGAGTTTTCTTCCCGAAGATGCAGAACAGACCGAGGAAAATTCAAGATGGCGGTGCTTTTCCAGGGATTGGATCCGCGATACCAAGGGCGACTCCCTCGATATTTCCTGGATCAAGGACAGCGACAGCGTCGACGCCGCCAATCTGCCCGAGCCCGACGTGCTCGCCGCCGAAGCCATGAGCGAACTCACCGAAGCCCTCCGCGAACTCGACGGCCTGATGCAGGCCCTGGGGAATGGCGACGAAGCTGATGCCCGGAAAACCCTGCTCGCCGACGTCCTCGGACTGGGGGAACCTGAGACTCGTCATGACTGAATCACACACACACGAATATAAACAAATCTGGAAAGATGATTTCCTTAAAGTGATCTGCGCCTTTGCCAATGCCGAAGGCGGGACCCTGGAGATCGGAAGAAAAGATGACGGTACCGCGCTGGGCGTTCCCAACGCACCGAAGCTGTTGGAAGACCTGCCCAATAAAATCCGTGATATTCTCGGTATCGTAGTCGATATTAAACTCGAGCGTTGCCAGGAGGTGGATCTCATTCTGATCTATACCGAACCGCACCCGAATCCCATCAGCTACAAAGGCGAATACTACTATCGCTCCGGCAGTACGGTACAGGCCCTGAAAGGCGGCGATCTCGAGCGCTTTCTCCTCCGCAAACGCGGTCGCCATTGGGACGGCATTCCACTGCCCGGTTTCAACCCGGTCGATTGCGATCCGGCGGCATTCGATCAGTTCCGGCGGCGAGCCCTTCAGAGCGGGCGGATGGATGATGCGGTTTTAAACGATGCTGACGAAACCCTGCTTGAAAAACTGCAACTGGTGGAGGGCGACTATCTACGCCAGGCCGGAGCCCTGCTGTTTGCCCGCGACCCCGACCGCTTCATCGTCGGTGCCTATGTGAAAATCGGCTTTTTCGTAACCGATGACGACCTGCGCTATCAGGACGAAATCCACGGCAACCTCTTCGAACAGATCGACAAAACCATGGATCTGCTCACCACCAAATATATGAAGGCCTACATCCGCTACGAGGGGCTCCAGCGCATTGAAGAATTTCCTTTTCCCGTCGCCGCCCTGCGCGAAGCCCTGCTCAATGCGCTGGCGCATAAAGATTATGGCGCCGCCATTCCCGTCCAGATCAGCGTGTATGAAGACCGCATCGTTATTTGGAATCCCGGCGTCCTTCCCGAAAACTGGACCGTGCAGTCCCTGCTCGAAAAACATCCCTCCCGCCCCTATAATCCGCTCGTTTCCGGAGCCCTCTTCCGCGCCGGCTTTATCGAATCGTGGGGGCGCGGCATCGAAAAAATAGACGCTGAGTGGCGTAACCACGGCCTC
>CAZWZW010000129.1:0-8967 GCA_964639125.1 uncultured Verrucomicrobiota bacterium
CCAACTGCGATAAAATCGTGCCCGGCATGATTATGGGCGCGATGCGCGTGAATATTCCGACGATTTTTGCCAGCGGTGGTCCCATGAAAGCGGGCCGGACCGCAGACGGCAAGGTGGTTGACCTCATCAGCGTTTTTGAAGGAGTGGCGGAGCGCAAGCAGGGCAAGATTTCCGACGAAGAGCTGGAAGAGCTCGAGTGCAAGGGCTGCCCAAGCCAGGGATCGTGCTCCGGTATGTTTACGGCCAATTCGATGAACTGCCTGTGCGAAGCCATCGGGCTGGCGCTCCCGGGGAACGGAACCCTGCTTGCCATCGATCCCGCCCGCCATCAGTTATGGAAAGATGCGGCTAAACGCGCGGTTGAAATGGCCTACGCAGACGGCCCGCTGCCGCGCGATATCATTACGCAGGAATCGCTCGATAACGCTTTCGCGTTGGATATGGCCATGGGCGGCAGCACCAACACCGTTCTGCACACACTGGCCATCGCCAAGGAAGCCGGGGTGGACTACGATCTCGAGCGAATCAACGCGGTTTCGAAAAAATGTCCGAACATTTGCAAGGTTTCACCGTCTTCGAACTACCACATTGAAGACGTACACGCGGCCGGAGGCATTAGTGGCATTCTGGCCGAGGTGGCCAGGAAGGACAATCTACTGAACCTCGACTGCATCACTGTCACCGGCAAGTCGCTTGGCGAAAACATTGCTGATGCAGGAAGCAAAGACGAAGCCTGCATTCGTAAGGTGGAAAATGCTTACAGCGCAACCGGCGGCCTCTCGATCCTGTGGGGGAACCTTGCCGAGGGCGGATGCGTGGTGAAGAGCGCGGGAGTCGATCCCAAGATGCTGGTGCACACCGGTCCGGCCGTGATCTTTGAATCGCAGGAAGAGGCCTGCGAAGGCATTCTGGCCGACAAGGTGAAGGCCGGCGACGTGGTGGTTATCCGCTACGAAGGCCCGAAAGGCGGACCGGGCATGCAGGAAATGCTGGCCCCAACCTCCTACATCATGGGGCAGGGACTTGGCGACAGCGTTGCGCTGATTACCGACGGACGCTTCAGTGGCGGTACGCACGGGGCCTGCATTGGCCATATTTCGCCGGAAGCGGCTGAAGGTGGGCCGATTGGTCTGATCCGAGAAGGCGATATTATCGAGATCGATATTCCAAACAACAAGCTGGCCGTGCAGCTCTCCGAAGAGGAGCTCGCGGAGCGCAAAAAGGAATGGACGGAGCCGGAACCTCGGTTCACGACGGGTTGGCTCTCGCGTTATGCGAAGATGGCGACCAATGCCAGCAGCGGCGCGGTTCTGAAAAGTTAGTTGGTGCGTATTTGTGCACCTTCGACCGTGGTCGACTTTGCACGTATCAGGGCTAAAGGCCATGGCTATATATATGAACCGGGTGAAGATAGGCGTCGGATTGGTTTCCTTTCTATTGCTTCAACCTGCATTCGCAGGGCGGTTGGACGACTTTGAGAAAAAGGCTGGCGAGAAAAAGAAATCATCTCCCAAGTCTGAATCACGGGACTATCCCTCCGGGCGAGGTCACTTTTCCTCTTTTGGCTCCGGCACCTATCCTTCGGGCAGTCGAGACGACAGCTTTCTGGGAAGTCTTGCGACTTGGTTGATTTCCGCCCCGTTTCGGTATCGCTATGATGATCCTGCGGCGTATGAGAACCGGGTCCCCGAAGAGGATGAATGGGCCGGCGGAGATTCGGGGTGGCTGCCCGGACATCGGCAAGGCTCCGCGACTATGCCCTATTTCCGAGCCGGCTATCATTGGCAATTCATTGATAGCGATCTGGATGCACAGGATGTACAGATCGAAACGGGCTACAAGTTTTTTGCTTTTCACGGCAGGTACACGCTCTACACGGAACATAACCCCCATGATGAACTGATGATCAATCAATACTATGGCGTACTGCGGTATGGCGGCGAGCTTCCGGGAACGCAGACCGGTTCATGGGAGGCGGGGATCGGCTTTGGGGTGGCCCATCAGGATGGAAATGAGGAAAACTCGAGCGGAGCAATCACGCTTCCGGTCAAGATTTATCCCGCCGAGTGGATCGGCTTCGAATTCCGACCGGCATGGTATGGGCCGCAGGAACGGGGCATTAGCGACTATGATATTTCGGTCAGCCTTGGCCCCCGTTATCTCCAGTTTCATGGGGGCTATCGCGGACTTTGGCTGCAGGGATTTGGCCGTTTTTTCAGTGGTCCGTATGCCGGGCTATCCATCAGTTTTTAATGCGTCATGAATCTGGAGGCTAGCCGGATTCTGCTTTGCAATTCTGCATTTCAGGCATAAAGTCCATATATTCAAGGAGCCACCGGAGGTGTTCTTATGGCCAGCAAAGCAATCGATCAGATTAAAAAGTTTATCCATTTTCTCCAGCATGATCTGTGGCGAATGGATATGGGGTCCAACTCAAAAATACGCGCCTTTGGGGTCGAAATACTTCGGGTAACGCATCTCGTGCTCAAAGGGGTGAAGGAAGACAATTGCAAACTTCACGCATCCGCGCTCACCTACGCCACTCTCATGGCCATGGTGCCCTTCCTCGTCATCCTTTTTTCCATCGGGAAAGCCATTGGTTTTACAACGGCCGAGGAATTGATTCTTCAATATTCAGTCGCCAACTTCCCGGAGCAGCTTCAGACCTTTATTTCAGAACTGTTGAAGATGGTTGGGGGTATCGATCCTGCAAAACTAGGGGGCGTCGGAGGTGTCGCCTTTCTGTATATCATCTATAAAATGTTGAGTGGCATAGAGGAATCCTTCAACCAGATCTGGGGGGTGCAGGCATCCCGGGGAATTACGGACAAGATTAGGAATTATCTATCCGTGTTAGTCATCACGCCGGCGCTTGTGCTGGTCTCCAATGCGGCGTCCGCAACCATCACAGCATACATCGGCAAGGTGGATTGGCTGGGGCCTGTGGTCACACTGGTTTTGCAGCTGGCACCCATCTTTGTTCTCTCGCTGGCCTTCGTTGCCATATTCATGTTTTTGCCCAACACGCGAGTCACCTTCAAATCGGCGGCCACCGGAGGATTTGTAAGTGCCCTGATGATTGTGGTGGTGCAGATTGCATTGATCAGCCTCGGTCGGGTGATCTTCAAGAAATTCGCCATCTACGGATCGTTGGCCTCGATTCCCGTCTTCCTGTTCTGGATGCATCTCAACTGGACGATCCTGCTGTTTGGGGCCGAACTCGCGTTTGCCATTCAAAATCGCAGTACCTACCAGGAGGAGCAACGCGCGGTACGCGCCAGCATGGTCTCCAAACTAT
The DNA here is from genome assembly GCA_964639125.1 of uncultured Verrucomicrobiota bacterium. Lineage (GTDB taxonomy): Bacteria > Verrucomicrobiota > Kiritimatiellia > Kiritimatiellales > Pontiellaceae > Pontiella. The sequence goes on from CAZWZW010000129.1 coordinate 3,299, forward strand.
GGGTGGCCTTTTCCGTGATGCAGGAAGTGGTGCGCGTATTCCAGGGAAAGGAAACCTCGCTGCATGCTGCCGAGTTTGCCCGTAAAAACAACATTCCCATTCGTCTGATGAACGAAGTGGTTCAGGTTTTGGTGGCGGAAGGATTGCTCGGTGCCCTTCATGAAGACGAGCCCGAGCACTATGTCCTGCTTCAGGCCCCCGAGCATGTCACGGCCAAGAAGATCTATGATCTGATGATTACCGACGGCGTATCCCCGAAGGATCTTGGTCTCGTTAAGGTCGATATTACCGAAGAAGTCCTATCGACCGCCAACATCAGCCTCGGTGAAACCCTCGACCCCATCACCCTCCGCAAATTCTTCGACGAAGAAAAGTGAAATCACACAAAGCCACGGAGCCACCAAGAATGACAGAAAATGAGATTGGGAAGGTTGTCGTGGATTGTGCCGTTAAGTTGCATATGGAGCTTGGTCCCGGTTTGTTGGAGTCTGTTTATGAAGTGCTTCTTGCGCATAGGTTGGAGAAGACGGGCCTTACTGTCGAACGTCAGGTACAAATCCCCATTCGATACGATGGCATCACTTTTGATGAAGGCTTTCGGGCAGACATAATCGTTGAAAAAAAAGTCCTGTTGGAACTGAAGTCGGTGGAAAGCGTCTCGCGAGCGCATCAAAAGCAGGTCCTTACTTATCTAAAGCTCACGAACATGAAGCTTGGATATTTACTCAATTTTGGGGAATCCCTTATGAAAGACGGGATATCCCGTATTCTAAATGGTTTCGTTGATTAAGCTTGGTGCCTTTGTGGCTCCGTGTGAGTAATAATCTTTTCCTGTAAAGTCGGTTCCTCTAATGTCCCGCGCATGAATTTTGAAGACGAACTCAACGAAGAGCAATATGCCGCCGTCACTGCACCCGATGGGCCCGCGTTGGTCGTGGCCGCCGCCGGCACCGGCAAAACCCGCACCCTCATTTATCGTCTCGCCTATCTGGTGACCGAAAAAAATGTACAGCCGTGGGAAGTGCTGCTACTCACCTTCACCAACAAGGCCGCCAAGGAAATGCTCACCCGCGCCGAAACACTGGTGCAGAAGCGCTTTAACAGCGGCTATAGCGGCACCTTTCACTCCTTTGCCAACCGCCTATTGCGCTCGCATGCCGATTCCGTCGGCTTCGGTCGGGATTTTACCATCCTCGACGCGGACGACGCCAAAAAGCTGGTTCGTGCCTGTGCGGACGATTTAGGGGTTGAAAAGAAGCACTTCCCGAAGCCCGAAGTTCTGCTCAGTCTGTTTGGCGTCGTCAGCGGTCGCATGGGCGACCTTTTCGCAGCCGTTGATGAGCAGTACGAGCATACCGAAGTCGATGCGGATCAAGTCCTCAAGGTGCACGCCCGCTATCAGCAACGGAAGAAAGAGGCGAACGCAATGGACTTCGACGACCTGCTTATCTATGCGCTCAAGGTCATTGCCGAGAATGAAAAGATCCGCAACTTCTATCAGGACGAATTCAAGTATGTACTCGTCGATGAATATCAGGATACCAATGCCATTCAGGCCGAGCTGGTGCGCCTGCTGGTCAAGACACACGGCAATCTGATGGTGGTGGGCGACGACTTTCAAAGCATCTATTCCTGGCGAGGAGCCGACTTTCGGAACTTCCTCGATTTTGAAAAGGCCTATCCCGGGGCGCTCACCTTCAAGCTGCAGATCAACTATCGCAGCACGCCCGAAATTCTCGAGGTCGCCAACGAAGTGATAGCCGGCAATCCCGAGCAGTTCCAGAAGGAGTTGCAGGCCGTGCGCGAGAGTGCGGCGATGCCGCACTTGGCCAAGATGCGCGATGGCTCTGCTCAGGCGCGCTATGTGATCGAGCGGGCCAACGAACTCCACCGTCGTGGCATTCCGCTGTCAGAAATCTGTGTGCTCTACCGTTCGCACTTCCATGCCATGGAACTGCAGATGGAACTGGCCCGCGCGCAGATGCCCTACATCGTCACCTCCGGAGTCCGCTTCTTCGAGCAGGCACACATCAAAGATGTCTGCACGGTTTTGCGGCTGTTGGTAAACCCAAGCGACGAACTGGCCTTTGCCCGCCTCGTTGAAATGTTTCCAAAGGTGGGAAAAAAGACCTCGCATAAGATTTTCCGGAAGCTGGGCGGGCGCGTCAACCTTCAGCGGCCCGAAACACACGAAGAGCTGATCGCCGCCTTGCCCGCCGCCGCACGTGACGAATGGGAAAAGATCAAACCGGTTTTTCTGGCCTATCGTGAAGAGGATCTTCAAAACGATCCCGGCGAAGTGATCTTCCGCTTCAACAAGGCGTTCTATACCGAATACATGGTCGAAAATTTCGACAACCATAAATTCCGCGCGGAAGACCTTGATGGATTGATCGACTTTACCGTCAAGTTTGATTCCACCGAATCGTTCCTCAGCGAGATTGCGCTGCTCACCAATCTCGATGCTGACAGCGGGAAGGCACCTTCGGATGAGGAGGACCGCGATTCGATCCGGTTGAGCACGGTGCATCAGGCCAAGGGGTTGGAGTGGAAAGCGGTGTTTGTCCTGTTCGTCAACGAAGAGATGTTCCCCAGCAAGAAATCGATTGAAGAAGCCGGCGACTCCGAGGAGCGACGGTTGTTTTATGTGGCCGTCACCCGTGCCGAGGACGAGCTGTTCATCTGCTCGCCCATGGTACGCCGCCAGCGCGACGGCGGCATGATTTTCCTCGATCCTTCCCGCTTCCTCTCGGAAATTCCCGAAAATCTGTTGCAAACCGATGGTGGCAGCTTTTACTAACCACAAAATACACAAAGTTCACAGAACCTTTATTCTGTATTTTTTGTGAATCTTGTGGTCAATTCTTCTGCATTGAAAAATCGACGATGAGCGGAAGGTGATCCGATCCGACATCTGATCCGATCATCCGGTTATGGATCAGGATTTCCGGCGCGTGCAGCATGTGATCGATCGGAATGCGGATGAACGGGTTGCTGCTCGGCCAGGTCGGCTGAAATCCAAAACCCTTCATGCTGTCTTTCAAACCCGAGTTGCGAAGTAGTTTCGAAAAGTAGGGGGACCACGGCGAAGTGTTTAAATCGCCAATCAGCAGCACCGGATATTTCTGTTCCCTGATGAGTTCTGGCAGCTCCGCCAGTTGGTTGTTCCGATGCCTGGCATATTCGGCTCCAATCGGCGGAACGGGATGGGTGGCGATGAGGGAGCAATCGCCTTGCGGCAGATGCACGGTGGCCAAAATCGAAGGAACACCGGCCGATCCGATTTCCACAACCTTGCCTTGGCTGACCGGAAGTTTGCTGAGTAGGGTGATTCCAAAACAGCCCTCGCGGGGTTCAACAATATGATGAGGGTAGGTCTCGGAGAGTTGAGACAGTTCAAATGCCCAGGATGGCGTCACTTCCTCCAGTACGATAAGATCGGGATCGGCGGTCTCAATGGTTTTCAGCACCTGCTCGGTATTGCCGTTGGAGGCATTCAGATTCATGAGCATGGCACGTACGGGTGGGTTTTGGGCCCCGGTCGTATTTGGCTTTCCCATATAGAGCGGGAGAACAAAGGCATAATTGAATGCGGCGAGGCAGATTAAAACGACGGCACATTTGTTGCGCCGCACCCAAAGGCAGGCTCCGGCAACCAGCAGGGCCAGCTGTAGATACTGCACCCGAAAATGTGAAAGCAGATCCAGCGTCCAGTGCAGCGACCCTAAAAACCCCAGCAGGGATACAACGGTAATAAGCCCTGCCACGGCCCAGGCGATTTTATTAAAATAGGTCGAATATTTCGGGCTGTATTTTGGTTTAAACATGTGGAGATTCTCCCGAAGGGTTAAACATCAATAACGAGCCCGCACCACTGTCCATCACCGTCGCGCGAGATCTCGCGGCAGCCGAGCTGGATAAAGGTTTCGGCCACGGCATCGGCTTCGATTTCCCGGATGCCGCTCAGCAAAATTCGATTCTTGGCAGCACGTTTGATCAGCGGGGCCGCGTCGAGTAGCACAGAGGTCAGGATGTTGGCGCAGACAATATCCGCGGGTTTTGCATTCCATCCGGGGTCCAGTACGTCGGCTTGGAAAAAATGGATCTTATCCTCAATACCATTTCGTACGGCGTTGAGATTGCACTGGTCCACACAGACCGGATCATAGTCGAAAGCAACAACATCTGGAATGCCGAGTTTGATGGCGGCAATGGAAAGGATGCCGCTGCCGGTTCCGGCATCAATCATGGTTTCCGGAGAGAATTCATTGGAGGCCTCCTCAAGCGCTTCGAGGCAGAATTTGGTGGTAAAATGCCCGCCGGTGCCAAAGCTCAGGCCGGGGTTGATGATAATATTAATTTTGTCGTCATCCGGAACCTCTTCCCATTCTGGAACAATCCGCAGGTTGTGTCCGAGCTCCAGGGTTTGGAAATGATGCTGCCAGAAGGAGGCCCAGTCCTGCTCCTTGTATTCCTTTGCTTCCGCCGATCGGATGGCGAACTGTTCCGGCAATGCCTTCCGCGCAATCTCGGCCTCGAGCAGGGAGTCAAAATAAATCTCCACCAGCGATTCTTCGGAATCGGGGTGCGTTACTTCGATCGGTTCTTTCTGCAGGGCCCCGCGCACCCATTCACAAACGGATTCAACATGCTCAATAGCAATCAGTAGATTAAGCTGTCCGCCGCTGTTATTGTTTTTGATCGTCATAAATTAGTCCTTTAAGTGTCGAGCCTGCCTTGGCAATGGAGCAAGGGAGTTTGCTGTTTCGCTGCTTTGTTTTTCAAATCCAAACTTTTTCAGGAAGCCCGGAACATCGGGGCGATTTCCTCGCTGATAGTCAGTCCATAACGCGGTGGCCACCTCTTTTTCACTCAGTCCTTTTTCCCCTGTGAGGAATTCTATCAGTAGTTTTGCGAGGCGAACCATGTGCAGGTTACCGGTCGTGTTGGTTTTGGCGAAAAGCCAGTCGCTCCACTCCATGAAGGCCGCAAACGGCGACTGAACCGACGGGGGCAGGCGAGACGCCTGCGGCACGGCTTCCGTATCGCAGGCGTTCCGCCTGCTCCCTCCATTGGAAACCGATATGCCAGCCTTTTCCCGATTCTTTGGGGTGTAATCCCTAATGCGAATATACTCTTCTCCACCGCGAACAATATGATCATAGCTTTCCGGTTGCCATAACTGTCCTTTTCGTGACAGTGCTTTGTTGATTGCGTGGGCTGAAAAGGATTTCCACGAATGAAGAATTTCCGATAGTTGAAATCCTTCCAAAGGCCGTACCAGCAGGTGAACATGGTTCGGCATAATAACCCACTCATCGAGTTCATAACGCTTTTGGTCAAAATGAAGCAACGCATCGGCAACTATTTTTGAGATTTTCGGGTTTCTTAGGCAACAGGAGCCTGCTCCTTTGTCGAGCCATTCATTCACACGTTCAGAAAACAATTCATTGAAACGTTCGCGTTCCTGTTTTGAATAGGGAGGTTGATGGTGTTCCTCCCAGTTCCTGCGCAACTCTTCGTATTCTTTTATACGGGATTGTGGAATTGAATCGACCAGCCGGAAGGTGATGAAATACGTGCACCCATCTTGCGTCCAATGCGGATAGTTCTTGCGGCGGGTTTGATGGATTTCCTCGTGCAGGTTGAAGCCTGATGTTTGGGCAGGC
>CAZWZW010000130.1:0-8931 GCA_964639125.1 uncultured Verrucomicrobiota bacterium
GATATCACTATACAAAACACCGTTTCCTTCATTTCCATTCCCGGATCTAGGATTATAGGGGCAAGAACGACGCATTGAGTTTCGCCGCTCTGCCCCCTCTTACAATATAGATCATCCAAGGACGATGACTACAGGGTTTGTTTCGCGCAGAGAAGCAGAGCATACTCGGGAGTTTATTCTTCGGCCTGCTTCTTGATAGACTCGCCATCACGCCAGATGGATGGGATTTGCTGGACACGCGGAAACTCAGGAATCCCACGCTCATTATAGTATAGCAATTGAACCAGTTGCTCGATTGCAGCGGCTCCGACCAGCTCTTCGTTTTGGTCAATCCCGGCAATGGCCGTACCGGTGTCGCGCAAGTGGAGAGAAGACAGTCCAACATCCTCTGGAAAATTCAAGCCCGTAGCATTCAGTGGGCCAACAATATCAAGGTCGGAACTGATAATAACATCCGGCTTGTGTTTTTTATACCACTGCAACAGGACTTGCTCGTTAATCGCTTCGGCTTCCAGAACAGGAACAACCCCCCGGCGTTTCAACCCATATTCAGATCCATAAAAACCCGAACTCCACAAATGCAGGGTGCGTACATCGCTTTTTGCATTCAGCACCAGGCCGGGCCGGGTGTAGCCCAAATGCCGCAGTTCGTGCAAAACCATCCGGATGCCCCGATATTGATCCGGACAAACCCGATGCATGTTGGGCCGCAACATGGAATAGCCCACGTTAATCACGCAAAACTCGTCCCAGTCGATTGAAAGATGTCCCCCGGCCCATTGAAAGGCGGGTATTACAACACCATGAATGCCCCGTGTAACCAGAATCTGAGACATGCGCTTGCCCGACATCTTTTTTTGGTCAAAGAAAAAGCGTTCCAACTTGAAGCCCAGCTCCTGGGCACGGTGCTCCATGCCCTCCCATACCTTGCGGTGATAATAATTGCCATCAATGGTCGCTTCAGAATGGGTATACAGGGCGGCCAGCGGAACCGCCGCTGTGGAAGAGCGGGACTGATTGAGATTGGCCATGAGCGCCGAGAGCATCGGATGCCGGCGATAGCCCAATCGTTCGGCAGCTTCTCGAACCTTTTCTTTGGTCGCATCGGAAATACGAGGATGATCCCGCAAGGCCAGCGACGCCGTTGTCGGGCTTACGCCGCATTCCTTTGCCAAATCCTTCAACGTTACATATTGCTGCTCACTCATCGTCCAACCATCCTAAAGGAACTCTCTCGCCATTCAACTATGGAATGCATTCCGCTCCAGTTCGTTTTCCTGTAAAAACGTTTTCTTCATTGATCCGTTATCTTCAACTCGCCTTTTTTTGAGTCGAGATCAAGCACCACTTCATAAGCGCAGGTGTCTACAACCAGTTTGAACCGGCGCAGCTCTGCCTCGTCTTCCATCGAGGCATTGACCGTCAAAAAAGCCTGTCCCTCCCGACGCGGAATCAGCGCCGTCAGGAAGATCGCTTTTTCTTCAGCGGCTTTGTCCTGACAGTAGCTCCAGGCCGGGCGTGACTCCTTGCGCTGCGGCGCATAGGAGATCCACCCCTCTTCCTGCTCCACCACCACCTCCCTGCCCATCACCGGAAAGGTTTTCACCCACAGGTTTGCCCCCTCCTCAAACCGGGTCCGGACGGACAAGCCGGAAATGTCATATTCGCACGGCACCAACTGGTAGTGGGTGCGCACGGTGCCGGAAGCGGAACCGATCGCCTCGTCCATGATGAGAAAATATTGATTATCAATGAACAACACGGTCCGGCGATGCTTCAGCTCCGGATAGCTCTGGTTTTCGATCACGAGCGCGACGAGGTTTTCCTGCTTGTCCCACATCACACACTGCGGCTTTAAATCAATGTTCCGATTATCGAGTGTCAGCGTCTGATGTGCCTTTGTACTACGGAACCAATCGCGCCATTGCCGATCCTCTTTCGAGGAGCTGCCATACATGTAGCTCCCCGAATCATTCATAAAGTTGCGGCCATAGGCAAACAGCTCAAACGTACCGTTGTCGATCTGGCTGTGCCACTGGCCACCGGCCGAATTCTTCAGCGCCATGAACACCGCGTCGGGACTCCACTCCGAACGGAAGAAATAGAAGCCGCTGACCGGATAGGCCACGTTGCGCTTTATCGGCGGTGGCCCCTGTTTTCCGCCGGAAACCATATAGTCGAAATATGGGATGTCCCGCCGAAAGGAGGCGAGGTGCTTGCGAAAAAGATCGCCCGGAAACCGAGGTTTCCAGGCATCCCCGAACTGACAATCCGTATTATCCGGAAAGGACTGGTGGGCGTAGATTTCCGCCATCTTGAGCAGGCGTGGATAAAAATCGGACGGCAGGCGATCGGCATAGCCATTTTGATTAAACATTTCGTAGGCCTGGCCAAACAGCCGCACGTACATCTTGTGATAGCTAAACACCAGTTCCCGATTCATTCCATCCGGGTAGACCTCTTCATCCATCATGGCCGGAATCCGGCTGGCGGCTTCGGCTTTCCATTCGGAGGAAGCCTTGAACTCCGGGAAGTTGACCCCATTCATAAATACCACGCTCAGCTCGCCCAGCAGATGGTTGCCCTTGGCCGAATAAACCGTGCGGATGTGCTCCGCCTGTTCATGAAAGCTAACCAGAAAAAAGCATAGGGTTTTGGTATCAAAATGGGGAGACGGCAACATGAACGAGAATGCATCCGTAAGCCGCTCGCAACGGTTATAGGTCTCCATGCCGCGCTTCACAAACTTTGGAGATTTCTCAGTGATTGGAAGATTATCCCTTGCCCAGTCGACCAGCTCGTAGCGCCACTCAAAAAAATACTCTTCATCGTCCGTCGCAGCATACGCCCGGGCCAGCGCAGGCCACCAGGTCAGCCGTTGAAACTGATAATACCATTCCGCATCGTGGATTTCCTTTCCATCCACAAACGCGCGGCCGACCCAGTCGATGTCCGCACCGCGGAAGACGGGCGGATGAGCATCGCGGTTACCCCGGAAACAGTGGTGCAGCGCATCGGCCGCGTGCAGCGCATCCTTGTCAGCAAGTGCTCCAACCGGCTTTGGTGTACGCGTAGATTTAAAGTAAGCGAGCAGTTCCTGCCCGGCTGCGGCATAGTCCTCTTGTCCTGCCGCTTCCTTCACCTTTTCCAATCCGGGGAAATCCAGATCAAGAAATGACAGTACGCGGCGGACTCCAAACTGCGAATCCTGCGGCAACGGTTTTTCCCATTCGGTATTGAACCGCTTCAGATGTTGTTCAACAGAACCCGAAACAGCTTGCGAAGCCAGTAGGATTACCGGCAAAGCAACAATCCATGTTTTCACTATTTAGCTCCAAACTCACCAAACGTATGCGGAAGGCTTTTCAGGTATAGATCAAGTTTTTGTTTTAGCTGCGCGACTCGTTCTTTATTTTCCGGATGGTTGATCACGTTATGCTGTTCGAACACGTCGTTGCCGAGGTCGTAAAGCTGGTCGGGGTCGAAGTAGCAGGGGAAATCCTGATCCGCATTGAAACGGATGCCCAACCCGCTGGCCGGATTGGTCGTTCGCCCCGACCAGCCGACATGGCGGCGTCCATCGCCTTTTGCCGCAGCGGCAGCATCTACAGCCATCTTTTCGAGCACGTCCTGCGGCGGACGATGGGCAATATATTTCCAGTTTTCGGTAACCACCGCCCGACTGTAGGAGGTTTCCAGCAACAGGCTGTCGCGCCAATCTGCCGGTGGGTTACCTTCCAGTAGCTGGACCGCGCTTCGACCGTCGGTCACGGCGTCAGCAGGCGGTTTGGAGCCGGCAATTTCGAGCAGCGTCGGCAACATGTCGATATTCGAGACAATCCGCTCTTCCCGAGTTCGGCCCTGGATATGCCTCGGCCAGCGGATCACCCCCGGCGCACGGCTCCCCTCGTGCACCGTCAGCTTGCCGCGCGACTGGTGGTCGGAAAGAAACAGTACAATCGTGTTGTCGGCCAGCCCGGTTTCATCGAGCTTGTCGAGCAGTGCACCGAGGCTGTCGTCGATCCAGGTGGCCATCGAATTTTGCAGCGGCAAACCGGCCTCCTGCGTCCGCCGGAGCACGCTGTCGCGTGACGGCATACCTTTCGGTTTTTCACTCAGCATTCCAGCGGGGGTCACCCGCCAGTCCTGATCCATCCAATCCTCGAAATACTGCCCGTGCGGCGCGGTGATGGAAAAATAGAGGAAAAAGGGTTCAGTCTTGCTGTCTTCAATAAACTCGAGCGCGCCTTCGGTCAGCCATTCGAGATTGTGCGCCTTCATGTGTTTTGGAATAGGCAGCTCGCCATAGTTGGCATAGTAGAGGCGGTCGACGACATCGAAGCCGGAAATCTTTTGTACCCGTTTTTGCATCACGTCGTAGATGCGGGCGATTTCCTTCTGCACCGCCGGGTCGCCATAGTCGGCCGTCGGCTGGAAATAGGAACCCACCAGCTGGAACGGACGCAAGTTCTTCCCGGTTCCGTTGCGGGTGTGGTGGCCGTTATAGCCCGCGGCGAAATCAATTTCAGGGATATCGTAGTCGCTCAGGTGCCACTTGCCCACCAGACCGGTTTTGTAGCCCGCCGCCTTGAGGTCCTTTGCAAGATTGTTTTCGTTGGGATCCATATGCGAGTTCCAGCCGAGAAGCGGCGTGGTACCCGGCGGAGTTTCGCTGATCAACCGAGGCGATCGCGAGGCATAGCGACCGGTCAACAGCGAGTACCGACTCGGCGTGCAGACCGAGGTGGTGAGGTAGAAGCGGTCCAGCACCACGCCCTCGTCGGCCAAACGGGCGACGTGCGGCGTAAGCACGGTCGGATTCTTGAGATAGCTCATCTCCCCGGTCTTGAGGAAATGGCCGTTCTGGTTGGCCGTTACCGCAGACCGCTCCTTCAGGTTGCCGGTTACCTTTGCTCCGGTACAGCTCGGAAATTTTTCCGTGTCGTAGATCGAAACCTGATCGAAGTCCAGATCGTCCACATACATCAAAACAATATTCGGGTGTTGATCCGCAGCAACTCCATTGAGCAGAATCGACACGGTAGTGCACATTAAAAAAGCAATGGTTTTAGTCATAATCATTCTCCCTGCGCAGTCATTAGATGATCAATGATCTGCTTAACATTGTAAATTAAGTTCGGATGTGTAACGGCCGCTCTGTCATGGCCGGGAAGGAAACTGACAAGCCGCCCTCCCCATGGCGTAACACTCTCGCAGCACTGACAAAACACACCCTCCTTTGTGGTTGTCTCCATCAATACAGTGATCGGACAGGTTTGCTGCAAATGGATATAGATTTCGTCTTCCGGCAAATCCATATCCCAAAGCGCATGACTCAGTGGATGACTGCTTTTCACAACCTTTACCTGATAAGGACGAACGGGATGAGTTGAGGCCGCAAGCCCGGTCGAATCATTCGGGCGAACCCATCGCAGGCCAACCAGCGGTTGCCACCAGCTCCATTGTTCAAACGCTGCGCTGCCGCAATGCAATAGTAAAATATTTCCGCCGCGTTCCAGATATTTTTTAACATTGGACTCCGAATCGGACCCCGGCTGCGACATTTCTTCATCACCGGCCAGCAGATTCAAAATCAGCAGGCTGCATTGCTTCATTTCCCAGGCATAGTCAAACACCGAACAGTCGTTTTCATGAAACAGCATGTCCGGATAATCCTCTTTGATCGCATCGAATAGATGCCACCCCGGACGCGCCCCATAATGATCATCTGCAATGAATAGTTCCATGGATACCTACTTTTTACTTTCGCCGAAACAGGAGCTCCCGGGTCAGTCCATGCTGCAATTTTATTTTTACGTCCGTCTTCCCGTCCGTGGCTTTTGCCTTGATGCCATCCATCTCCGTGGTGAGCTCCCACTCCCCGTTCAGCGTCACAGTGGCCGTATGTGCCCGGCCTTCGGCATGTACGATATCGCGCGGCATAAACGACATGTTATGTCCCCATTTTTTCAGTCGCAAATCCGGGTCGGCCACGGCCAGTTTGAGTGCAACTTCATTTTGGCCCGTCATGAGCAACAGCGGAGTATCGAGCGCGGCCACCACGCCCTCTCCACAGAAAGCCTCCGGCTGAAAGATCGCATAGGCCTTGATCGGATTCGCCGGTGCAGTATGTTCAATAATATGGGCGATATCGTCTTTTTTCAGCACCTTGAACGGCACCGCGGGATTGGCATCGCCAACATCAACCGCCACCATATATTCATAGCCTGCGCCCTTCGGTGCCTTCCCATGATCAATCCAGGATCGAGTATTCGGTCCACTGCACTCGACGAGTTGACCGTGATCCGTGCAATAGGACATCTGTTCACCCGTGCGGATTTCAACCTTCTGTCCCCCCGGCACCACGTAGACATTGCCATTCGCATCACGGATCATGTTGTTCGCCAACTTTGCGTCGGCGTCGGCGGTATTCTGAAACAGTGTGGTCACGGTATTGTAACGCTTATCCGTGTTTTCGATACCGGTGCCAAGGCAGTAGATTTTGTCGTCCACGAAAAAATAGCTCTTGGTGGCGCGGAATGAATCGTCGAAAAGAATCCGTTTCTCATCAGGGGCCACCGTGTCGTGCAACTTCATGGAAAAGAAGCCGTTCCTGCCGAGCTTCACCCCACCAACAAAGGTTTCATCGGTATAGTTGCGGTGTTTACATTCCAGATATTTCGGCGTGGCAACATATTTGAAGACGGTTTCTTCGACCGGCAAGGCCTTGGTCGTGGCACCGGGAAGAAAACCCCAGTGGTAGCCTGTATCCAGATCTTGCGAACTACCGACCAATCCCTCTTCCGGAATAATGAACATGGCTCCATGGCTGATATAGCGCCCAAGATCGTTTTCATGTTTACTGCCCGATTCAAAGTCCCAGACATACTGGCTCCAACCGCGAACGCCCGCCATCCAACCATCGCGCCGATGCGTGGAATAGGCCGCATACGGGAAGGTGTAGTGACCTTCGGCAGGGGCGATGGTTTTGCCATTCGCTGCGGCGGCCACTTTTTTCATAAGCTCGGCGGTGCCGAGCGTGCCGCTGTAGGCGAGCGACGGAAAGTCGAGATTGCTGAGTTCCGGCTTATAGATCCGATTAAAGATTGCCGCCGCGTCCGCATCGATGGCCTCCGTGCCGGAGAGCGCGGCAAAAGCATAGGCGGGCAACAGAAGCCTTTTGAGTGCAGAACGGGTCTGGATACGACCGCTGACTCCCGGCGGAAGATCATAGGTGTTCGCCATTTTAAGCTGCGCGTCAAGCGCGTTGGAGAGAACATTCTTGGTCTCGGCAGAAAGCGCATAGGTGGTTCCATCAAGCAGCCAATCGATGATCACCATGGTATTGAGCATCGAGACTCCATAGGCACTCTGGTAGGCGGAACGGTGGTGGTAGAGCGAATAATCGGGTTTGATGGTATCGGAATACCCCGGAGCAAACTTGCAGACATGGTTGTAGTAGCCCAACAACCCGTTCATTGCCCCGGCCTTTTCCGGTGAATCCTCCATCAGCAGTACGCTAATCAGCTTGGGCAGTGCAGTTCCACGAATAAAATCCGTGTTCACCCCTTCGTTCTCCGGCGTACTGAAGGCAGAGCCCAGCATGGAAAACCAGCCGAGCGTTGCGACATCGCGTTCCATCCGTCCGGTTTTTTCCAGCTCGTCCTGCAACAGCAGCATCGAAACACCAAAACTATTAACCCGGATCATATGGTCGGAAGTGCCGTTCGCGCTGCCGGCGGCAAAACCCTGATCATTAAGAAAGTCGCTCAACAGCAGGGCCTTTTTCAAGGCGTCCGGATTTTTGGTGACCCGATATTCAAGAGCCAACGGAAACAGGATATACTGTCCCACCGCCTGAAAATTCAGCGTTCCCGGAACCAGATGCTCGTCGCGCCCCGAAAACACGGGCTGTCCATTGAGAACACCATCTTCCTCTTCAATACCCAGCTTATCGAATGCGCGGTCACCCTTTTTAAAGAGGGACTTGAGCGCCTTGCGATATCGTTCCGGCAGGGATTCAAACGAGCCGCCGGAACCCAGCACCAAAAATTCAAACCGCTTGCGGATGGTTTTGAAGCTTTCGATCTCTTTTTTGCCGATCGGAGCCGGGGCCATGTTTTTGCGCCCTTGGTCGTAGGCCATGATCGTATAGGAGTCGTAGCGTTCATGCGTCGGCTTTTGGTTGGTGATTTGGTAGTCGGAGTGGCGTTTGAGCGACATATAGGAAACAAAGTTCATCCAGTCGACATATAATGATCCAGATGTCTCAGGGCCTGGAACCAACGCCATGCAGGTCATTTCCTCAGGTCCCTCATAGCCCTCGACTTTTGCATCTTGCTCAAAATGAACCCAAATCGCGCGCCATCCTTTAAAATCGAGATTAAACGGAATTTTGTAGCGCGGGTTTTCCAATACCGATTCGGCATCGTGTCCTACCTGTAGGAATATCTTCCCATCCGCACTCGGTGTTGCATTGTAGACCCAAAGTTTCACCCCACCTTCAAGGCCGGGCTTCACATATTTGCGCTCATATTTTTCCGGACTCCCACCTTCGTAGGGTTCGCAGGCGCGCCTCAGGCCTGCTGGATTGTTCATCAGCAAATAGCCGCCCGACTCCCAGGTCCAAAGGGCGGAACGTTTGCCTTCTTTCGCGCGTTTTGTGCTGATGGTCACTGATCCGTTGACGGCGTTCCACCCATCAAGTTGGTTCAATGGTTCGAAGGCATGGGTGCCTGTGGTAATCTTTTCGGCATATTCATTGAACAAGCCGCCCTGAGAAACCAGCGGTACAACAAGTAAGACAGAGAGTAGTGCTTTGAGCATCTGAGATCCTTTCCCTAGTGGTTGAATAACATATAGGGCATGCCGTTTCATGGCGAAAGATGCACTAAAGTTAAACCGTAAACCTTTAGCAATATTCCTTTTTTT
>CAZWZW010000131.1:0-8697 GCA_964639125.1 uncultured Verrucomicrobiota bacterium
CCTGATCACTCTGTTTCATTGCCATCGGCGTTTTCATAGAACTTTTTACAGAACCGGGCCAGCCGCCCGGTCACTTAAGTCCGCTGGTAAAACCCAATCGTTGCCAACCATCCGTTGAAGTTCCTAGATGGCTCTGCCGGTTATTGCGCGTATATCTCAGCAGGAATATATTCTGCGCAAACTTTCTAAGTATGGCAAACCGACTGATGTGATAAATAACCGATTCCTGGAAAGAAAAACCAAACTCGGGATTGGCGTACAATTGATCGATTTCAGTCCGGTCTCCGCTCAGCAGCGCATACCTGTTGCAATTTTTCACTTTATTCCTGCGGATGAGATCCATCGGTAATGGATGTCGCCGGCTCAGCATCAGGCCCAGGTTGGATGCGCCATTAACGAACTGATATTTTTTCTCGGGAGACTGGGTGTTTGATGCCGATTCCTCAAGAACCCGGTACAAAGCAAGCGATTCATCCATGTATGCAAACGACCCATGGTGGATGAGTTCGCACCAGGTAGGAATGTCGCCCATGGGAAGCTCCTTGAACAACTCCGATTGATTGTTCAAAATATCCAGAACCGTTTGGGTGCGCATAAATGCCGTACAGGTTGCAATGGGATATTTGGCCTGCATTACATCATACATGAAAGCGGACTTATCGGGCTTTACCTCGTGCGAATGCGCACTAACCCGGTGCACAAAAGATGTTATGGATCCGGATTGAATATCAAGCCGGTCATAATCCGAATGCACCAGTGAAATACTGGGATCGGCTTTCATAACATCGTGTTGTTTTTGCAGCTTCAGGCGGTCCAGCCAGACATCGTCGCCTTCGCAAACGGCAAGGTATTCTCCGCGGCACTCTTTTGTGGTCTGTACGTAATTGTAGTTGCCTTGGGCCACATAGGCCTCGCGCCCGGGATCAGACTGTGAGCGAAGAGTCAGCCTGATCTTATCCGGATTCGCTTGAGCATATTCAATACAAATATCGCGTGTTCCATCCGAGGACTCATCCTCTCCGATGCAGATTTCGTAGGGGAAATCTGTTTCTTGCCGGAGCAAACCATCAAGGCACTCCCGAATGAAGGGTGCATGGTTGTAGGTAATCACTGAAATACTGACCACCGGCTCGTTCACTCTTATATCAAAATCCATTCAAAACCCCATGTCGTGCTTTTCGGCCATAACCAGTCCGATTTCCCGAAACCGACACTTCAAACCTGATTATCATTCGCCTGTCTCGCATCAACCCAAAATCAAACTTTACGCTTATGCAATAACCAAGCCACCTCAGCGGGAGAATCAAACTCTAATACATATCGGAGGGAGTGGCTAGGAACAAAAGATCCTTGAAACCGACAAAACCAGACAGCCCCCACGCCTTTGTATACAGCAAAGAAGAAGGACTATAAGAAGAGATTGAGCCCGAGTGAATATACCATCTGATTCGGACCAAATTCATCATTGGCAAAGTTGATTGCGCCGGAAACAGACGACTTTTCAGTGATCGCGTGCTCGGTGGAAAGCGAAAAGAAGTGTTCAACCCCCTCATACCGGGTGGTTGTCGAATTGCCTAGTTCATTTTCCTGGTTGTGCAGGCCCCGACCGCTAACCGACCAACGGGAGTTTATCTGCCAATCAACTCCATAGCCGGCCCGATAGACTTGACGCGCTCCACCACCGCCATACCCCGGCTGATAGTCCTGACTGCCAAAGACAAAGCTGGAGACTTTTTCAGTGATCTGCCACATAATTCTCAGTTGCCCGGAAAATCCCTGATCGGTTCCAGACACTTCATAGTCAACAAACGACACGCCGAGCTCGGCATCCCAACTGATTTTTTCCGTTGCACGGCTGCGGGTTCCGACCGTGACGGAACTTACGGTCCCATCTTCTTCGTCATTAACCTGAAAGCTGTAGTCTCCTGACAAAGTAATGAATGTGTTCGGGCTGTGGGCATACGCAATTTCACAACCGGCACTGTAGGTTTGCCATTCTGCATCGCCCGTGGTCTCAAAATCCTGAAAATAATGCGTTGCCCCGACCGACGGGGTGAGGACGGTCCGGTCGGAAAGTTGTTTTTCATAAGATATGTCCGCATTGCCCGTGTAGTTCCGTGATGTTTCATCCGTAAGAATACCTTGTCCACCATTTCCGGAAGTTGCGCCCGCGGTGTTGTAACTGAGCGATTTGGTTGCACTGCCAGACAGCCCCCACTGCAAGGGATTCTGAGTTGAAGAAAGGCTGGCTCGGGTCGTATAGAAACTGTCGTTCAGGTCGGAAAAATCAGAATAGTAGCGCTCCCCATATTCGCCGCTTGCAGATAATCCATACCGCGCAGTCGAATTATTCAATTGGGCAGACACCCCCAACTCGCCATAAAAGTCGTCCAAGGCACGGCCTGCCGGATCAATGACCGTACGGTCATCGTAGGCGAACACGGCCTCTGCCCCCGGCTGCAAAACAAATGACCCAATCTCAATTCCTTCGCTACGCTCATTGCCTTGCCCAAAAACGGAAAAAGGAAACACAACCAAACCGATCAATAATATAATTAAACTGGCTTTCATCAGAAAATTCGCTCCGGAACAAATACAATATCACCATCGACCAACTTAATATCAGCCGATGCATTGCCATGCATGCCAATCTGTTCAAAATTAATGGCCGTTTGCAGCTTCTGCCCGTCCTGATCCACGCGCGTTACGCGAATCTCGCTCGATTTTGCACTGGCAGCAAACCCACCAGCCTGCTGAATCGCTTCAGACAGGTTGATCCCCTCGGAAGAGCCCAGCGCAACGCGGCCCGGACGCCCCACCCTCCCGAGCACGGTAACAAAGCCCCACTCGGTGATTGCTTCATTGTTGACAAGGGAGAGCATGATAACCGGCGGGTTGACGTAGTATCTGCTGTACGCCAGTCCAATAATCTGACGCGCCTCTTCCAGCTTGAGTCCAGCGATCTCCACATCGCCCACCAACGGCAACGTGACGGATCCCTGAAAGTTCAGCCCGGCACGATAGAAAGAAACCTCCATCGCCCCATCCACTTCAACCGAAAGTTCAATCGTATCGCCCTCGATCAACTTCCTTGATTCGGATGGCGCACTGTCCTGAGCCTGCATGAAAACCGTTGGCTCAACCGAAGTCGTCGGCGTGGACGCGCAGCCAAAAAGCAAAAGGACGGAGGTCAGGAAAATATACGCTTCACTAGAAAATCGATGCATCACAAACTCCAGAAATAATAAAACAGCCTGATTTATATCAGGCTGTTCTTTAGACCAGTTTTCCTGCAGAAAGCAAGCTCTTCTTCCCGGAGAGAGGTTCTCGGAAGAATTATTATGGCGCAGGAGGTGGAGGAGCTGGAGGACCTCCGGGAGGGCCACTAGGCAACCCGCTTCCCGATCCGCCACTGCCGCTAGTGCCTCCGCCACCACCGCCAACCGATGCCGCAGCGGCCACGCCGCCGACTGCAACGGCTTCGCCGATCAGAATGCGTCCCGTGCGACCGGGATCTTCATTCCATGCGGTCGGGTTGAGCCAGGATAGGCTGCCGCCCGTTTTAATCGGGGTTTTCCAACGGCTCGGAGACAGAAAGGCAATAAAGTCCCCCGGCGAGGAAAACTGAACACCAACTTCTGCATATTGCTCATACGCTGTTGACCGGCCCGAACTCACCAGTTTTGGTCCTCTGGGCCCACTGGCTCCGCCCACCGACGCGCAACCTGACACCATTGCTGTTGCCAACAAACCGCTAACGATTTTTATCGCATTCATAGGATCACCTCGTCGTCGATTATTTCGTTGGGAAATGACCGACCCATTTTTCAAAGATATACGTGCCCGTGGATTCATTCCACAAGCCGATCCAGTACCACTTGCTCCACTCAGGCAACTGGAAACTATACGACCCCGACAGATCGTAGGTTTCGAATGCTTGCAGCCACTGCCCGGCAGTTTCATCCCAAATACAGACCAGATAGCTGCCCTGAACATCGGGAAGTTCAATTCGTTCGACAGGCAGTCCAACCTGTCCGGAGAAGACAGTTCCACAGGCCACGCTTACCAATAGTGCTAAAAATACTTTTTTCATGATTAACCTCATCAATTCCTCTTTTTTACATGCTGATCCAGTTTGCGTGCACTTGAAGCCATTGACTGGACGCATCATCAAACTCTTCAACAATCAACCAGTACCACTGGCCAGCATTCAGATCACGAACCAGAAGTTCGTTCGGTGCATTCATTTCACCGAGTGGAATGAAAGTCGCGTTGACATCATCCCAAAGGCGCGCACGCACTTGCTTACCTTCAAAGCCAGTTAGTGGATAGACGAGATAGGTTCCCGCAATCTCTACAGCCACCAGGTGTGTATCCGAATAGCCATCGTATGACGCAGTAATGGTTACCGTCTGATTGGAAGGGACTTTCGTAGTCAACAGTGACCCTGAAACATCGATGCCTGCATATGCGGAGTCCTCAACCCAGGTCGGCGTAACAACCTGTGACGTTCCATCGGAATAGGTGGCAGTACAGACGTATTGCGCCGTGTTGTTTTCGCCCACCTTCGCAGGCCCGGAAATCTGCAGTCCTGTAACCGTCGGTGGAACATACTTGAGCAGCACGGTATGAGTATCGGAACGGCCATCTAGATAAGCAGAGATCGTTACGGTCTGGTCGGACGCAACATCGCCTGCGTTAAACGCGCCCGAACCGCTGATGGTTGCGAAAGGCGAACTCTCGCTCCAGCCGGGAACAACCACCTGGCTGGTTCCATCGGAATAGTTCGCGATGCAGATATACTGCGCGGAGGTTTGCTCATTCACGGTCGAGGGCCCCGAAACGGTCAGGGCAGTAATCACAGGGGGAACATACATGATGGTTACAACCTGCGTGTCCGTCATTCCGTTAAAACTCGCGGAGATTGTCACGTTCTGGTCCGACAGCACATCGCCCGCACTCAGAAGTCCACCCGTGGCTATCGAGGCGAAAGTTGAATTTTCGCTCCAGCTTGGAACAACCACCTGTGTGGAGCCGTCGGAATAGTTTGCGGTACACGTGTACTGAGCCGCGGTTTCTTCATCCAAACTTGCGGCACCGGAAATGGTGATCCCCGTTAAAGTGACCGGAATAAAATTAATAGTTACCATATAGGTTGCTGTTACCCCGGCAAGGCTGGCCGTGACCGTTACATCCGTGTCTACAGCAACATCACCTGCCACCAACAAGCCTGAACCGCTGATTGAGGCGTCGATCGATCCCTCGCTCCACGTCGGCACAACGTTGGCGGTGGTTCCATCGGAGAAGCTGGCCGTGCAGATCAGTTGAATCGAACCCCCTTCCACCACATTGGATGGGCCCGAAACGGCGAGGCCTGTCAATACCGGAGCAGGGGGACCATCCGGAGGCGGGGGGGTTGCGGAAGCTGCTTCATATTTCACCGTAAGCTGCATAACCTGACCGCCTCCACTAACATCGATAACCGCTTCGGAGTCCGCCGAAGGAAGCACGGAGCCAACAAGTTCGACACCTAGCGCTCCTGAAGCATTTTCACCGGAAACCACACCGGTCGCCTGTGTGAGATTCACCCAGGGTGCGGTGGTCGTGGCCGACCAACCCAGTGAACTTTGCCCGCTGTTGAAGATCTGCACTTGCTTGCTGTTATCCGTACTGTTCAGAACAATATTGCGGACCGGAGCTTCAAGAATAGGGTCTGGATTACTAACACTGTAGGTCTGGTTAAACCCGGTCCATGTGTTGCCTCTCAACACCGGCGCATAGTTGCTCGAATATGAAAGGGCTGTGCCCCCATACCCTGCCGAGATGTTATTGCCGATCCAAACCTGGTTACTTATCCGGTCGGCTATACTGACAGATCCCCGGATTGCGGTTGCCACGTTTTTATCGAACACCTGCATCTCTACAATATTTGCAGCCGCGGATACTCCCGAGCTAAAGGCGCGCCCGGTAATATTGTTCAGGTTGTTTCTGCGCCAGACCGTGCCAAACATTGCGGTGTCATAATAAGGAATGGTTTTACCTGTAAAATCGGAGGTATTATTGGCCAATCCATATAGACATTCGTCGATTTGGTTATCCACAAACAGATTGAAATAATTGGGCTGCCAAAGGGCATAACCGGAAACCCCTTTAACCGGTTCCTCGGCCAGACTCCAATTATACAAAGCAGTGGCAACCTGCTGAATCGTATTGTTGGCAACGACTAAATCATGGAATCCGCCATAGGCCGATACACCGGCAGTTGCGGTATAGTTCGTATAAGACGGCCCCGACCCATACAGATAGGCATGCGGATCGGTCGTACGCGGATCGCCATCCAGCGTATTGCCATAGACGACGACACGATGGCCATAGTACCCGATCGACAGAACGCTGCTGGTATCCGGCTGGACCTGCCAAGGTTCATCAACGGTTACGGTTCCGGCACTGAATGATGTAATTTTACGGGACTGCCCAAGACCTGTTCCACCAACGACACTGATGGTAAATCCGGAATAATTACTCGAAAGGTCTGCAAATCCAACCGTGTTTGCAGTGGATGCAATGGCCTGACCACGGTACTTCGTGTAGAGCCCTTCGAACATAATTTGCTCGCCGGAGTTTTGATCCACGGGCTGGTTATACTTTCCATAATTGGAATCGTAACGAGGACACATTTCATGCGTATTGTTATTGCCGAAATATAGATTATTGGGATGCGATCCCGTTATCCACCGCCCTTTGGACCAGCCAAAGCCATCGGTTGTATCCGAGTTGTCATACGGTTGCGCGGTCGAATTATATACGCCAACCTGATTCGCGTGGTTTGCATAAACCAACGCGTTGTTATCATATATGCCGTAAAAATCACACCCATCAATAACGACCTGCTTGGACGAACCGATGCTCAGGTTACGGCCCATGATGAAGTCGCAGTTACGGAAGGTCAAATAGCGCGTGTTTTCAGCGTCGACCGATGCAACATATGCAATTTGATATGGGTTGGGAATATCCCGCTGGTCAACCCTTACATTTTCAAACAGCACATTGGAACTGTTGCGGATTTCAACCGTGCGGGAATCCTGCGCAAGGTAGCGACCGCAACTAATAGTAAGGTCGTGGATTTCGGTTCCAGAAATATTGCCGCCAACCAAATAGCGATATCTCGGCTGCAACTCAAAGCCGGGCCCCGCTTCAATGGTGGTCAAATCCATTCCGGCACCCATGATGCGTTTCCCGCCGCCAAACTGAATTCGATCCGAAACGTAATAGGTTCCGGCCGGGAAATAGATGGTATCTCCTCCCGACGCAGCCGCAATCGCACTAGTGATCGCAGCAAGGTCGTCGCCGGTGTCCGCCCCGTTCGCGCCATAATTCGCGACATTAATGGTCTTTCCAGCCGCCCAGTCTGTGGCATCCGTGATCGTCAGCGTTAAGGCTTTCGACCACCCATAACCACGTCCATGCCCGTTGTGGGCATAAACCGTGTGGGTTCCATTGGGCAGGTTCGCAGGCACAACAAAATCGGCCTTGTAGGGATTGGCGGTTGTACTGGTGATCCAGCCATAGCCTTCGATGTATAGATGGCAGGCACCAGCGCCCAAGACGAGGTTGCGACCATAAACAGAGAAGCCCTCATTACGGGACATCGAATCACGCCCAATCGCCCATGCCTCGGTATGTGTAATTGCAAGCGGCTTGCCAAAGCCATGGCTGTTACGCGGCCACAATAAATACATTTCGCCGGTTGGGAGCGCCGACGGCAGGGTGATGGCGGCTTGCATACCATCCAGACGTTGGATTGATCCGTCTGCTTCCGCTTTCCCTATGGCAGACTGCCCAAAAAGAACAAAACGGGTATCGCGCCCCTCTGAGTTTCCAGTAAAAGAGGACAGGCGGCTACCGGTCAGCACCATGGTGTCGGTTGGATCGTTGCTGCGGGTCCATTCAGCAATGGCCGGAACATTTAGAGATACGGTCATATTGGTGTCAACCGGAGGGTCAAACGCCTTAAAGCTTGGAGGAAAACCAGGGTTGGAGACCGGGGCGGCGACTGGTACATCAGGATACGTTGCTGCTTGAACACACGGTATCGCCAACCCCATGGCCACCGTGGTCACAATCAATAATCTGCACCTTATCGGTGTGTGTTTCTGCACTTTCATTAACTTCTTCCTATATAATTGTTAGTGTTAGACACGCTTATACTCTTACCCCTAAAAGCTGCTCTACTCGCCGATCACCGGTCGATAGAGCTCGATAGCGCATGAAGCCTCTCGCATGTCTTATGCCAATAAGATAGTTATAACTGATTGGTATCACCCGAAAAGGAACCCCTCCAAATATGGTTCATCGCATTACTCACGAATAACCGATGGAAATTCCATCCCTGCCTTTGAATGAAAGGTTGTTCCCGCTTATTAGCCTTTCATAGCCATCGGCACTCATCAGCCTGCACGGATTCATCTTTATTCTTATATATGAGAATTTTAGGTGGGTGCCTAATCAATACCGATTGCACCTGCCCATCTTTTTTTAAGGTATACCGTCTGATTAGCTCTTTTATGAATACAAAAGTGTTATCTCTAACCCTTGGTATTTAAGTAGTTAACATCAACAGAATACCCCTATCCGTGCGAAGGGCGAGATAGTCGTCGAGGCGGCCTAAGCGGTCAAATAAAATTCTACGATAATTTA
>CAZWZW010000132.1:0-8691 GCA_964639125.1 uncultured Verrucomicrobiota bacterium
ACGACATGAAGGTGGTGGCCACGTTCCATCATGGCCGCACCTTCGGCTATGCCACCGGTTTTATGGAAAAGAAAAACGGATTGCCGGCCCGTGCCGAGGAAAACAAGAACTGGGATATTTGGAACCCGGAGTATAACGATTTCTATTGGAACGAAGCGATCGGTGCTTCCAGGGAGGAATTCGCCCGCCAGTGGGAGGCCAAGATTAAGGAAGTAATCGATAACTACAGCCCGGATTGCATCTGGTTCGACGGGTTGAGTGGCGCGATGAAAAACAACACGCCTTCCGAACAACAGGTGGAGGATACGCTGGCCTACTATTTCAACGAGGCGGAAAAAAAGGGACAGCAGGTGGTGGTCTGCAACAAAAATGCCAAATCGTTCAATTTCCCGGACACGTTCGGATTGCTCTGCTATGAAAACGGCCGTGATATGGCACTGGATGTAAAGCCCTGGTTTCTGATCGACCGGGCCATCGGGTATCCGTGGAGCTATGTGAACGGAAAGAAATACAAGGACGGTGCGGACTACCATATCCGCAGCCTGGTCGATCTGGTCAGTCGCGGCGGAATTTTCCTGATGTCGTTAACGCCCAAGGGCGATGGATCGATTCCGGATGGAGAGATCGCCATCATGAAAGGCATGGGGCGATGGCTGAAGGTGAATGGCGAAGCCATCTACTCCACCCGACCGTGGACCATTCCCGCCGAGGGACCGGCCAAGATGCTGAAATACAACAAGGCCAAGAAGCGCGACGACTGGAACTATCGTCAGCCCTTCACCGCGCAGGACATCCGTTTCACGAAGTCCAAAGACGGAAAGACGCTGTATGCCATCGCGCTCAACTGGCCGGAAGACGGCAAGATTCTGATCAAGAATCTGAAGGCGGGTTCCGACTACTATCCTCAGAAAATTCAGTCGATTTCCATGTTTGGATCGGATGAAGAGATTAAGTGGACCCGTACGGCTGCGGGACTGGAAGTCACCTTCCCGAAAGAAAAGCCCTGCGAATGGGCCTTCGCGCTTAAGATCCAATAGCCGGAATATCATGTTTCGTTGCATCGCAACCTTTCTTTTCGCAGTAATTCTCCATGCTGCTTCGTCGGTAGCAGGAGAGGAGGTGCACCTGAAGGCTGCGTATGCGGCGGCGGTTTCTCCGGCAAAGAAAGTCACGGCGTTGTACCGCGAGATCGAAGCCGTTGAGGTTCCGTCGGGAACCTATTCCACGGTCAGCTTCAACGGAGGATATGTCGGACTGGCATCCTCCGGCAGTCGCGGAAACCATGTCAATTTTTCCATTTGGGATACAAAGGAAAAGGGCCGGGTGGTTGGGGAGGCGGAGTTGGTTGAAGCATCGAAGCACAGCCAGCCGCGGAACCACCGTTTTGGTCATGAAGGGTCCGGGTTCCATAGCGAACTGGAGTATGCATGGGAGCCGGACGTACGCTACAAGGTGTATGTGGCGGTGGAACATGCCGGTGGTTCCACAACCTACAGTGCCTGGTTTGGTCTCGCCGACAAGGAGGAGTGGATGCTCATTGCGCGGATCAAACGACTGGGCATTCATTTCCTTAAAAAATCCGCCGGCTTTTTGGAACATGTCGGGAAAAAGAATCCGCAGCAAACGCGTTCAACCGCCTTCAACGGCGGCTGGGTTTGTGACGGAACCGCATGGCATCAAATCCGCCAAGTCCGTTTTAGCTGCAAGGATCCGGCTGCCGCCAATGCCTGTTTGCGGGGGGATCAGGTTTTGATTCAGATTGGGCTGGGCCTCACGTCAACCGTTGGATCCGCTCATGTCTTTGATGTGAAACCCGGTCTTATGCCTGCGTGGCCTGAGTAGAGCTTGATCGGGGCCATCGCACGCTGGAACGGTAGCTTTTTCGCGGCATCTCAATTTACGGTTAATAACGTCAAAATTTGGCGAGGCAACGGCATTTTATCCATGTAAGATATTTTTGGCGGGGAAATGTACGGGTGTGTCCAATAGTTGGGTTGAAATTCGTATTATACCTAAAGTTAACGCGAATTAATTATATTTTGGGAGGGTGTATGAAAAGGCGGAATTTTATCGGTGCTGCTGCAGTTGGCGGAGCAATGTGTGCAACAGGCAAATCGTATGCGGCGAAACAAAAGCGTCCCAACATTGTGTTGCTGCTGACAGATGATCAAAGCTATCGAACCCTGGGGTGCTACGGTAATGCGCAGGCGAAGACGCCGAATCTTGATGCGCTGGCGTCGGCGGGGGTTGTGTTCGACCGCGCTTATGACACGACCGCCATCTGCATGGCGAGCCGCGCGCAGGTGATGACCGGCATGTATGAATATAATACCGGCTGCAATTTTCAGCATGGACCGGTTACCGCCGACAAGTGGGCGAAGTCCTATCCCATCTTGATGCGCCAGGCGGGCTACCACACCGGCTTTGTCGGCAAGTTCGGCTTTGCGGTCAAACCCACGGCGGACGGCAGCTCCGGTTATCACACCAACGAGGACATGCCGATGGATTCGTTCGACGAGTGGTACGGTTGGCCGGGGCAGGGCAGTTATCGAACCGCCGACAACGAATTTGTGGCATCCTATGCGAAAAAATATCCGCACAGCTCCCGGGCTTGCGGTGCGGTTGCTCAGGATTTTATCAAAAGCGCCGCGAAGAGTGACCAGCCGTTCTGCCTGTCGGTCAGCTTCAAGTCCTCGCATGGTCCGATGTCGCCCGATCCGTTTTTTAATGATGTTTATGCCGACACCGTGTGGGAGAAGCCGCCGAACTATGATGAAGCTGGCGCGGCGCATATTCCACAGCAGGCCAAAAGCGGACGGCAGTTCATGAAGATCAGGGATTTCCGTCCGGATAAATATCAGGAAACCATGCGCAAATATAACCAGCTCGTTCACGGCATGGACTATGCCGTCGGCATGATCCGCAAAGAGCTGGAACGTCAGGGCGTTGCGGACAACACGGTTATTCTTTACCTGACCGATAACGGCTACAGCTGCGGCGCACACGGCCTGGGCGGCAAGGTGCTGCCCTACGAGGAGCCGAGCCGCTCACCGATGATCATCTACGATCCGCGCCATCCGGTTTCCGGAAAGGGGCTCCGCGTGCAGTCCGTGACGGCCAACATCGATATGGCACCAACCGTATTGGATGTGGCCGGCATTTCAATCCCTGCAAACATGGACGGCAAGAGCCTGGTGCCGCTACTCGACAACCCGAACGGAAAAGTCCACGACTCGATTCTGCTGATCAACGACTGGGGCAGTGCGCCGACCCACTCACTGGCCGTAGTAACCGACGAGTATAAATACATTAACTGGCCGTACAGCCACGAGATGGAGGCGGCAGAAGAGCTGTATGACCTGGGTAAAGACCGTTTCGAAATGAAAAACCTCGCCGGCAATCCCGAGAAGCAGGAAGTGCTTAAGCGCATGCAGAAGACATACGACGAATCACTCGCGGCCTGGAAAAAGGGGTGTGTTGCGGATGGAAACTATCCGCTTTTCTCGAAAATCTACGACCGGCATATTCCTTGGGAGGATAAGCTCGCCGCGATGGATTCGCGCATGAAGCGCAATTATCTTGAGTGGAACCAGGAAAAGCCGAAAAAGGAGGTATCCCCCGAGAAAAAGGCGGCCAAGGCCGCCGCCCGCGCCCGGCGCAAGGCTGCGCAGGAAAAAGCCCACTAATCTACGGGGCAGGCGAGCCGCCTGCGGTACGGTACGTATCGCCGCCGGCTCGGCCGCTTTCGTATCGCAGGCGGCCCGCCTGCTCGCACGTTAGGAAGAAGGAATATGAACCGCAGAAATTTCAACCGATCGGTGGCCGTTGGAGCGGCTGCTATCGCCGGCACGATTCAAGCCGCGCCATCTACTCCACCGAATTTTGTCATTATCTATTGCGATGACCACGTAACCGAATCGATCCAGCTTGGAGCATTGGTGCCGAACATTGATTCGATGAAGCGCGGCGGGCTCTTTTTTCCGCATGCTTATGCGGCGGCACCGGCCTGTACACCGGCGCGCTACAACGCGCTGACCGGTCACTATGCGGGGCGGTGCAAGGGGCGTTTCCTTCAGACCGGAATCACGAAGGAGGGGCAGACGTGGGTGCATTGGAATGCCGATACTTCATCCGACGACTGGACGGGTGCAAAGGTGCTGCGCGATGCGGGATACGCGACGGGTATCGTTGGCAAGATTGGCTGCTTCAATATTCCCGAGGCCAAGGAGAGCAAGCGGTTCATGACAATGGATGCCGCCGATCCTGAAAAGAAGTCCCTGTTTATGGAGTATGAACGCATCATGGCTGAAGGCGTCAAGCCGTTCGGGTTTGATTACGGCGGTGCCCTGACCACCAGCAATATGGCGGGCAACGACATGCGCCACGCTCCCGAATATCAAGTGAAGTGCTGCCTCGATTTTATTCGGTCCAACCGGAGCGGCCCGTTTTACCTCCATTTTGCACCGCATCTCACGCACGCTCCTGATCCGCTGAAGTCACTCAAAGGCGATCGGGATAATGTCTATGGTGTTCTGCTCGACGATGTACCTGTCGTGCAGCCATCGCGCAAATCCGTGCTGGAACGCGTACACCAGGCTGGACTCGACGAAGAACTCGCCCCGACCACTTGGCTCGATGATTCCATTGGTGCACTGTTCCACGGATTGGAAAAGGCCGGTGTCGCCGATAATACCCTGGTGATTTTTATGCAGGACAACGGGCACCACGGCGGCAAAGGTTCGTGCTATGAAGGTGGGGCCGATGTGCTGGGTTGCTGGATGCGCTGGTCCGGCGGTATCAAGGATCCCGGAAGGACCAATTCGACGCCGGTCATGAACATCGATATTGTTCCGACGCTCTTCGCGGCTGCCGGCATTGAGCCGCCTGCTGGTTACAAGCCGGATGGAATCAGTCTGCTTCCGGCCCTTCAGGGGCAATCGCGAAAACTGCGTGATACGGTGCTGATTGAAATGGGGCATACCCGCGCGGTGATCAAGGACAACTGGAAATACCTGGCGTTCCGGGTACCCGAAAGCCACCAGCTCTCCCCCGAACTTAAAGCAAAATACAAGGACCTCGCCGCCATCGATCCCACCATGGATCCGGAAGCGCGGGTCACCCACATTCATCGTCAGCTTGGTGGTTGCAATACGGAACGCAACGAAGCCCTCTGGACCAAGCCCGGGTTCTTCGATGCCGACCAGATCTACAACCTTGCAAAGGATCCGGATGAACAGAATAATCTGGCCGCCCAGCCGGAATATCGCGCTAAGCTTGAAGCGATGCAGCGTTTGATGGCCAAAGCGATGATGCAGGCCCCCGGCACCTTTGCCGAATTCAAGGACTTCGACGATATGCCTTCTGACGAATGTAGTTTTTTCAAAAAGGCGGGATCACAGACGAAGTGGACGGAGCCGCCGATAAATACGAAAGCCCTGGCGAAGGCAAAACGCCTGGCCGAAAAAAAAGGAAGATAATGAAGTGTTTTAAAATGGTGTTGTGCCTGTTGCTGCTCGCTCAGGTCAGTCTGGCGCGGAAGACCGTTGATGAAAAGGTCTGGGGGCCGCTGATGGAGCGGGGCGTTCCGCAGTGGGCAAAGGATGCCAAGTTCGGCATCTACGCGCACTGGGGGGTCTATTCGGTGGCCGGGCAGTGGGACTTTGCCGAGCCGAATTGGGGCAACGGATACATTTGTGGATACCAGCGCTATTATTCCACAAATCCCAAGCAGGACATGCGCGTCCAGTTCGAAAAGCATGTGGGGCCAATCCAGGAAGGTTTTGGCTACAAGGATCTGGCCAAACAGTTCAAA
Source organism: uncultured Verrucomicrobiota bacterium (assembly GCA_964639125.1). Lineage (GTDB taxonomy): Bacteria > Verrucomicrobiota > Kiritimatiellia > Kiritimatiellales > Pontiellaceae > Pontiella. Next base: position 5,813 of record CAZWZW010000132.1, read on the forward strand.
GCGGAAAATTTTGATCCGGACTACTGGGCCGACCTCATCGCTAAGTCCGGTGCCAGGTATGCCGGCATCTGCGCGATCCATCACGACGGTTTTGCCATGTGGGACAGCGATGTGATCGACTATTGCGCCGGCAAACTGGGGCCGCAGCGCGACCTGCTCGGCGAAATCCTCGGCGCGCTGGAAAAGCGGGGTCTGAAAACTTTCACCTCCTTCCACCATGCACGCACCTTTAAACATTTCAAGGGCATCACCAAACGGCTCAAAAACGATCCGAAACTGGCCAAGGCCGACTTGCTCGATCCAACCCTGCGGAACCTCTACTGGTTTGCTGGCGATGAGGAGTCTTTTTCCGAAACGCGCTACAAGCTCACCAAAGAAGTGATCGACAAGTACAAGCCGGACGTCCTCTGGTTCGATGGGGGCGGCGGCAAGTACGGAACGGAAACCGTATTGAACGATTATTTCAACATGGCCGACCAAGCCGGCAAGGAAGTCGTGGTGCACAACAAAGGCAATTTTCCTGAAAAGTTTGGCGTCTATTCCTATGAAAACGGGCACGCCCGCCCGCTCTACATCGACTGGCCGTGGGAAGACGATACGCCTTCGGCTACCGGCTGGTGCGACTGGCCATGGTTCAAGGCGATCGAATACAAACAGCCGCGCGATATCGTTGTGCGCCTTTGCGACCTTGTGGCACGCAACGGCGGGCTGCTGCTCTCGATGAACCCACGCCCGGACGGTACGTTCGATCAGGGACAGATCGACCTGCTCGAAGGGATTGGTTCCTGGTTGGGGCAGAACGGCGAGGCCATCTATGCCACCGTGCCGTGGAAAATCTTTGCGGAAGGGCATACCGGCAGACTGGAATATTTCCAATACAAGGCCGACGGCACGCCTTCGCGAGGCATCCAGCCTGATCCGAAGCAGCTGAACCATGAAGATGTACGCTTTACCCGCAACGGCGAAAACCTATATGCCACCGTCCTCGGCGTGCCTCCATCCGGCACCGCAACCATCAAATCGCTTTCAACCGGAACTTCCGTCTCAAAGTCCAACACGATCAAGTCCATTGAGCTTCTGGGTTATGGAGCCGTGAAATGGAAGCGCACGGCCGACGCGCTGCAAGTCCAGTTGCCAAAGGAACTGCCAAACGAGTGGGCACTTGCATTCAAGATCAGCGTCGATGGCGAGCTCGACAAGAGCAAGCCGGATGTCGACGGTTCGAAGATGAAGCTCCCGAAGCAGACGTAGCCCGCTGGCGCGGGAAATCCAAAAAACCCAAATCGAAATAAATCCCCATGTTAAATAGATTGAAGTTTAAAATAGTTTTGTTGCTCCGTTTGTTCGGTATGGCGTTGTTTAGTCAGGCCGTAGAAACCCAGCCCAACATCCTCTTTATCATGGCCGACGACCATGCTGCGACGGCCATAGGGGCCTATGGGAGCCGGTTGGCACCGCTCGATCCAACGCCAAATATTGACCGGCTGGCGGCGGAAGGGATGGTGCTGGAAAATACGTTTTGCAACAATGCGGTCTGCAGCCCGAGCCGTGCCTCGATTCTGACGGGTCAGTACAGTCATATCAACGGTGTGCACAGTTTGGGTGGAAAGGTGGCGGAAAAAAACCAGACGCTTCCGCTGGAGATGCGCAAGGCGGGATACCAGACGGCCGTCATCGGCAAGTGGCACCTCAATATCCCGCCGCTGGCCTTTGATTATTACAAGGTCATGAAGAGTCAGGGAAAATACCACAATCCCGATTTTTTTGAACGCACGGCTCCAGATGCTCAGGAAACAAAGCTCACGGAAGAGGGCTATTGCTCGGATATCATCGCCCGCTCCTCTATCGAATGGCTGAAGCATCGCGACAAAACCAAACCGTTCATGCTGCTCAACCACTTTAAGGCACCACACGGTCCTTGGGATGCGCATGAACGCTACGACAGCCTTTATGCCGATATCGATATCCCCGAACCAGCCAGCCTTTATGACAATCAGAACAACGGGTCCATCGCGACGCGCGGGGATCAGGATGAACTGTTGTTTGATATTGGCTCCTCGGTCGGCCGACGACACGCGTACCGCAATCAGCTTCGGGATATTGACCGCGATCAGCGGGCCAGGCTCGAGACGATGTCGGACGCCGAGGCCAAGCACGTCAGCTATCAAAACTACCTCAAGAAATATCTGCGCTGTGTGCGCGGAGTGGACGATAATGTCAAGGTGTTGCTCGACTATCTGGAAGCGGAAGGCGAACTCGATCACACGTTGATCATCTACACCGCCGACCAGGGCATGATGCTGGGTGAACATGACTATGTGGACAAGCGCTGGATGTATGAGGAGTCGATGCGCATGCCGTTCATTGTCCGCTATCCGAAGGCCATCAAATCCGGCACCCGCTCCGATGCACTGGTCAACAACACCGACTTCGCGCCGACGTTGTTGGATTATGCCGGTGTGCCGGCACCGGAAAGCGTGCAGGGCCGCAGTTTCCGTTCCATCATGGAAACGGGCAAAGAGCCGGCCGATTGGCGCAAGGCGACCTACTACCGCTATTGGATGCACATGAAACATCACTACAACCCTGCGCACTTCGGCATCCGCACCAAGGAGTGGAAGTTGATCTTTTTCTACGGAGCGGATGAAAAAGGTGAAAAGGGGCTTGGCCGCACACCTCCCGGGTGGGAGCTTTACAATGTAAAAAGCGATCCGCTCGAAATGAATAATCTCTACGGAAATCCTGAATACAAGGAGGTCACGGAACAGCTCAAGAAACAGCTGAAGGCAACCCGCGCCGAGGTGAAGGATTCCGACGCGGACTATCCGCGTATTGCCGAGATCATTTCCAAACATTGGGATGGCGGCGAGGAAGAGGCC
>CAZWZW010000133.1:0-8669 GCA_964639125.1 uncultured Verrucomicrobiota bacterium
TCCCTGTTGGGCTAACACGGACGACCCATCAAAAGCCGTCCCGCAGCAGGGTTTCCGCCGCGCGACCTCTTCGGGAATGCTCAGTCCGTCGTCGAGCGGGGTTTTGTCGGCCCCTTCGGCCTTGGCGGTGAGCTGCTAGTGATCAGCAGCAGTCGATCAGACGCTCAGCCAGGGTGGTGGTTCGCTCTCGCGATTCAGCGCGAGTCACCGCCAGATTGAGCGCTTTTTTTGTGCCCAGCACAATCACGAGTTTCTTGGCTCGGGTAAGGGCAGTATAGATCAGGCTTCGCTGGAGCAGGATAAAATGCTGCGTATGCATTGGGATGACCACACATGGATATTCGCTTCCCTGGCTTTTGTGGATGGTAATGGCATACGACAACACCAGCTCATCCAACTCGCGAAAATCATACATCACTTTTCGACCATCAAAATCGACCACCAGTTCCGATTTGTCGGAATCGATTCCCGTGATACGGCCAATGTCGCCGTTATAGACATCCTTGTCATAATCATTCTCGGTCTGCATCACCTTGTCGCCGGTGCGATAAACCGAACCGAAACGCTCAACCTCATCACCGCGCGGGTTTAATAATTGCTGCAGCGTCTGGTTTAGATTACGCGCGCCCAGCTCACCCTTCTGCATCGGCGTCAAAATCTGAATGTCATTCATCGGATTGAAACGGAACTTGGCGGGAATCGACTTCTGGATCAGCTTACCCGCCAGCTGCAATGCCTTGGCGGGATCGTCGGCTTCCACGAAGTAGCAGTCGCTGGTTTCTCCCTCTTTGGGAAACTCCGGCATCTGCCCCTCATTAATACGATGGGCATTGGTAATGATCCGGCTGGTCGCCGCCTGCCGGAATACCTCGTCGAGATGCGCCACCGGAATCTTTTTTGAATAAATAATATCCTGCAGCACGCGCCCGGGACCGACCGATGGCAACTGGTCGGCATCGCCCACAATGATAAGTGCGGCATGCAGGGGCACCGCATCCGTCAGCTGTGATGCCAGCACCACATCAATCATGCTTGACTCATCAACAATCAGAACGTCGCATTCGAGCGGATGATCCGCATCATGAATAAAGCCGCCTGTTCCGGGATTATACTGCAGTAGCCGATGAATGGTTTTCGCCTCCATCCCGGTGGTTTCCGCCATACGTTTGGCCGCGCGGCCGGTTGGCGCACAAAGCGCCACCCGCATCTTCTTGGCCTTCAGCACCATCAGCACGGAGTTCACCAGCGTGGTTTTCCCCACTCCAGGACCACCGGTAATCACCATAACCTTCGAATCAATGGCTGTTTTCAGAGCAGTACGCTGGGCCATGGCCAGTTCGATACCGCTCTTCTGTTGAACCCACGCCAAGGCTTTTTCAAAATCGACCGATGGACACGGATGCTTCCCCTGCTCCAGCAACCGAAGCCTTTTTGCCAGACTGATCTCGGCAAAGTAGAGCTTTGGCAGATAGATCAAATCACGCCCCTTCCGATCGACCCGCAGAATCAAGCGCTTATTTTCAACGGAATGGTCGAGAGCACGCTCAACGATTTCCAGATCAATCTCCAGCAGTTCGGTCGTGCGAGAGAGCAGGTCGTTGCGGACATAGGCGCAATGTCCGTTGGAAGTCAGCTCGCCCAACATGTATTCAAGCCCGGCCCGTGCCCGAAGATCCGAGTCTTTGGCAATGCCCAACTTCATGGCAATCTGATCGGCAATAAGGAATCCGATGCCGCGAATATCGCGTGCAAGGCAGTAGGGATCGCGCTGAACCAGCTCGATGGCTTTGTCGCCATAAATTTTATGTATCCGGAAAGCGCGGGTGGTGCTGATTCCATGGCTGAACAAAAAGGACATGATCTGCCGCACGTTTTTCTGTTCATCCCAGGCTTGTTTAATCCGATCCTTGCGCAGCTTGCCGATACCCTCGATCTTCAGTAGCTTGCCGGAAGAGTTTTCGATGATATCAAATACATCGCGTCCGAAGGTTTTAACGAGCCTTGAGGCATATTCCTTGCCGATGCCCTTGACCAGATCGGATGCCAGATATTTTTCGATACCCTCAAGGGTATCGGGCTTCGACATCCGCATGCCTTCGGCCTTGAACTGCCGCCCATGACGCGGATCAACCAGCCATTCTCCATCGGCGGCCATCCATTCGCCTTCGTTCACAGAAGGCGTGGTTCCGGTCACGGTAATCAGCTCCTTGTGCCCGCGCACCTTCACCCGTAATACGCAAAAGCCGTTTTCCTCATTTCGGAAAACGACCCGCTCAATCTGGCCATCAAGTTTATCCATTCAAGTATATAACGTCAGGAAGCCCCAACATGCCTGATTTAATATTTCTTTTCGTACTCGCCATTACCGAGTTTTTTATAGGTTGTGAACCCGGCATTTTTAGCGCGATCATCAAGACCGCTTTTCGACCCCCCAATACTCGGTGCAGAAAGCTGACGTTGCACCTTTCCGCCGCAACGGGGGCATGCGGGCAGCGCCGCGGTCTCGATTCCTTCCATTTGCTCAAAACCCTCTCTGCAATGATCGCATGCGTTTTGGGGGTCCAGCGCAATATATTCGCGTAAAGGCATAATCAACATCTCTCCAATTAACAGGAAACGTTCTAGCATGTATCGCGAAGCTTGCAAAGCGAAGCCCAGCAGGAAAAGCCATCAATCCCCGGCGAACAGAGAAAACCGGACCAAAGCTTTCCTCCGGACATCAAAAACCCGGGAAATATCCTGGGGTGTCGCAAGGCTTTGTCCGATTTCCGCGTCGCGAAAGGACGGGTCCAATGCAAAACAGGGTTTACCATTGATAAACACATGCGGGGCCGCTACCAGCTCCGGATAGTCTTTCTGGAACTGAACCAGTGCAAACACATGATCATCGGTAAAAACAATATAGGATTTCACTCCTACCGTCTCCAGCAGGGAGCAGAGCAACAAAGTCTGGTCCTCACAATCACCCCCGCCGGAGATCAAGGTAATAATCGGATCCTTTGCAAACTCAAGTCCATCATCCGGATCCGAGACATAGAAAATATCGTTGCTTACCATCTTGAGAATGGCCTGTGTTTTTTTTAGCTCGTCATCCTCGGCGTCGGCCACCGCACGGGTGGCCACAATATTAATCTGCGGATCACGATAATCGATCCGATTCAGATAACCCATATAGTTGCCCGCGATGAGCATATTGGCAACATCCTGAACAGGACCCAGTTGAAAGACGGCCATGCCGCTTTGGCGAATGGCGTCTTTAAACGTCATTTGCCGGGATAGCACATCGTTCCAATTGCTCACGGTGACGATAATAAAGAACACCGCGAGCAGCGTGGTAATCACCTGCACCATGGCTTTGCGAAAAATGATCAAGGCCACAGCCGCTCCCACATACAGCACGACAACCGAAACGACAAGATTGCCAATTAATCCTCCCAGAAGGCGAAGCAGAAACAACACCAGCAACGCGATGAAAAAACTGACTAAATACGAGCGTACCGGGTGAATGGATTCGCTTGTTTGTCCTCTTGCTTCCGGATTAAAGAAAGCAGCCCAAAAAAGAAACATACCGGCCGTAGCCACTGTAATGCCCAGCACCTTTAGCACCAACAAATCCCAGCAGATAAAACTACAGACGCAAAAAAGCCCCATGTAGAGCGCAAGAATAGCAAATGATGCGCGTTCATCGGTGGTGAGCGGTCGCACTTTTCTGCATTGCGAAATTAGTCGTGAGATTGCATTAGCCATTACGGGTGCCAAGCCCTTTTCTATCATGAGTTGCAAAAACAGTATCTTGTGTTTTTCCAGTAATGCAAGCGCTATTGAATGCTAGGCGTGATTCCGTAGCACCGGATCGACCGGATGCGGGTGCAGGTTAAAGACCCGTTCAAAGAAAATTTTCCGGAAGCCCGGATAATGCAAACGTCCCTCTTCTTCGACCGGCAGCAAGGGAAAGTGATCCATCAGTACCTTGGCGAACAAACCTCGCCCGGTCTCAACCGGCATCCCCCTCGACGGGTAAACCGGCACCTGCTCCATACCACAGCTTGGAGACTTGCTCTTAAAGATAAACCCGCATAGCTTTTCCTGTTCCAATGCCTCGACCCGTTTTCGGCTCCATTCCAACATGGCATGGGTCAGGTCCCTCCCGGTTTCGGGAGTTACCAAACGCGGTTTATCCGGATTGCCTTCCAACCGCATGGGTTCGCGGGGAACCCCAAGCCCCATTTCAAACTCTGGACAGACCGGAATAAATTCAACCCACTGCGAAAGCGTCCCGGTGAGGTAGCTGTCGAGCTTATGCTGACCGTCATAGCGAACCTTCTCGCCCAACAGACAGGCGCTTACGCCAATGCGAACCTTTTCCATCAGAACTCACCCAACAGTTTAATTTCCCTCACCAGTTCAAACCCAAACTTTTCCCGCACGGCGGCAATCATCTTTTCCGTTAACTCAAACACATCGAGCGCGGAGGCCTCCGGCTCGGCAATAATAATATTGGCGTGCTTTTCGAACAGGTGAGCGCCCCCCACCTTAACCCCTTTTGCGCCCGCCTCTTCGAGAAACCAGCCGGCCGCCTGCCGACGCTCCGCCGCCGAGGTTGGCTCAACATTGCGAAATACGCTTCCGGCACAAGGCAGGGTCCGCCAATCGGGATGCTTCGTGCGCCGCAGCTCCATGATGCGTTCGCGCTCTTTTTCCAGGGTCGGAATATCGGCAGGCTCCAGTTTTAGCACGGCACTCAGGATCACACCGCCGGTCTGCTTTAGCACCGAGGAGCGATATTCAAACCCGAGTTTTTCAACAGGAACCGTGCAGCGCGAACCATCGACTTCCAGCAATTCAACTGATTCAACGACGTCGCCAATCTGACGTCCAAACGCCCCGGCATTGCCCGCAATGGCACCCCCCACCGTTCCCGGGATTCCGCTGCAAAACGAAACATCGCCAACGCCCTGCTCCATGGCGAGCCGCGCCAAATCATCCACCAGAGTATGGCCAGAAACTCGCACACGGCATCCGTCAAAAGCAATATGGGCTTTGTCCTTTGCACAGTAGCGCAGCACAACACAATCAACCCCCGCATCCGCCACCAACAGATTGGAACCTTGGCCGATAACCATAAAATGAATCGACTCGGCGCAAAGGAGCTCTGCCGTTCTCGCCAGCGCATCTCCATCCAGACAATCAATTAAAACCGGGCAGGATCCCCCCAATTGGAAGGTGGTATAGTCTTTCAGTTTTGCATGTTGAACCACCGTGGTATTTTCCGGCAGTCGTTTGAGTAGCTTTTCATCCATCATGTTTCTTCCGCTAAATTCTCGCCATGCTAATCACCCGTCAGGTAATTTCCAAGCACTCGACATGAAGAAGTTGATTTTCATCATCCTGATCCTGCTTGCACCCACCGTTTACGGAAACCAAACGGCAGAACCAAGCTTTGTGGCCTTTGATGTTGAAACGACCGGCTTGAGCCCGAAAAACGACCGGATCATTGAAATTGGATATGCCCGATATATGAATGGAAAAATCGTAGAGTCCGGCTCGTGCCTAATCAACCCCGGCCGCCCCATCAACAATGCACACATTCACGGCATCACCAATGAAATGGTGGCGGACAAACCCGATTTCACCAAAGCCTACACGATGTTTACGCAATTTATCGGTGATAGCGTGCTCATTGCCCACAACGCCTCGTTCGATGTCCGGTTCATGAAAGCTGAAATCGAGCGAAACCAGCTTGAGCCCGTGAACAATCCGGTGATCAACTCGCTGACCCTTTTTCGGCATTGGTATCCCAATGCTTCCTCGCACAAGCTCGCCGCACTGACTAATTCCATTGGCCTGCCCCAAACCAGGCAGCATCGGGCACAAGACGACTCCATAACACTTCTTCATATTCTGCATCACGGCATCAAAGCTCGCCCCAACTTAACCCTGCAACAGATTCAAACCGAAGCCAATGGCTTCTACTATTTTGACGGGAGCCGACAATGATCCGCGAAATTACATCCACCACCAACCCTTTTGTGAAACAGCTCCGGGCACTCGGCAATTCCAAGAAGACCCGGCAGGAGTGCGGCACTTTTATCATCGAAGGCTGGCGAGGGATCGACACCTTGCTGACCCATGAAAGTCGACAATATAAAATTGAAACCCTCGTCATCTCCAGCGACTGGGAAAATGAATCGCGCCTACCCGGCTCCATCGATACCGTCCTCATACCCGATTTTATTTTTGAAAAAATTTCCGACGTCAAGAATGCCCAGGGCATCCTCGGCGTGGTACGCCATACCCCTGCTCCGTTTGAGTTTTTTCCGGACACCGGGCAGTACCTGCTGCTCGACACCATCCGCGACCCCGGCAACCTCGGCACACTCATTCGCTCCGCGGTCGGTGCAGGATTCGATGGCATCCTGCTCTATGGCGACTGCGTCGAACCCTTTAATCCCAAAGTGATCCGCTCCACGATGGGCACCTTTGCCTTTGCCAATATCTGGCAGGTCACCCACGATGATATTGAGCGGATGCTGAAGACGAACTATGACCTATGCATTACCACCGGCTACGAGGGCGACAACCTCTATGAAACACCGTTTGGAAAGAAAAACGTGCTGGTGATTGGCTCCGAAGCCCATGGGGTGTCGGACGAGCTGATGCAGCTTGCCACCCAAAAAATAACCATCCCGCTAGCCAGGGAATGTGAATCGCTCAACGCCGCCATTGCCGGTAGCATCTGCATGTTCCAGATTAAGAATGCCGAGACGGCTAGGCCTTCTTAACAAATTCAGATTTTAGCTTCATGGCACCAAAGCCGCGGATTTTGCAGTCAATGTTGTGATCGCCATCGACGAGGCGGATATTTTTAACCTTTGTACCGACTTTCAGGTCGGACTGCGCGCCTTTAACCTTTAGTCCTTTAACAATGGTCACCGAGTCGCCATCGGCCAAGACGTTGCCGTTTGCATCAAGGACCGTAAGGCCCCCTTCTGACTCGGACCCCGTACTGTCCGCACTCCATTCGTGCCCACAATCCGGGCAGACCAGCATATCCCGGTCTTCATAGGCATATTCAGAAGCACATTCAGGGCATTTTGGGAAATCACTCATTATTCAACTCCGTCGTATTCAACTGCTGTATTTAAACAAAAAAGGCACTCCTGCAAGGGCGGATAGGGCGAAAGTCCGACTGTGATTTTGCAGTTGGATAAACAGTAGGAGATCGCCATGCCGAAAGAAAAGATAGAGTTCATTGATCAAGGAATCAAGGTTCATTCCGAAACCGGCGAAATTATTCCAATCCCTAATTTTTCCACCTTGACATCGCTTCAGGGTTTTTCCGACAACGGGGTGCTGGAGCAAGCAAGGGTACTTGTTCAATAATTGTTGCACCTCTGCCCATCAGGCATCCAATGCATGGCATAGGTGAAACCCGACCAGACAAACATCATCCTCAAACGATCCTTTGTCAGAAAAGCGCAGCACTTCATTTAGAACAGAAGGAAAAAGCTGTTTCAATGGAAGCTTTCGATGCCGCTGAAACGCCTCCAGCAAACGATCTTCGCCAAATTCATGCCTTTCATCATCATCGACCTCATAAACCCCATCGGTAAACATGACCACGGAATCGCCGATTTTCAATTGCCGCGTGATCGTCTGGAATTCCATCTCATCACTAATGGCCAACGCCGATCCACAGGCCAGGCGATCATGCATGATCCAATCCACTTTTTGATCCTCAATAACCACCGGCATCGGATGCCCGGCATTGGCCATCTCCAACTTTCCGGTTGCAAAATCCACCACCATATAACACGCCGTGACATAGAATAGTTCATCGTCTTGATGAAGCATGGGTTGCAGCATCCGGTTCATTCGTTGCAGAAAACGTCCAGGATCTTTTTCTTGCTCAGAAATTTCCTCTACCAGCGCCCGAACCAATGCGGTACCCAGTGCCGCACGAACACCATGCCCCATCACATCGCAAAGGAACACGCCGGCCTGCGTATCTGAAAGTTGCATGATCGAACAAAGATCCCCACCGACCAAATCGCCGGAACTATGGAAATGCTGAAACTGTACTGCGCTCTGGTCTGGAGCAATCCCGCGAGGGAAAACCGGATAGGTATGAGGGAAAAATGTTTTCTGCAACTGTCCGGCGATATGCAGTTCCTGCTCCATCCGCAAGCGGAACTGCCGGTTTTCCTCGGCAAAACGCGCCGCCCGAATTTCCGCGTTTTTTTGTTCTGTGATATCACGGGAAATACCAAACGTACCGATGATCGAACCGTCTTCATCATGCAAAGGCATCTTGGAAGTCGAAACCCAGGCCTCCTCGCCATCCTGCCAGACCTCATGCTCCTCTATCCCCAGCATCGCTTCACCACTTTTCAGAATACGCTGCTCATCTTCCAACATGCGGCGGGCATCCTCCTCCTTGTAGACATCGAAATCGGTCAGCCCCACGGCCTCCTCGGGCGACTTCAGTTTATGCCATTCGGCGGAGGCCTTGTTGACCATAATGAAGTGCGAATCCCGATTCTTGAAATAGATCTGATCGGAGATATTATCCAACAGATTCATCAATAGATTGCGAATTTTCTTATATGACTCAGACATTGCTATCTCCAGCAGGCACGACCGCATATCCGTTGTGAGACAAGAATCAC